>JBEMAY010000014.1:0-59238 GCA_040274765.1 Psychrobacillus sp.
ATAAAGCCGGTGAAATTTTACTTATTGTAAAATTTCATCGGCTTTTTCATTTAAGAGGATGGTTTTGTCCCAGTCTCACTTGTCTTTATTAAATTTGAAGTAACAGTTCGTCAGCATTATATAATGCCACACAGTTCCTACCTTTATTTTTTGCAGTATATAACGCTTGGTCAGCTTCTCTAATTAGCTGTTGAATGGAATATCTATCCTCTCCATCTTCCAGAAGAGCATGAGAGATCCCGAAACTTGATGTTACTTGTATTTCTTCATTATTAAAAGCGACTAAGCTATCTTCTACTGCTTTTCGAATTATATTTGCTCTATTAGCAGCCTCCATCAAAGAAGTGTCAGGCATACAAATAATGAACTCTTCCCCTCCGTAGCGACCCATATAGTCCGTGGAGCGTAAATTTTTCTTTACTATGCTTGTGACGCTAGTCAGGATTACATCTCCTGCCTCATGTCCATACGTGTCATTTACTCTTTTGAAATGGTCTATATCAAACATGACAATAGAAATATTACCTCTATCTATCGATATATCATCAAATACTACTTCCGTTTTTTTCATAAAGAATGTACGGTTTAATACCTGGGTAAGCCCATCTATGCTTGCCAATTGTTTTAATTTTTCTTCCATCTGAACTTTTTCCGTAACATTAATAAAGGTAATAATTTTACCGACCTGTAACCCATTTTTATTCATCACTTCTGTAAAATTAATTCGAAAGTGTGTAACTTGCTCATCTAGTAAGCTAGTATAGTCAGACTCTATTTCTTCATCTAATCTCTCTATAAGTTCAGGATTTTCAACGAGAATCTCTGCAATCGGTTTTCCAATATGATGACTACTTAAAGTCGGAATTACAATTAGTGCTGCTTTATTATAATCCACGATCACCTTGTTTTGATTTAAAACAAGCACTCCCTCCTTCAGGCTTTCAAATACACTATCCCTCGCTATGGGAGCGACATTGAACATTTGTAAGGATATAAGAGCTACCCCGTGGAATGTAAAGGTAATACTTAAAGAAATCGGACCAAGATCTATCCCTTCACTCCAATCATTTAAATAGAAATAATTCGCTATTACAGGAGTAATAAAACCTGCCACCATCAACAAAGTTTGCATACGAAATAAAAATAAAGATTTACGGTATTCTCTTAGTAAGATGAAGACAGATATTGTTAAGCATACAAATAGGAAAACGGCATGAATATTAAACCAAGGACCCCATTCTAGCTCTAATAATGGGAATGGACCATCGTTATTTATTTTCATTGATTTATAATAAAGATGATGAAGATCATTCGTTTGCATCATAAATATCGTAGTGATGGGAATGACGAAAATAGCATAGTTCCATGTTTTAATCTTGCGTCCTACATACTCCATACACATAAATAGAACAAATACAGGAATGAATGGCATAGCAAGGTACTCAACTCCAAGCCAAAACTTCATTTCTTTTAAGGTCGTGCTTGCTAATTCAAAGGCATAAGCAAATGTGAAAACCGATGACAATATTGTAACGAAAATATACGGCTTTACTCCCGGGGCATCTTTGGCTTTAACTCGTATATATAAACTAAGAAACAAGCTTATGATACCTGCTAATGTTACTACTAGAATGTGCGTCAATAATTTTTCCCCGTTCCAATTGTTCTTTCATGCATCCTATATTATATAGTAGTAGATTATCCTGTACTAGAGACTGTTTCGCTATTTTTGTCATGAATACACTTTTGTGGAAAGATAATAGAACTTTATATAGCTTAATATCTAAACTAAAAAAGACGCCTGTTTTACTTTCAATACAGGCGCCTTCATTTATTTCCGTTGATAGAGTGTATTTTCTAGGATATACTCATAACATTTATCTGGTAGAAGATATCTCGGCTCCCCACCCATTGCGAATTCATCTCTAATATAGGAGGAACTGATCTCCATTGCTAGTCCCTTGTCTATGAGGTGGAAACCTTCATCGTTGTTTCTCAGGATAGGGGACTTGCTGATTACCTTGAGCATATCAATTCCGTCCCTCGCCATGACTATAAATTTATTTTCTTTTACTAGATCTTCACCGTTTTTCCACTTACCTGCACCTATATCAACTAGTAAATCTGCTCCCATGATGAAGAACACTTCATCATTTGGGTATTTTTCTTTGAAATGCTTCATCGTTTGATACGTATTGGCATTCCAGGCTTCCTGATTCATCTCATAATCATCTGCCTCGAATTTTTCATTGTTTTCGATAGCGAGTAAGATCATATTCCAACGATGGTTGTCAGCAACATTCATCTCTTTATCTCTTCTTTTGTGTGAACAAGGAAGAAAGACGACTTTATCTAGACGACATCTGCGCCCCACCGTACTTGCTGTCCATAAATGGACATTCGTGATGGGATCAAAGGAAGATCCATAGATTCCGATCCTAGCCATATTAACTCCTCCTATAAGCTATTTTTTCTGTTTCATCATTTGCTGTGTTTTTTCTTTAATTTCTGCGATGCGATTCATCTTGTTATCCCAGCATTTTTGACTCAGATCGACCGGATACTCTTCTGGATTTAACGGGCGCTTATATTCATCCCAAAGTAGCTCCAGATTTTCTTGAACATTTTCTCGAATCTCTAGTATAGAAGGAGTTTCGTACGTAAGCTTGCCGTTTTCAAAAATTGTATGGTGCAGCTCTCTTGCCTCAAAATTGGTAACAAACTTACTTATAAATGTATGGACCGAATGGAACATCTTTAATCGTTCTTCTTGTTGAGGATCTTCGGTTTCTAATGCAATGTAGTCCCCTTCTGATTTACCATTGTTCCGATTAATGATTCGATATACCTTTTTCAAGCCAGGTGTCGAAACTTTTTCAGGATTTGCACTTATTTTAATGGTATCTACCATCTCTCCGTCCGTGCCTTCAATAGATACTATTTTATAGACTGCTCCTAGGGCGGGTTGGTCATAGGCGGTAATCAGCTTCGTCCCAATTCCCCACATATCAATTTTTGCCCCTTGCGCCTTCAGGTTAAGAATCGTCGCCTCGTCTAAATCATTCGAGGCAGATATTTTGGTATCTTTAAATCCTGCTTCATCTAGCATTTTTCTAGCTTCTTTAGATAAGTAGGCCAAGTCACCGCTGTCTAACCGAATACCCTTAAAATTAATCTTATCTCCTTGTTCCTTCGCTACTCGGATGGCATTGGGCACACCAGATCTCAATGTATCGTACGTATCCACTAAAAACACACAATCCTTATGACTCTCTGCATACTTGGTGAATGCTGTATATTCGTCGATATAAGCCTGAACCAATGAATGTGCGTGTGTACCAGCAATAGGAATTCCAAACAGTTTTCCGGCTCTCACATTGGAAGTTCCATCGAAGCCTGCAATATAAGCTGCTCTTGTGCCCCAGATAGCAGCATCCATTTCCTGTGCTCGACGAGTACCAAATTCCAATGTTATATCACCACCAACTACTTGTTTAATTCGTGCTGCCTTTGTAGCAATTAGCGTTTGATAGTTAATAATGTTCAAAAGAGGTGTTTCAATAAGTTGAGCCTCGGCAAGAGGAGCCTCTATACGCATAATTGGCTCATTCGGGAAAACTAGCTCGCCTTCTTTAAGGCTTCGTAATGTACCAGTAAATCGGATACCCTTCAAGTAATTTAAGTATTCCTCTTCATAGCCTTGGTCTCTTAAATAATCGATATCTGTCTCTGAGAAATGGAAGTGGTTGATAAATTCAATCACTCTCTCCAGACCAGCAAAAATAGCATAGCCATTCCCAAATGGTAGCTTACGAAAATAAACCTCGAACACCGATTTTTGATTATGAAATCCATCTCTCCAATACGTTTGGGCCATATTAATTTGATACAGGTCCGTATGAAGAGCTAAGCTATCGTCTTTATACAATCGTTCCATTGCACAAACCTCCCAGTCTAAATTTCGATTAAATAACCTCTGCCCCTATAGACCCTTGGAAATGACCTAGAGCCCAGTCATGTCCTACTTGATTGAAACTAGCGACTGCATCCTTGTGCACAATGACTTTAAAGCCTTTGTTGTATGCGTCCACTGCAGTATGAAGCACACAAATATCCGTACATACTCCAACTAAATGTACCTCGGTAATTCCTCTTTCGCGTAGCTTTATCTCTAAATCCGTTCCTGCGAAAGCTGAATATCTTGTTTTGTCCATCCAATATACTTGCTTGCTCTCTTTATGCGATTCATATATCTCCTGCAGGCTACCGTATAATTGTCGACCTTCTGTTCCTTCTATATTGTGAGCAGGGAACAATTTGGTTTCCGGATGATACGGATCATTTAAATGATGTACGTCTATTGCAAACACTACGTACTGATTTTCCTTGATAAAAGTTTCTGTTAGTCGCGTAATTTCTTGTTCAATATCTTGACCTGGCTTCCCGCACGTCAACGCACCATCCGTCGCAACGAAGTCATTCGTGTAATCAATGTTAATAAGTGCTTTCATTTTATTTTCCTCCTACCTATTGTTTTAATAAACAAATTGTTAATCATTGATAATAAAAAAATTAATATCTGGCCGTGTAAATAGACTTCACAATATCCATTTCCAAAAATTCGTATAATGCCGCAGGAGACTTAGATGTTCTCTGGGTCTTCATCCCTTCCACTTTTTGAATAAATGGAAGTGTCTTTATTTTCCTAGCAAAGGATTGCTCGCTTAGAATACCGGGTTCATCGGTTACAGTTGCTAATACTGCCTGAAGCTCTGAATAAGTAAAATGTTTTGGCAAGAAGTTTTTAGCAACAGTCGTTTGGAGCAAATCATTTGTAATCATGTGAATAGCATCTGTAATGATTTCCCGATGGTCGAATGCTAATGGAAGATTTAATACTTCCTCAATAGAGAATAACTCCACTTCTGCTGCATCATCTGCAGCTTTTCTTTTAGAAAGGTAATCCATCGGAACAATAGCGTAATGTGCATTCGTAATTATCCATCCTCGGGGATCTCTACCAGGTGTGTCATACACTCCGAAATGTTTGATCAGCACATTTTCAACGCCTGTTTCTTCCTCAAGCTCTCTCTTAGCGGCTTCCAATGCTGTTTCATCCTCTTGGACAAAACCTCCTGGTAGCGCCCATTTTCCTGCCTCTATATTTGTATCGCCTTCCGCGTTTAGTAAAGCCCGCTGGATCAGCATTAGCTTCAGAGACATGATAGGTGGTTTATGCTCTTCCTTGTTCTCTGCAACTATTGTAAAAACTGCGATATCTGATGTATAGCCGTCCGGTGTTTTATATTTTCTGATATCATACTGCTTTAATGCTTCTTCGTTAGACATGTGTATCACTCCTTCTGAAGAAAAAATTCTTTTTCAAAGGTATTTTGATTAACACTTCGTTAACCTTAACTTGATTGTAATATTTGGAATTAAAAAAGTCAAACGAAAAGTCAAAATAAATGCAAATTGTTTATTCCTTTTATTCGTACCTAGTAGTAATTACGAATTCAAAATCGCCAGCTGCGTGGTATCCTCATTATAAGTTACATCCACGTACCCATCTAACAGGATATTATCAACCCAATTGGAAACCATTCCTGGCTTATACATCCTCATCTACTCCTTCATATATTTTTTGTAAATAAACTACTCTTTAAACTCGAGACAATCCGATTGCTTCTTTTTGGAAATATACCCCATTTATAATTCACATGGTATAATCATATAAATTTACATCTACGAACAGTGTTTCTTTTAGCATTTAAAGGGAGGAAGGGTGATATGAGGAAACCAACCATTCAAATAACTGTGATATTTTTAATAGTTGTGATTTTTTTGGGTCCATTGTTATATGACTACTACACAAAGCCAGAAGATTCCTTAGAGCTTTATCAAGAGTTAAGATTCTCCGAAGAATTCACGAGTGTTCACCATTTGTTGGAGCAGGGCTATGAGCAATATTTTTCTGAAGAGGCATATGACGTATTAAAAAGCGAGAAAGGAAGCCCGTCAATGATTCGGCAATTCACTGTAGTTCAGTATGAGGATGGTACAGAATCAGTTCTTATAGAAACCAGTCCTGGGACGAAAAAACTAACGATCCTTCGGGCAGAAGTGCTCCCCGAAGCAATAGATAATTATTTTAAGGCATTAAATGAAGAATAGCTAATTAAGCCATTTCAACTCTTTTCTTGATATTTATAATATACAAAGGTAGATATAATAAAAGTTATACCGACAATCATACAAACGATATGGTGGAATGGTTCAGCAAGGATATATAGATTTATAAATAACACCATAAATACAAATACTATACTAAAATATAAAAATCGGGCATATTTCATTTTAATAACCTCTTTTACTTATATAATGTTATGGGCATATAGATAGCTATAAATTGAATCTACAAAGATGAAGAGATTTATAAATAAAGCTTAGTTCGATTAATACGAACCAAGCTATCATGAAGATTAACTTTGAATTTCTTTAATACTCTTCCCACTTAAAAATGCATGACCCGCTACTGCTTTATGTACTGTCTCAAAACCATATTTTTGATAGACCTTTTCGATGGCTTCATTTATAGGGAAAACCCATAGCTTTTCAATTCCCTTTTTTGTAGCTTCTTGCTGAATATGATGAATGATTTGTCCAATTAATCCTTTTCCTCTAAATGCTTCTAATGTTGCTACACTTTCCATTCTAGCTTGATTGCCGTCTTCAAAAATACAAGCCGTGGAGCAGGCTACCCCATCATAACGAAGGAGATAATGAGTGAATGCTGGGTGATTAAATTGCTCCTCAAAAACCTTTTCCATTACTTCTAGACCACCGAACTCTTTTATACTTCCCTCTATCTCAATCGCTTCTCGGTAATTTTCATTTGTCACTTTTTCAATTGTCACCTTGGGGTCAGCGGAGATATCAATAACTTTGTCATTCCATAATTGTACAGGGCTAATCAATTCTTCATATTTAAACTTTCTAGATTTTAGTTCGGTCAGTAAGTCTTGCTGGTTTTCTACGTCATATATGTAGAACCTCGGTACAATATTTTTGGATTGAAAAAAGTGAATGACTTCTTCAGCTACTTCACGTGAATTGTCGCAGGCAGTCATTATTCTCGCATGATTAGCGTCATAGTAGTCAGGCTGATTCTCGTTACAAAATAGAATCCCCCATGATCTATCAGTTCTTCTAGTAAATGTTTCACAGTATGCTATATCGAGCATATGTAGAGTTTGCATGTTCATTAAATTAACCCCTATCTATTTTAATACACTAAATCTTTTTTCATGTAATAATGGTCAAAGTCCCGACCAACGTTAGGCAGAGTTCCATACACTTCATACCCATGTTTTTTATAAAACTCTAATGCCTGAAAGCTTAAAGTATCCAGTTTAATGAAGTCACATTTTCTTTCCTTAGCTATTTTCTCTGCCTCCATCAATAACTTTGAACCATATCCGTTTTTACGTAGCGATTCATCCATTATCAAAACATGAATTTCTAGCCAATTCCAGCATATTTCTCCCATTATCCCTCCTAGCACTTGATCCTTTTCATCCTTTATAAATAAGTTAACTTCCTCATATCTCCCTCTCAAGTCCTCAGGAAAGTGTGCGAGATTAAAATAATACAATCGTTCATTAATATTTTTTTTAGATTCATCCGTATCTTCTCGTATTATTCTCAATTCCACTATATTCTTCCTTTCTATGTATATAATCCTATTTTGCTAAATTGTGATCCTTGCTCAATTTTAACATGTATTTAATTTTTTTCCTTTATTTTTCAATTGGTAATTGAAATTTTCCATCAGCTCAACCTTAGCTAAATAGACAATTATATTTCTTATTTCTGAATACATAATAATGACAAAATAGAAAATAACTAATAGTTATTAGAGTATAAAGGAGTGAACTGTTTTGGATATTAAAAAGGTTCTGGTCGCTGGTAGTGGAGTGTTGGGAAGTCAAATAGCTTTTCAAACCGCTTTTTATGGATTTAGAGTATCCGTATATGATATTAATGAAGAGGCGTTAGAGAAAGCTAAGGAAAGACTTACTGGATTGAAAGCGAATTATCAAGAAGACTTAGGAGCAACTCAAGAAGCAGTAGATACCGCTTATGATCGTTTATCCTTATATACCGACTTAGCTGAGGCTGTTAAGAATGTGGATTTGGTAATTGAAGCAGTACCAGAAGTGCTGGATATCAAGAAAGTATTTTATGAAAATTTATCGAAGGTTGCTCCACAGAACACGATTTTTGCCTCTAACTCCTCCACTATGATTCCTAGTCAGCTCGTTCAGTTTACGGGTCGTCCTGAGAAATTCTTACATTTGCACTTTGCAAATAGAATTTGGGTAAACAATACGGCGGAAATTATGAAACATGAAGGAACAGATCCCGAGGTATTCGAAGATGTGATTGAATTTGCTAAAGCAATTAATATGATTGCTTTGCCTATCCATAAGGAGCAGCCTGGCTACATTTTAAATTCCTTATTAGTACCATTTTTAGATGCCGCTCAAAATTTAGTCGCAAATGGAATAGCTGATCCTGAGACAGTAGATAAAACATGGATGGCTGGTATGGGCGTGAACAGAGGTCCCTTCGGAGTGCTAGACATTATAGGATTAAACACCCCTTATAACATTGCCCTTGAGAAAGCAAAATCAGGGAATGAACAAAAAGCGAAAATAGCAGAATACTTTAAAACAGAGCTAATCGATAAAGGACGATTGGGAATTCAAAATGGAAAAGGATTTTATGATTATCCAAATCCAAAATACGAGGATCCAAAATTCTTAAAATAATTTTTTGAAGAAGGCTATTTATTAGTCTTCTTTTTTTATGGTTCTATTGGGTATAGCGCTCATTTACGATAATCACCCGATAAGTTACTACAATTCAAATGGAAATGTTAGTTCAGAAGGAGATTTGCCATAGTCTAGTGCACCTAACTACGTTATACCGCTCTTCATTATTATTTATTCTATGTTTCTGGGTAAATTCTTTTAAAATTTCCTTATCAAATATTTTTAGAAAAATCCAAACTTTAGTGACTTGGGAATCGTTTAATATATAACGAAAGGAGTTGTGGTTTTGTTAAATATTAACTTACTAAAAGAACTAATGTTTCATTATACAGAGCCTTTAATACGTTTGGCTTATTACTACGTGAAGGACCTTCAAGTGGCTGAGGACATTGTACAAGAGGTATTCATCAATTTTTATCATAATCGGAATCATTATGAAGAGCGTGGTGAGTTAAAGGTGTTTTTAACAAAAATGACTATTAATAAAAGCAAAGATTATTTAAAGAGCTGGGCCTATAGAAAGGTCCAATTACAAAACAAATTATTTTCGCGAGCTGTTAAAAGTAATTCAGATGAATTAGTTAGAAAAGACGAGCAAGAAATAATTGGAGACGCGATCCTTTCATTGCCCATAAAACAGCGAGAAGTTCTCATTTATTTTTATTTTAATGAAATGACTATTACGGAAGTTGCACATATTTTATCTATTCCAGAAGGTACAGTAAAAACTCGATTAAGGCGAGGAAAAGAACTATTAAGAAGTCATCTGAAAGGAATAGAATGGGAGGTACTTTTAAATGAATAACTATATTCCTAATGAAGTCAAAGATTTAACTGCAAATAAACAGCGTGTAATGCGAAACGTAATCAATGAAATAGAAAATACTTCTAGAAGACCCAAATATAAGTGGCGATTTGTAGTAATCACTGCTGTTTTAACAATGAGTGCAATACTCTTTGTGTTTAACCAACTAATAATGGAAAACGAACAACAGTCTGCGACTGAAACACAACTGGATTTTACCAAACCTACATTCTCCGAAGATCAAGGTTTATTACATCTTTATGGTGTGACATTAGGTGACTCAGAGTCAAAAGTAATAGAAAGCTTAGGTGAAAATTATACAATAGATGATTACGAGGATGGCAGTGGGGCAGACTTCATAATGGATTATGATGGTATCGCTAGATTCTATTTTTATCAAGACAAATTAGATTCCATAATATTCATGAAAGTAGATAAGATTTACTTTGACAAATTATTTAATGATTACGATGGTTTTAAATTTCTTACTTCGACGACTGATAATGACCGTTATTTCTACTCGAAGGAGACTGGTCAGCTTTTAAAAGCAACGATCGTTCCTGATGGAAATCTTTACTTATATCTAATGGATGGTGGCAAGGGCCTCTTGGAAAATCCAGATTTTCCGAAGATAGAACAAATTTCAAATTAGATTTAAGAAATTAACCCCTGATAAAGAAAAGTCTATAAAATTATGGAGGTCCCCTAAATAATGGGTACTTCCCTATTTATTTAATTCTTCAAAAAACATCAGATAACCTATAGATTTTAATTCATCTGGGGTTATCTTAGTTCTTCTAGGGAATTATGTTTAAGGCTATAAAGACCACCCAATGATGGCCTTTATGAACAAAAGATCCGTTATTACAACAACTTATTCGTTGTAAATTATATTTAAAAAGATATTAAGTAAGTAGTGATTTTATATTTAATAAACTCATATCAACTGATGTCTCTATATAACCAACTATCTGATTAAACGTAAATACATTAAGTTGTTCATTTAAAACTTCCTTATCGTACTCCATATCGCCTAATACATAAGGAACAAATTTTTCAACATCCTTGGACTTAACCTCTTCCAAATCTAAAATAGTAGGAAAATAACTAAACGTTTTTCTCAATTCATCTGTAAAACCATAGTGTTCTAACAACTTTCCATTTAGTATTCGGAAATCATTATGGTATAGCTTATGTAATCCTTCATCAGCATCCATTCTGTTCCTTAACCAAGAAAGATTAAAACCTCTTAACCATATCTCATCAGCAATTAAATGTGCATAATACCCCAATATATAAGGATTTTCTACTTGCGAACCATATTTATCTATAAATCCTTTATAATCAATACTTCTTGAATAATCTTGTACTTCACCTATAAAGAAATGTGATAAGTTTTTTTCTTCGTGTGAAAAAACAGCGTCTGGAGCAACACTTCCAAGCAAAAATGATGTTTTGTCTTCGATTGAAAAAGCTTCTGCAATTTTTTCACCAATAATCGAGTGCATTATTCTTGAACCCAAAATACTATCCCCTTTTTTACTTATCAAATATATTAGTTTAAGTATTAAAAACCCCATTGTTTTCCTACTTCTTAAACTAAACCTGCTCCCTTAGTTTAAGGGTACATTTTACCCTGTATATCGGAGATCAACTTAATGTAATGGACATAAAAAAAGACCATCACAATGATGGCCATATTTTGCTAAAGCTGCCCGTTAGCTTAATATCATTTCTCATGTCGCATTAATAAAAAACCTTCCCTGTGCAGCTTTAATTTCAAAGAAATATTTTTCACCATTCTTTAGCCCATCCAATTTCGTACTTGTTCCAGGTGATATTTGAAACTCATCTACTACTATAACCCCATTTATATCTTTTACCCTTAGTAGTACATTGCCTGCACTGTTTGCGTCATTAATTATTTCCTTATTCCAGAAAACGCTGTCGAATGTCAGGTCATTTTCATCGTTAAAACTTATTGTTTTCCACTCTTTCAGACTATCTGGTGAATCTACAATTGCTGTAAGCATTGGAAAAAATAACTGATTTACAGAACCTACATTTTCAACAACTAAACTACAAGAAATTATTACTAATGCCATTGCAAGTGCAATTATAGAAGATAATATCGTTTTTCTCGATTTCATAAAATGAACACCCCCTATCCATAGTAATCCTCTTCTTTATTCCAAGAGGGAAGGTTATAACCCCTTCTCGTTCTAAACTGTCGCGTTAGTCATAATACGCCATATGTCTATAATTCTATTAAGTTGGCAATAATCCTTTTAATATTACTAACTTTAGGGGGAATAAAATTGTTACTAGAGGAATTTTCGCCACACACATTAAAGGCCTACCAGTTACAGTCTTTGCTACTAATTGGTTATTTTAAAGATGTAGAGATGGCATTATTGGATACAAATAAACTAAAGGAATATCTGGCTGTATCCGGTAAGCATTTAAAACCAGCTAGTCTTGCACATCATATTCGCTTTATGAAATCCTTGTTTCGTTGGTCTCATGAAGAGGGATACCTTAGTAAGAATCCAACTTCCAAAATTAAAGAGCCCCTCGCCCAAACTCGATACATCATCAAGCGGATCTTCAATCTTGCGGAAATTAATAAAGAAATTCATCCACACCAACTTAGGCACAGCTACGCAACTCATTCGATGATTAATGGAGCTTCTATATGAAGTCATACAAAGTCTTATGGGGTATGAGAAGAGTGAGACCACCAAGATTTATACTTAGCTAAGCGGAAGGTCATTCTTAAATAAGGAACCACGAAGTATCTAACAAATTCGCTTTAAGCCTAATTTCTATTATCGAGAGAATTAACACATTTTTTCTCACTATATTTTGTTTCAGTTTCAACTATGTCTGTAACACCATCAGATGATAATTTGTCTTTTCCACAAAATTGCTTAACCAATTTCCCCTTTTTGGTTATACCATAATAATACGTCACATCTGGTTCGTCTTGAAAGATAACCATATAATGACCATGATAAAAATCATTGTTTATGATGTGTTTCGGTTCTACATAATGCGATTCTTCTATATCGTTTTCCGTGTATCCCTTTTCCTATAAATACACTGGAACATTTTTATCCACTATATATTTTGTATAGGGGTTTCCGTTGTTTAGCACATAAAAGAAAACAAAAGGAATCGCCACGATAATGAGTGTGATTAAACCCATAGCAAACCATATAATTCTTTTCTTCATAACTTTTCCCCCTGAGTGGCAAAACTATAAAACCATGATTCAATGGAGTTTTTTGTACAACACTCTTCAACCAACCTGTTTCTTAGTTTAAGTACAATGCTTCACAAAGTACTGAATTATTGGTATGGACTTTCACCAGTTAAGCATATTCAGTGACTTAAAGCCTCTTTTCTACATGAAAAAAGGACTTTCTAACATAAAGTGTATAAATTAAGACGATTACTGACCAAATAAAATTCCCGGTAAACGGTTGTTGATTATTTGAGAATAATAGAATATAGCTTATTAGACCAAATCCAAATGAATGTAAAATCATTAACCAAAATCCCCATCTTTTTAAACGCATAAAACCATTTATCATGATAAGGGAAACAACTGCCAATATAATCCTAAATGGCTGTTCTGGAAAGTTTGGTAAACCAAACCTATCTGCTATGCCAAATTCCTCTGCATCTGGATTAATAAATACGGCTGTGAAAATTAATACAACTGCACCGAAAATGTAAAAATAACTAATAAAAGATACTCCTAAAGGTCTTTTCATTTTTCACCCTCTTTACACTGTTTAAATTTGACCCTTATCCCTTATCTTATTCACCCGACCTGCCCGTTAGTAAAAAGGCGCTACTCCTAATTGAAGTAAAGCTACCCGTTAGTAAAATGATCACTATAAAAAGGACTTGTCAAAATACTCCATAACTAGTATTGCTAGCCCCAAAATTGTAAACAACAATCCTACAAGAAATGGGAAACCTAGGGATAAACCAGCATCATTCCCAAAAATCACAAACCACAACTTTGAACCAGTCCAACTATTAATGCTGGGGAAATGCATCATTGCCACCAAAATTATAGTCAGTGTGGTAAATAATCCCCCCATCATGATAAAACCACCAATAACTGTCCTCTTCATTCTTTCGCCCCCCTCTCTCTAATTCCAAGCGTTTAAGTTTTCCCTTGTTAAACCAAACTGTATTGTTAGTTTAAGTGTAACATTTCAAATACAGAACCAACATCACGAAAAACCAACCCTAGCCTTTAACATAGCCTAAAAATAAGCAATTAAAAAGTCAGAATGAGAAATAACTCACCCTGACTTTTTCATATATTTAGCGAAGCATTATTGATCCGCCGTCTGCCATGATTGTTTGACCAGTTATATACTTAGAATCCTCGCTTGCTAAGAAAACTGCTACACGACCGATATCTTCCTCCACATCACCGAAGCGTCCCAGTGGGATTTTGCTGCGAACATTTTCGTAATATTCAGGCTGGGCTTTTGCCCATGCTTGTACACCTTCTGAGTTAGCAATAGGAGAAATAATGTTTACGTTAATACCGAAGCGACCCCATTCATTGGCTGCCACTCGGGAAATTCCTCGAATTGCTTCTTTTGCTGCAGCGTACGCCCCTTGTGTTTCGTGTCCAGCTAATCCAGCGCCTGATGCAAAGTTAATCACATTCCCTTTTGTTTCTTTTAAATATGGAAGTGCTGCCTGCATCAAATAGAAGGTTGGGTAAAATCCTGTGCCGAATGACAAATCTAAATCTGCTTGTGTTGTTTCTTCAATCGTCACCTGTTTAGATGCATGTGCATTATTGACTAAAACATCAATTTTTCCATACGCTTCTGCTACTGTAGTGATAATTGTAGGAAGCTTGTCTTTATCCATTAAGTCAGCCTTTAAAAACATTGATTTAGGTGATATTTCCTGAAGTACTTTTAGACTTGCTTGACCAGCTTCTTCGTTCACATCAACAATCGCTATTATTGCTCCTTCTTTAGCCATCGCCTTGGACATACCTAGCCCAATGCCTCCTGCTCCTCCTGTAACAATAACAACCTTATCCTTAAGCCTGTCCATAATATTACCTCCTTAACTCTTTTCTATATCATCCTACCCCTTAATCCTTTATATCTCAATTTAAATGCTGTTATATATTTATACTATTTGATTCTAGCCCCATCATGCCCAGTATCCTCTGTACTTTTTGCAATTATTGCAGAAGCATTTTTATAGTTTTCATTTATAGATTCGCTAGAAGAATCCACTGGGTTTCCGTATGCAGTGAAACTAGTGGGGTCTTCCTTCTCTTTCGCTTTTTTTGTACTAGTCCTCTCCGTACTCTCTGCAATATTAGAGTTTGCTGCTTTGTTTGCATAATCCATAGGTGGTGCATCTGATCTTAAAGGGTCTCCGTATGACCGATCCGTTGTATATTCCTTGGAAGTATTCTGTTTTCCATAGTCATTCATCATTGGCTTTTGTGTACTATCTGCTATATGAGAGGATGCTTGCTTAAATTCTTGATTTATTGAGGGTTTGGTAGATTTAATGGGATCTCCATAAGCTGTATTCGTGGCAAAATCTTTTTTTCCTAATTTAGCACTTTCATTATTTTCTTGCTTCAAAGTATGTATGGCCTCCTTTAATCGAATACTATTATCCTTTCCACCCTTGTAATAAATATGCAGTCTAGAAGAGGTGAAAAAAAGTGTATACCCATTAATGGATATACACTCATCATTTACGGATTATTCTTTTCCTGAAATATAAGCCCATTTGTAGCTGTAATCACCTGTAAACGGATGAGATATAATTCCGTGAACGTATGGTTTTTGTAGTGACATGAGTCCTGACTGATACATCGATGCGACGGAAGCATCTTCCTCCATAATGATTTGTTCAGCTTTTGCTAGAGCTTCCCAGCGTGCCTCAGGCTCCAATGCAAGTTCATTTTTTGCTTGGTCAATCAGTTTATCCAACTCCGGGTTTGAATAAGACATATTATTTTGTGGAGAACCTGTAACAAATAATTCTAGGAAGGTAATTGGATCTTGGAAGTCAGGTGCCCAGCCAGTGCTTTGAATATCGTAATCCTGCGCTGCATCCTTGTCCAATTTCACATTGAATGTAACTGGTATCAGCTTAATAGTAAGCCCTTTAAGATTTCCTTCCATCTGAGCTTTTAAATATTCATCCATATTTTTAGCAAGCTCACTGTCATTACCAACTAATTCTAGCTCTAATTCAGTCAGTCCTTCTTCTTCCATTCCTTCTTGAAATAGTTTTGCTGCTTCTTCAGCGTTATACTTTGTCATATCTCCATTTATATCACGAAAATCTTTTTTATTTTCATCGAATGTCAGTCCTTTAGGCACTAGGAAATCACCTGGTATTGAACCGTTTGCCAGTATAGCTGATGCCAAATCCTCTTTGTTGAAAGACATAGCAATTGCTTTACGAATTTTCACATTTGAAAGGGCTGTTTTTTGACCATCACGTTCTTGGTTCAGCTTTAAATAGTAGATAGTAGGTTTCAATTCTTTTATTACCTCTTCATGATTTGCATATTGAAGTGCAAATTCTCCTGATAATCCTACACGATCTTTTTCTCCATTCTCATAGAGGTTAACTGATGTAGATGTTTCCTTGACTACGTCCACATTAACTTTATCCAACTGGACAACTTCAGCATCCCAATAGGTTGCATTTTTTTCTAATGACCAGGATAAGCCTGTCCCGTCCCATTCAGTAAGAACAAATGGTCCATTGTAAATAAGGTTATCTGAGTTAGATGCATATGAATTACTTTTTTCAGTTACATATTCCTCATTTTGAGGATAGAAAGTACCAAATGACATGAGGGACATAAAATAAGGAACTGGTCTTTCAAGCGTCACCTTTAATGTTTTATCATCCACGGCTTCAACGCCCAATTCTTCTTTTGCCATTTCTCCCATTGATATTTGAGTTGCATTTTTTATTAACCCTTGCATCATATAAGGACCATAGGAGCTACCTGTCTCAGGGTCAATTGCTCTTCTCCAAGAAAACACAAAATCTTTTGCTGTTACTGGGGTACCGTTGGACCAGTTTGCATCTCGCAATTTGAATGTATAGGTTAATCCATCTTCTGAAACTTCTGGTTCACCTTCTGCCATTGCAGGCACAGGAATATTTTCTTGATTTAATCGATAGAGCCCTTCCATTACGTTATTAAGGTAGTTAAAAGACACAGCATCGTCGGCCAAAACGGAGTCCATTGATGGAATCTCTGCACCTGCAACAAGATTTAATTCTTGTACTTCATCAAGTTCAGCAGAATCCTTCCCCTCAGTAGTTTCTGGCTCTTTCGTTGAACTCTCTTTAGTATTTTTATCCTCATTGCAAGCAACTAGAAAAATACTTAAGATAAGTAGAAACACCCATAAAAATTTCTTTTTCACTTCATCCATCCCCTTTTTTTAACACATTAAGTACTCTATTAATATATTTCACTAATCGCAATAAATCAAATAATAATTAGATTTTTTAGAATAGTATTTCTATTCATCATAAATATGTATGTTAGCATACTTTCATTTTGACAATAGAAATAGCCGGTAAACTTTCTTTTACCGGCCTTTCTATTAGTTTTTTAAAATTTTATAGATTTCTAGCCATTACCGTTACAATTTCATCAATTACTGAAGCTGTACCTGACTTATCTTGTACCAATACACTAAAAATATATTGTTCCCCAGTACTTCCTTCTATATAGCCACTTAGCGTACTAACGCCAGTTAATGAACCAGTTTTGGCAAAAACCTTACCTGCAGTAAGTGGATCTTTTAGACGGTTTCTTAGTGTGCCACCTACCATTCTGTCAGAATGAGCGGCTACTGGTAAACTCTTAAAATAAGTGTCAAACCAATCTTCCTGTTGTACCTTAAGAAGTAAATCATTAATAGCCAAGCCAGATACTGAGTTTGCATGTGACATTCCAGAGCCATCCTCGAATTTCCAATAAGACATATCTAGGTTAATGGATTTACCGTACTGCTCCATCACCTTTAAGCCGGCCTTCGTGCTTCCATGATTGCCCTTGACCTTGCCCATTGTTTTAACCAATATGTCCGCAATCCCATTATTACTTAGCTTCATATAAGGAATGAGTAGTTCTCTTAGTGGCATAGATTCTTTTACTGATATTAGTTCAGCACTTTTAGGAGTAGCTGCTCTAAAGAATTTATGTTTCTTATACTCTATCCCTTCTTGTTCTAATATGGCTTGGAACATCGTCAGTGTATGAGTAGTCGGATGCTGCATCGTTACCCACTCTCTTTTAGTCCTATCAATAGGTAGATTGCCACTTATAACGATTTCATTGGTTCGATATGATCTCTCTATCGTAATAGTATTACTTTGACCAGCCGCTACGGTTTGTGCTTGATTGACAATTTCTAGATCTCCTAGATGAGGAGTTGCTTTTACGGTAGGTGCATTTCCGATCGCAGAACCATTTACATCGATGATAATGGTTCCAGAATCATAGTCAGCATTTGGTGATGTAGTCAATGCCGAAATAGGAGCAGCATAGTAATATGATTCATCGTTTGCCCATATGCCTGGTGTTAACAACTCATCATCAAACCACTTGTCATCTCCGACAATTCTTCCATCAATCGTTTGAATTCCTTTAGCCTTCAATGCTTGAGCAAATTGTCGTAAGTCTTCCTCCATTAAGGTTGGATCGCCTTGTCCCTGTAGATAGACATCTCCTTTTAATACTCCATTAGATAGCTTACCACTCGTATACAGACTTGTTTTAAAACGATAATCTTCGCCTAGAACATCTAGCGCTGCGGCAGTAGTGATCAGCTTCATATTGGAAGCAGGTTTAATCGGTGTATCACCATTATAGTCATACACCACTTCACCAGTCATCCGGTCCATAATCGCAATACTTACTTTTGCCCCAGACAGTTTTTCTTGAACGATTGTCGAAATGGATTCACTTAAAGCATCCTCTGTTGATACCTCTGCTTGAGCTAATTGTCCCATTCCAAACATGCTCACCAATAAGACCCAAGCCATCAAAAGGCTTGCCCACCTTTTCCTCATAATCTTCCCCCATTCTAATTTGTAAAAATAGATTAGGGACTTATTCCACTTAAAGAATAAATTTCCTTCCAATAAGTAAAAAAGAGGATTTTCGGAGTGGTATGTTAAGGGAAGTATCTATCAATATTCCTATGGTAATTATGTCTATTGAATTAGGATTAGAGAGTGTTTATTGTTTTAGTCGAATTTCATTTTCTATGCATCTATCAATTTCCCAAAATTTATATATTCCTAAATACAGTTGGAAGCAATTCAGAAATTTTATCTGTCCTTAAGGATGTATCAAGAGATATGTAGGGATTCTCATCTTTTGTAACAATCACTGAGCAAATATAGGAACTGTCGAATCCAAGCTGCTCCACTCTCTTTTTATTAAAAGTATAATAGCTTTCTTTTTGTGGTGGACCTGCATGAAGAGTGCCTATCACGTTGTTTTTAGTTAGCTCTAACAATGCATCTGATAGATCTTGGACATTCACAAACGATCTAAATACATTTTCCCAAGCGTTATATGATTTACTTTCTTTCATATTTTCAATTATTTGGAGGGTACGCTTTTCTATATAATGATTGTCCCCATATAAAGGTCCTGTCCGTACAATCACATGGTTTGGATAGTTCTCCGTCAAATATTGTTCTCCAGCATATTTTGCATTTACGTAAATAGCTAGACGGGCTTCGGAAGGTAGCAAACCTGTTGAATCGAGCTCATCGTAATCACCCCTACCATCCACGAACACTGCATCAGTAGATAAGAATATGAATTTGGTGTCTTCACTCAAATGTGTCACGACATTTTTCAGTCCAATTTCAATAAGCTGGTCCTCATTCTCCATGCTCATAAGACACCAAATGACGACATCCGGTTTTATACTAGCTATTGTCTGTGCAACTAAATGCTTGTCCATTACATCTAAAGGAATGACATTTTTTGCAACGTTTGACAACCTAGATGTTCCAACCACGGTTAGCGATTCGTCCTCAAGAGCCTTTTGATATAAGATAGACCCTAAAAAGCCAGTGGCTCCTAGAATAAGTACTTTCATTTAAATGCTCCTTCTTATTTTATAATTGTTTATTTCTTCTATATATCCTTGTAGTAAACCTTTGCCATTTCTCATTTAGTTTGGACCATTCAACGATTTTCCAAGGATTAAAGAAAGTTTGGCCATTTTTATTAAAAAAAAGATAATCACCTATACAGTAAGAAGCGTGTTGAATGACTCCTTCCGCATTAACCCAAGCGACTATATCGTTTTCCCGGAAGTCACCATCGTGGATGAAGTAACCTGCTCTTTTAATACTTTCTTCAAATGTCTTTGGGTGGACCCATTCGTGTATCATCCACTCCTGTTGAGTGACAGCAAATAACGTAGCAGATAAGCAATTGCTGCCTGCATTATGAGGAAAAGTATTTGCAAACTTTCTTATGTGTATTGGAGCATTGTGGGGAACATCATAACCATCCCAACTATCCCATTCTTGTGCATATTCCAATAGCAAGTCTGCTTTCAGCTGATCAGATAATGAGTTCCACATTTGGCTTTGTAATACTATATATACTTGATCATTTTTAATTACTACATGATTCTCTATTAACGAATTTCTCTCATTTAGAGAAGGCAAAGGTAAGACTAATCCTCTATTTATTTCCACCTGTCTAGCATTCAATATTTTTTTCATTTCATTCGGTAATTGATTAAACCAACCATGCTGCGCTACGATAACAAATTGAATATCATCATCTATATTCCAGTATTCATAGCTATTCACAAGTTGAATATGATTATAGGAAGGATGCTCGTAAAATTCTTTTTTCGGTATGATTAGTACTTCAGGAAGATATTTCTCTAAAACAAATAGGTCCTCTTCTTTGATAAAGAACAAATTTTTTTCCGGTACATATTGATTAATCCAACTTTTTAAATGTTTAATAGATGGTACAATATTCATTTCTATTGACCACGCTTCCAATCTCTCTGGGAAAGTACATAATGTTCGTGCTGTTTACCATCTATTTGGATGTTACCTTTCAAGCTAAAGCCACATTTTTGAATGACCCGGATTGATCCATAATTGTAAGGTAGAACCACCGTATTTAGCTGTTGAACATTTGTCTTTGTAAACAAGTAATGAATTAATCCCTTTACTGCCTGAGTCGCATAACCGCTTTTTTGATAATCCTTGGATATTGCATAAGCTATTTCACGATTTGGATGGGGTAGCCCCTCCTTCAAACCTGTATTACAAAAACCAATAAATTTGCCAGTTTTCTTTAAAATAATTCCTAACTTTAAATAATCTTGTTCATCGATGTTCGGAACAGCTGACAAAAACGATTTATTTGATGGAATTTCATAGTTTTGAACCCAGTTTGCTCGTTGTTCTCTTGTCGAACGCCAATCCGGTAAAAACTCGTAAACCTCTGGTTGTGATGTCAGCTCATAAATAGCATCAACATCATTAATTGTGAACTCTCTAAGTAATATTTCCCCGCAGTCTATATCAAACATTAATTTTCACCACTTTCCATAAAGTTTATTTCATCAAAAAACGTGTTACAAGTTCATGGTATTGCTCCGGCGTTTCATAATGTGGAGAATGTCCACAATTTTCTATCAAGACTACTTCCCCTTGGGAAACATCTCTGTTAAAGGCTTCTACTTGTACAGGACAAGTAACCACATCGTGCTCACCTAATATGAGTAAGCTTGGGATTTTTATTTCTTTTAGCAAGTGTAAAACTGATGTAAAAATTTCTCCTTCTTCTTTCAATCGATTAAAATGGATCTCTGATTTATCATAAAAACTTTCCCATTGGTCCTCTGTATAAACTGTGGTATCTGTGGGATTACTAAAATTATAAGTATATATATGCATTCTTTTATCCTCTAAAAAGGCGCTTAGTTCTGTGAACCCTTCAACAATTTCTTTTGATGATGAGGAACTATTAGCGAGCTTCAAGCACTTTTCTTGTAGGTCAGATTGTTGATATTTTTTAAATAAGTCTGCCGTCTTTAAGAGGAGTGCCCTTCCAGTGAGCCCAAAATCAAATGTAGGAGCTTCAAAAATTACTTTTTCAATAAAATTAGGGTATCGATGAGCATATAGAGTAGCTAGATAACCTCCAAAGGAATGCCCTATAATAGACCATCTTTGAATTCCTAAGTGTTTGCGAAGCTCCTCACAATCATCTATTAAATCATTAAGACTAAATGACTCTCTATCATGAATAGCCTCCGATCTACAAACACCCCTTTGGTCCAATGCAATTAACTTAAATTGATGACCTAATCTGTTTGCTTGATGATAAGTAAATTCAAAACAGCTCTCACCAGGTCCACCATGTAGAAATAAGACTGCTTTGTCACTAGTGTTTTCACTTACTTCTATGTATAGCTCTTTTCCATTAATCGATATCAATTCGCTCACACCCATAAGTAATCTCCTCTACCTAACTAGATTCATAGAATTTTTTATTTTCACATATTCTCCATATATTATATATAACGCCTCTTCCAGTTTCTTATCTGTCCATGAACCCTCATCTCTCTTTGGTAAATCCTTGGCACCTAACACATATATAAGCATCTCTTTAGAGAATTCTCCAATCACCCCGATATCTATTACTGCATTTTCTAATCCCCCTGTCATATGATTTATTAAATGATTTGGGATCTTTTTTATTTCACTTCTTTGCCTAACTAGGCCATTCACAAGGGGAGCCCATAATCCAGGCTCTGTTTCGTATCCTTTAATAACACATTTTAACAACTCTAAAATATGGGATAACTTTCCCTCGTTTCTCAAATCTTTTGGATTCTTACTAACATTAATTTCATTAAAATAGGTTTGAATTTTTTTATTAACATAATCCCAGCCACCACAAAATTCAACAATGCAATTTGCTACATAACTATCATGACATGCAATCATTACTTCTACTGCTTCTTGAAGCATCAGTGTAGGTCTATTTTGGTAGTGGGGATAAAGGATATCGCTATCTTCCTTAGGATGTAACTTTATATTTTGAATCATATCTGTCCATTTAAATTTCTTTTCTTCTACCAATTTAACAATACAAAAAGCAACGGCAACTTTTGCAGCTGAAGCTAGAGGAACCATTAAATCTGTATTTAAAGAAAGTATATTTTTATCTTGTAAAGGAGAATAAAGTATAGCGCCTACCTCTCCTTGCTTTATTTCTTGTAATTTTTCTAATATGTGTTCCATTGAATACCTGCCCTTTGTGTTTAAAAATAATTTGCTAGTTATCCATATATCAAATCATATCATAGCAATATATGGAATTTAACACATTTTAGAATTTTCTGCTATTTAAAGCTAATTTTATATATTTACTTCTCTTACCTTTAAAACCAAAGCTAAGTAGTATAAATCTCGCTGAACAGTCATAATTTACATTCACTTTTCTCACATAAAAAAATTGCCCTGCAAGCTATATCGGCGGGCAATTTAGGGGTTACTTTAACATTTTTCTAAAGGAATAGCACCATTTGTCGTATTCAAATTTATTTTCATAAAAACGGTGGGCTTCTTTTCTTTGTAAGCCTGACTCTAAAGCTATGTACTCAGCACCATTTTCTTTAGCGTAATTATGAATATATTTTAATAATTTTTCACCATAGCCACCTGAACGCTGTGAGATATCAGTCACTAAATCGTAAACAAATATATGGCGCTTATTGTAAAAGTTAGTTCGCCAGCTAAATCCTATTAAAGAAACCATCTTCTCCTGGATATAGAGGGCGCACAGCTTGTACCCATCCTTTTGCATTTCTTGCAATAAATCTATGTATGTTTCTAGGGTTAAATCCGTTCTTAGTTGATTCATTAAAGGAAAAGCTTCTGACCACTGATCTCTTGTATTTAGCTCTTTTACTGTTCCTAACATTATGTTCCCTCATTTTCTTATATTTGAAACTCCGCTCGTATTATTTGAACGACTTCATAAGGACTTAAAAAAGTATTATAGATTCTTATATAATTTTCTCTCTCTATTTCTCCTGAGAGTGAATTTAATCTGTTGCTTTCCAATGTTGTTAGTAAATGTTGCTCAGATTGTTCCACGTTTCTTTTCGTTGGTTTATGTTTTAAGCGATGTGGTGTCTTATTTCGTTCTAGTCTCTCTTCTACATTGGCTTCTAATTCAACAAAATAAATGGAAACGCCTTTGGAGGACATCATCTGACAGATATTCTCTATATCATCCCAATCCTCTTGTTTGTCAAAATACCATACCTTCGTGAAAATCATTCCATCCTGATTACTTTTCAAAAATGATTGAAATATCTCCATTCGAAACTGGTGAGTCAGTCTCCACATTTCCTCACTGAAGTCAAAAAGTGGCTCTAGCAAATCTATTGTCATATGGTTGTGAAACAGCTTAAGACCTGTTTCCCTCGCAAGCTCCTGTCCAACCGTCATCTTACCAACTGCTTGAGGTCCAAATATAAAAACAAACTTATCCATTTTACGCTCCTATCGATACTAACCTTCAATAATTGACTTATATAATCAAATTCCCAAATATCATGGTCGGCAAAATAGCCTCCATAAGCTTTCCAATCTGTTACTTTAGCTGTTCCTTGGATAGTTGCGCCTGCTAAATGGGACATTTTCATTAATTCATCTACTTCTTCTTTCGATTTCGTGCTTAGCAAGCATGAAACCTGTAATCCACTTGTTACACTTGAATAATATCTTCTAAACGTAGTAATAATCTATTCGCTCCACAATAATTTCTCCTATATTTTACTCCGGCATATTATACCGAGGGAAAAAATAAACTACTAAAAATACACCAAAGGACAGGACTAGAAGTGGCAAGAAAAATTCTTTTTCTGTAAAACCATAAAGGCCTATCAATATCCAAATCAAGCCAAACCATGCTGCAAACGATGCTAAAAAATACGTATAAATGGCACTAATAAAGGTTAAAATACGACCTATAAACCTTTCCTGTTTCTTAGATTTCAACAGGTGTATGATGCTTAATATTATGCTCCATACTAATAAAACTGGAATTCCCCACAAAAGAACAACTCCCAATAAATCTATCATGTTAATTCCCCTAACTAATCAAGTTATGTATCTTTCTAAGTAAAAATTCAAAAGGAGAAATTATAAATGAACAATAATAAAAATTTTCTTACAAATGCCCCTAAAAAGCAACAATTAACGATTGAAAACGGGTCTACCTATCCAAACGGCAAGCATATTCCAGGTGACTCCGTCGATAAACATAAAGCACTTGAAGAGGCCAATATCATTCTAACTGGCGACGAGATCAAACAACAAAACGAAAATTTATAATTTTTTCAAATACTAGAGGATATCTCTTTTTAGTATTTTTTTATGGATTTTTCCTAAGTAAATTGGGACTCAAGAAACTCTCTTATTATATAAATACTACAAAAAGTTTTTCTTTCCTCCTTCCACTTCCTCCTTTTGTAAGTTAGCAGTTAAAATAAATAAATTTAAATCATTCTATAAACCTACCAAGCAATAATTTAGCAATTATTTAAGATCTATAATACAATCAATTATATGAGTCTTATGAATTAGGTCTAAGGACTCTTATTATAAGTTTTTATTTGAAGATAGGGGAGAAAAGATGAGTATTTATGATTTTGATTTTAAATTACCGGACATCACTGGTAACTTGGTTTCATTAGAAAAATTTAAGGGGAATGTAGTGTTGATTGTCAATACTGCAAGCAAGTGTGGTTTTACATATCAGTATGAAGATTTACAAAAATTATATGACAGATATAAGGATCAGGGGTTTGTTGTCCTCGGATTCCCATCTAATCACTTCGATGACCAGGAGCCTGGTAGTAACGCAGACATTAATCAGTTTTGTAAGATAAATTTTGGAGTACAATTCCCGATGTTCTCCAAAGTAAAGGTAAGAGATAGTGAAGCAGAGCCTCTTTTCAACTACCTAACGGCGGTTAAGCCTTTTAAAGGATTCAACCACTTTCACCCTTCAGCTCGAATTTTGAGTTCGATTATTAATGAAAAGGTACCACATTTTATGCATGGGAACTCTATCAAATGGAATTTCACTAAGTTTTTATTAGACCGTAATGGGAATGTTCTTCATCGTTTTGAGCCCACAACAGATACGATTGATATGGAAAAGGATATTGAAGCATTGTTATAAAAACCACTGTTTTTAAAGGATTTTCATAAAAATATGATTCTTGTTTTTCGTATTCAAGAATCATATTTTGAAAAGCTTGTAGACCATCTAAAGCTTAAAACGACGCAGTAGCAGACGAAGATGCTGCTTGGTCAGCCTTTACACAGTCAATCGCGATAACTAGAGAAATGATGACGGCTTCCATGTCCTCTTTCCAGATTTCCACCTGATAGCTATCTCCCCATGTGAACCATTCCTTACTCACTTTTCCTACCACCTCTCCGTGCTGTAACACCTGGAAATTCATATCCCACCAGTTACCATGCACCTCAACACCAGCAGCATCAATAGAATAACGTGCCTTCAAGAAAGAAAACTCTTTCTTAATCGTTAGCACTTCTTTTCCGTTTACCTCCACAAAAAACTTCGGTAAAAAACTGAACATTTTTTTCGTAATGAGCGCTATTTCGTTTCTGGAGGTATTTAAAATGGAGAACGTTTTTGGGATTTTCATAAAGCTGCCCTCTACATAATATACATCGTTCTCCTGCTGATCCTTTACTGTGAACTTACCACTTAGGCTTAATACCTTTTGCTTTATATAAAGTTTCTTCATAATTTGTTCTCCTTCTATCTCTTTTAATAACTAGCAGATTTTGATTGTTAACATTGTATAGCGTCCGAATGCATCACTATTGGAGCTTTATTTTATAGCTGTGCATAGATTTAGGAATACCTTTTATCTGAAAAGTACGATCGTAAGTTAAGTGTCTTATTCTATATTCTAAGAAGAACGGATCTATTATTTCTTTATAAAGTATTTCAGCTATGACCTCTCCAACTGGAAGGAATTCTTTTTCAGCTTGATTATCATGTAGCCTTTCAACAGTTTCTTGAATGAGTGAATCATAATAACTTTCTGAAACCCCTATTATCTCTTCGCCATTCCATATACGTAAGACTTCCTTGCTATCAACTAACTTGAACCATTCTTTGATATAGGTTGAACGATCATTTGAGGAAAGTGGAAAAACATTTTTGTTTTGTTCAAATATTTTTTTAATTTGCTCCGAATGTAAATGTCCAGTATAAGAGATAGTTGCATTATCCTCAGTTATCCTATAAATAACATTTTTCTTTTCTCTCAATAAATAAACCATAAACCGAATCCCTATTTGTTCAGCTATATTATTTCCATACCATAAATATATAGGGATTGAATCGGGAATATCCTCTATTTGACGTAACATATTGCTGAATTTACTATTATAATCTCCTTCTTCCTGCTCGTCGTTTATATGATCAAATAGCCATTCTTCTCGTATTTTTTGCTCTGCTCTTTCATCTAATTTTCCTAACGGGCCGATAGCTAAGTTATCTGGAATAGCGATTACTGTATTTGGTTTCAGTAATCCTACCTTCAGCGAACCGGCAGCAGATTCAGAAGAGACTATATGAACAGGATATTGAGATTTTGGATATACTCGTACAGACTCTTGTATGAACGAGTTTATTTTCTCCACCATATCACTTATTATTTCCTGCCTAATAAAGTAGGTAAAGGAACTGATTGGTCGATAATTTTCATGGTAGAATTCTTCAAATTCAGTTGGAGTATTCAATTCGTACACATTGCAGTCATAATTTCTAAATTCAGTTGCTGTAATATAGTTTGGAGCTTCTATTTTATATACAATGACCACATTTGGATCGATGAAAAAATAGATAAATGGGTAATGCATTTTTGTTTTAATATTTATCCCTCTTTTCTGGCTATAGGTTATTTTCTCGTCATTTCTTTAAGGATTTTATTAAGCTGTGTTTTTTCAATATTAAATCTATTTTACTTGAACAAACAAAAATAAAACAGCTGATTATTCAGCTGTTTCATATTCCTTGTACAAATTTCACTTCATCGTATCCGCAATTATTGCATGTTATCAGATGCGGACAATTCTCGTCCTTGCTTGTATGTGAATAACCATCTGTCCTTTTAATGGTGTCTAGGTCGTTGTAATGAGCATAGGGATCTAAAAAATCACTTTCCTTGCCAGCGTCCTCTAAAGGGTTAGTACACTTTGGACAGTTCTCTTCAAACTCATTGAATGCATTGCACAGCGGACACTCGGACATAAAGATTCTCCTTTTGCCTTTAGTATCCTTCCGTTAAATCAAAATATGTATAAAAAGTGCCCCTCTATAAAGGATTATAGAGGGGCACTTGATTTTATTAAGAGTGAATAATTACTTCTTTACCTTCTTTACGATCCTTTGCATATTCCGCAGTAGCTGTGAATAAGACATCTGAGGATGAGTTTAATGCAGTTTCACATGAATCTTGGATGACTCCAATGATGAATCCTACACCAACCACCTGCATAGCAATTTCGTTCGGTATACCAAACAAGCTACATGCTAATGGGATAAGTAAAAGTGATCCACCGGCAACTCCCGATGCTCCAGCAGCTGAAACAGCAGCAAGTACACTTAGAATCAATGCAGTAGCTATATCTACCTCTATATTTAATGTGTTGACAGCAGCAAGTGTTAATACGGTAATCGTCACAGCTGCTCCGGCCATATTAATAGTGGCACCCAAAGGAATGGAAACAGCGTATGTATCTTTATTTAATTTCAGCTTTTCACAAAGACCCATGTTTACTGGAATATTAGCAGCCGAGCTACGTGTAAAGAAAGCAGTGATTCCACTTTCTCTTAACGTACGGAATACTAACGGATATGGATTTTTACGTACATATAAGTAAACAATTAAAGGATTAATAACTAAAGCGACAAATAGCATACAGCCTAATAATATGATGATTAATTGACCATATTCTTTTAAAGCAGACAGACCATTCGTTGCGATTGCTTCGAATACAAGTCCTAAAATACCAATTGGCGCTAGTTTAATGACCCATTTCACTAGTTGTGAGATTGCATCTGAAAAATTGGCTATAGCAGTCTTTGTTGTTTCTGCAGCATTCTTCAGAGTAAGTCCTAAAAGAATAGCCCATGTTAGAATCCCGATATAGTTTGCGTTTAAAATAGCATTGATAGGATTATCTATAACATTAAACAAAAGGGTTTTCAACACTGCCACAATATGACTCGGTGGTGTTACATCCTCTGCTCCAGTCGTAAGTGTTAGAGTAACCGGAAACAAGAAGCTAGCAACAACACCAACTAGCGCAGCTAGAAAAGTACCAATTCCATAAAGAATAATAATTGACTTCATGTTCGTTTGCTGACCACTTCTATGAGATGAAATGGCATGAATAACTAGAAATAATACAAGTATTGGTGCCACAGCCTTCAAAGCACCAACAAACAAAGCACCAAAAATAGTCACCCAGCTTGCAGCTTCAGGTATAGTTAGAGCTAGAATAACACCTATAAGAATACCTAGTAAAATTTGTTTAACGAGACTTACTTGGTTCCATTTATGTATAAGTTTTTTCATGTTGTTCCCTCCGATATTAAACATAATAGCATATTCAACACTGAATCTGCTCCTATTTCTGTTAAATAATTGAGATTAGTTATATATAAACGCTAGTCTAACACGAAAATTATGAATTGGTAAACAATTATTCCAAAATAATATTTTCCAATTGTTACAGGTGCCTGGCACCTGTAACAATTCATGTAAGCTGTGAGAAACTGTTTGGGTTTTAGGAACGTCTTAACAGTATGTGGATGTAAATTAGATTATAGTAGTGGTAACATATTTTTTTAAGGAGAAGTGATAGATGGAAGCGAAAGAATATCTTCATATGCATCTAGAAGAAATCGACGCCTGGGAGAAAGATCAGAAGGGTTTATGGTTTTGGGAGAAGCTAGGACGTCTTCCTTTTAAGGTGTTAGATAGGTTAACTCCTGCTTTTATACAAGAAAAAATAGGCTTACTTGTCTCTGAAATAGGCAGCTATATTCAAACTGGTGGAAAATATTTGATCAATGAACAAACGATGATTAAAAAAATAAAGTCATCTACCCCTTACGATCCTATAGAGTCTATAGCGGATATTGGAAACATTCCATTAAGAGATATGATTGTGCTGAGTGACAGGTTACAAAAAGATCGGGTGAAGTTTGCTACTCTTCAAGGGGCGACAACTGGGGTTGGTGGTATATTTACACTAGCAATCGATATTCCCGTGATACTTGGTACTGCATTAAAAACATTACAGGAGATTGCGATTATCCATGGATATGATCCAAATGACAAGCAGGAGCGTGTGTTTATCATTAAATGTCTTCAATTTGCGTCTGCTGATATCGTTGGAAAGGAATCTATTTTAAATGAATTATCGGTTCTTCATGAAAATAAAACGACGTCAGAGAATATGCTATCCCAGTTAAAAGGCTGGCAGGAAGTATTTTTCACTTATCGTGATCAGTTTGGGTGGAAGAAGCTCTTTCAAATGGTGCCGATTGCCGGAATTATATTTGGTGCATTTGCAAATAAAGGAATGATCCAAGATATCGCAGAGGCTGGCATCATGCTTTATAGGAAAAGAAGAATTTATGAAAAGCTCAATGAATTAGAAAGTAATCATACCGATTTATAATAAACTTTCACGGAAAAGTAAAACACACCGTGTAACTTTTTCGTTTTTTTGTGTGCTTAGAGAGTAATCGGACGGTTTTAGCTCATAATCGGTCGGTTAGTTCCATTAATCGGTCGGTTTCTCTTAATAATCGGTCGGTAAACTTCAATAATCGGTCGGTTTTTCCGTATAATCGGTTGGTCTGCTTCGTAATTACAATACCATTCTATATCTTGTTGATTTTTCTTGTTCTATATTCCTCCCTATCTCATAAAATATAGAGATTCTAGTTCAGAATTAATTTATTTGATAAAGGGGAAAAGCACATGTTCGTAGTACATTTTTATGAAAATAATATAATTGTATTAACTCAAGCATTACGAAACATTCCTGCAGTAGAAGAAGAGTTGAGAATTAAAGGGCGCAAGTGCAAGGTTCTAGACGTCTCCTATAATGATAATAATCATGTGCATGTTCAAATAGAATTTGAGAAAATAGTAGAAAAAAGTAAAGTTGCAGCAGAGCTAGGTAAGAAGAAAAAGAGATAAATTAAAAAAGAGGAGAAAGTGTAGATTCACTTTTTCCTCTTTTTCTAATACTTTATTTTCCCGGCTTCCCAGGTTTATCTGGCTTTCCAGGCTTCTCGGGCTTTCCTGGCTTCTTTACTTCCTTTTCATAGCTCAGCTTAAAATCATCAAAGTATGCAGCTGTTGTAGTGAAGTAATTGGACGTTCCAGCAAATAGACGAGCATATTTTGCCCCCGCAGGAGGTGTGACGGTCGCTTTTACCGTTTGCCATTCCTTATGGCCGTTACGGATATGGATAATATTTTCACCGTCTCGATCAGCGCCCACTTGCTTTCCCTTTTCGTCAAAATAACGAATAAAGAAGCTAACGCTACCGTCTTCTAAAAAGACATTAGTAGAAGCTGTATACTCGTTTCCTTCTTTAATAGAAATCAAATCGGTTTGTGCGAAAACAGTTTGCTTTTGATCGGTATCGCTAATTTTTAAGCTGTTCTTACCAGATTTTTTACGTAAATCACTTATTTCAAAGGATGCATTCGATGGAAAAGCTCCAAATAAGGATGACCAGCCTGGGATGCTCCCTTTCTTGACCTTGTCTTCGAATCCTGCATTTTTAATCCGAACATTGACGGTCTCATAAATCGGTTCCTCAGGATTTACAACTTCTCCACCATCAACTACAGGAATCATAAATAGATGAGTTGCATCACCGTCTATATAATAGATATTTTCATTTCCTTCTTTGTCATTCGCTAAAACCATAAAGTCAATTTCAGGTCCTGAATTTACCAACGAAACATGGTCTAGATTTTCAGAGGAAGGGTCTATTACCGTAAGCTTTCCACCTACATCTGTGTATAGCAGACCATCTTTTCCCATCTCAATATGGACCGGTCTCCACATCCCTCTATTTTTTATCTCAGGATATATATTTTTATACTTTATCACTTCTTGAGTCGCGGGATCCATTGCAAAAATAATGCCATCTACTGCACCCCATAATGTTCCGTTATCATCAAACGTTAATCCGCTAATTATTGGAGGAGCATCTAGTTCTGGAATATCTAATTCAAATTCCTTCAATTTTTGCTCGCTTTCCATATCCCATATAAACATTTTTGCCTTTGAGGTGCTTGGAGGAATATCAAGGCCCCCTCTTACTGAAGTGGAACCGTAAATTAAACCGTCCTTATAGGCTAATCCAACAATACTTTGATCCTGAACCACATTACGATAAGTTTTTCTTTCTCCCTTAATTGAATCATAAATCGTGAGAGCCCCGCCTAGCTTTTGATAATCCGGTATAGTACCGATTAATAATTTATTTTCTACAAATTTCATAATGTATGGCCGGTCCTGCTGCTCCAGCTTAAGATCAAAAAGTGTTTCTATCGCCATTGTTTCTGTATTCATTCTTTGAATAGCAGCACCACCGTAAATCCCAAAATATAAATCAGTCCCATTTCCCGCTACAATTCCCTCTGCTTGCCCTTGGGAATACGTTACAAATTGTCCTGATTGGATATTATATTTCGAACCCTTTGGTCCCCCAGGATAAGTAGTCATATAAAGATTTCCATCTGGACCTTCCCCAAGGTTATGAAGTTTAAGTGGAAGTGCTTGCATAGCCGTTGGCAGGGTAACCGTTTTATTTGTCTCTATATTTGCAGCAAATATTTGGCCTGTCCTATTCATAGTTACTAGATAGAGACCTGGAAGATCTTCTCTTCCTAAATCTACAAATGCCCCTCCTCTTAAGCCTGCTCCATATCTAATCCCTGTTTCACGCGTCTCTAAAGTATTGATATTAACTTCTACAATGTGACGATTGTGAATTACATATGTCTTATCTCCATTAACAGGTAGCTGGATAAAACCAAAGCTTCCAAAATCATCTGCCGATCCATCATGTAGTTTTCCAAGTTTTTTATCTGACACCCATTTTTGGTTAATCAAATCGTAAAAAAGTATTGCCGATTCTCCTCCATCATCAAATCGAGCAAATAGATAGTTACCGACTACAGCCATATCATAAACGAATTTAATTTGACTGACAGGCTTCCCTAAAATGTCAGGTACATTTTTTGTAATATCCTCCTTTTCCATTGTGTCTACATTTATGCGGTACACTTTGCCTTCCACTCCTAAACCAGCATATAAGTATCCATCATAGTATTCTAGAGAACGAATATAACTAGCATTGTCCGCATCAATCTTTCCAAAGTCAACGAAAGACTTAGTGGCAATATCATACTTATAAATACGCCCATTGCCTTCCGCATACGTACCAATGTATGCGTTTCCATTATCGTCCGTAGTACTACTCCATGCTTGATGTCCGGCGTTAGGTGTTCCTAGCTTTTCGACAACCTTGGTTGTTGGAGAATAGCTCCAAAGCTCTCCTACATTTCCTTCTCCAAGTGCAGCAATATACACTGTTCCATTAGAAGCAATAGAATGACTCCACACTTGAGATACCTTAGCTAACTGCTGAGAAAATATTAGCTTATTATCTTTTACATCTACTACATTAAAAACACCACCATTTGCTGTGGCATAAACTACGTCTCTTCCATTTTCCTTTCCAAATGCAGCGTTTAAAAGAACAACTTCTGAGGCACCTATTCCAAGATTTATAGGTGACTTAAATCCCCTATCTTTAAGCTTTGCTATTACATCTTCTTCTACAGAATTAGCAAAACTAGACATAGGTAAAACAGCAAAGATTAACAGGATGCTTAGAAAAAGAGAAATAGCTCGATAAAATTGTTTTCTTCCCATCAAAAAACCTCCTTTATCAGTATAGTTACAATTTTCAGTATATTATCACTTTATAATTATAGATATGTCTTAAAAGAATCTTAATTATAGTTGATATATAATACCTATCTTGAACTATTAGGACTAATGATTTAGATGCTCTTTACTTAAAACAAAAAACCTTCCAAACATTTTGATTGGAAGGTTCTTGTTGATACTTATAGATTAAGAAAGTTAATTTCATTAAATAAAAGATATTTCACGTACCACAGAAAGTTTGATATCCACAGCTTGAGTCTGGAGGGAGCTTCGAGTATTTTTGGTTATCTGCTGAATAATCATAAGGGTTTTGAAGCACTGCCACTAAGCTTTCCATCACTTGATAGTCTCCTCTATCAACTGCTGCCTCTAGCGCCTCCTCCACACGGTGATTTCTAGGAATAACTGTTGGGTTATGTTGCTTCATCATTTGTATTGCTTCTTGTTTTGTTTCTTGTTGGTTTTCTAATGTATCTAGCCACTTTGTGTGCCAATCTTTAAATTCAACAGATTTAAAAAGTTCATTTTCATCTAGCTCTTCTAAAGTTAGAGCTCGGAAGGTGTTTGTATAGTCTGCTTTATACCTCTGCATTAGTTCTAGAAGCTCTTGGACGAGGGCAAGATTCCCTTTTTCTTCCTGGAATAACCCAAGTTTAGCTCTCATGCCTTTTAGGTAATTTGTTTGGAAATGCTCTGGATAGGCAGTTAACACTTCCTGTGCAAGCTTTATCGCTTCCTCTTGATCCTCGTGGATAAGGAGCAATAAACTTTCTGCAAGTCTTGCCAGGTTCCAGCCACCAATACCTGGTTGATTGCCATAAGCATAACGACCTTGTGTATCGATTGAGCTGAACACAGTATTCATATCATATGTGTCCATGAATGCACATGGGCCATAGTCTATCGTTTCTCCACTGATGCTCATGTTATCTGTATTCATCACTCCATGAATGAACCCAATTAGTTGCCACTTAGCAATAAGAGATGCCTGACGCTTCGTTACCTCCTCGAGGAAAAGTAAATATTTGTTCTCCTTATCCTCCAACGCAGGGTAATGTCTATTTATCGTGTAGTCAGCTAATGCCTGTAAGTCCTCATATGTGCCATAGTTAGCAGCAAATTGGAACGTACCAACTCGAATATGACTGTTAGCGATTCTCGTCATTACAGCCCCTTGTTGAAGTGTATCTCGGATAATTGATTCACCAGTAGTTACTACTGAAAGACTACGTGTCGTCGGTATTCCTAAACCATGCATCGCTTCGCTAATGATATATTCTCTAAGCATAGGCCCGAGACCAGCTCTTCCATCACCCCCGCGAGAATAAGGAGTTTTACCTGAGCCTTTTAGTTGTATATCAAAACGCTTCCCATCAGGAGTTATTTGTTCTCCGTACAGTAATGCCCGACCATCTCCTAGCATAGTAAAGTGGCCAAATTGATGACCCGCATAAGTTTGTGCAAGAGGCTTACTTCCTGTTGGGGCACTATTTCCTGCAAGTATTTGTATACCTTGGTCACTGCTAAGAAGATCTTTGTTCAATCCTAGCTCAGATGCCAGTGATTCATTTAAAATTACAAGGTTAGGGGAGCTAACAGGATTAGGTTCAATTATCGTAAAAAACATTGGCGGAAGACTAGTATAGCTATTGTCTAAATTCCATCCAGCTTGGTTTTGAGTTTCTGACATCGAATCTTCCTTTCCTATCAATTACTTTTTTTATATTTTCATTATACCCTTCTTAAATGCGAGATACGCTTATTTAGAATTTCCGTACAAAAAAAAGAGCAGCAGTCGCTGTTCTTTTTCTAGGCTTATACCTATTTTCCAATTGACTCCTTACTCCAGTTGACATAATTCACACCAGAAATATCAATTTTTCCAAGGCTTAAAACATGAGGAATATAGGCAAACATCCCGAAATTTGTACCTTTCTTACTTTCTTCAGTAAAGTAGGTTAATGTATCTTCAGGAATTGCATTTAACATGTGAAGAGAGTCTATTTGAATAATTTCCACTTCAACTTCGGGTATATCTGAAGATGGTCCCTTGTAATTGCTTTTACGATAATAATAGATCGCATTTAAGTTATCATGTAGTCTTTCAATTGGGATTTCATAAAATAATAAGTCTTTTTTTATTCTTACCCCTAACTCGGACAATGATTTAAAAATGTAGTTTGGATGAAGTGGCAATAAAAATATAACATCATTCCATAAACAATCTAGTTTAGGTATTTTCCTCTGTAAAAGACTTTCCCTCTCTGGACTGTTACGATATTTCTCGCTATATTGCTTATAAAGCTCGTTGTCTAGACCTTTTATATAATTTAGTGGTAATAGTTCATCGCCAATCATTTTCTTAGGCACCATATGATATACAAACTTCATTGGATCCCCCATTCTACTGCAGTATTTTAATTATTTTTTTCATCGCATTTTCATTGCACTTGTTTTCAAAATGAGCAATTAAATAGTCTTTAGCTTCCTGTCTATTAAGTTCTATCTTCTGAATGCCATTTCTTTTAGTCCATGCATCATAGGTTTCAAAGGCAGTTGAGTTCCAGCCATTTTTCTCTCCATGATCATCTGTTTTCTCTTGAATTCCGGCAATTACGATATCCATAGAATCTTGAAGCTCTAACAATGCATTTTCAAAAACTTTCTTTTGCTCCTTTTGTATCAGACCCGACTTTTTCCGTAAAACTCTAGTATCTATTCCCTGTTCTTCCTCAATTAATTGAAAAACTACTAAAGCCTCTCTCGAAAGTTTGCCATCTACAAAGCGTTGTTCGATAGAATCTTCTTCACCTAAAACCTTTTTGAAGTATGGGAGTAGTCCCTTTGAAATGAGCACCGACTTTTTCTTAATAAATTTTCCGTATCCAGCCGTTCCATCCATCGAAAATTGTGTCCTCCACATCCAAGGATCAAATTCTGTATCTGAATGCCAGACTTCTTTAGCAGTTATGCTCCCTAATGATGGATAATCTGGAATAAGGGGCGCAAGAGGCAGTAGCCCAATATCTTCTATGATATGTATAGCTTCCTTGTAGGTCTTAATTTGTTTATACATAATTAATAACACTCCTTATTTAAGTGCTAATTGGACTGATAGTTGGATGTTTTCCTTGAAACTTCCAGTAGGTTCAATTTTCAGTAATTCCTCTCTTAAATGCCTTTCAAACAAATGAGAATTGTCACCCAAAAAATGTTTAGCACCATAGGAGGATGAATATATATTGCCAATTATAGAACCTATATTCCAGCTATGTTGATATGGTGGAAGCTCTATAGTTTCCAAGTCAAAGTTGGAACGATTAATAAGCTGTTCATAAGTCTCACTCGGCGGTCGATAAATCGTATTGCCCGCTCTTCGTTCGCCACCATACCAATGCTTCATCACTTCATCCACTTTGAGTTCCCACAAACTAGGCGTGACTTTTGTGGAAGCAGGGTCAATAATCGCAATACCGCCTCCTGGTGAAACCATACTAAACAACAGTTCAAGTGTTTTTTCACGTTCCATCCAATGAAAAGCTTTGGCAATTGTTACTAGCTTAAATTTTTCCTTATGATTAGTATTATAATTTTCCAAATCACCTAGAAACCACTTCGTATTACTAAATCTCGTCTCCTGCTGTAAATGGATAGCCTGCTGAATCATTTCTGCTTCTTGGTCAATTCCCATTATTTTTTCAAACCAATCGACAAATCTTAACGCAAGTCTTCCATCACCACGCCCTAAATCTAGCATTTGTCCCGTTCCGTCTAAAGCGAACCTTTGGATTAAAAATCGAATAAGGCTAGCAGGGTAAAGAGGTCGGTATCGGGAATAAAACAAAGCTGTTCCTGCAAACAATTCATCTCCATACTTTTGCATCAAGTTTTTATCGCCCCTCTCTGGAAAAAGTAACCTGTTTACTGGAGTCATTCTACTAGAAACCTATTTATAACTTGTGTGAATAACTCTTTTTCTTCTAGGAATGGATAGTGATTACTTTGTTCGAATATATCGAGCGTGGAATCTTCTAATATTTCATGCATTTCTAACGAAAACTCTACTGGACACTGGACGTCATGTCTCCCACACAAAATATGAACGGAAGTTTTGACCTTATCAAGTTGACGTGTCACATCGTAAATCAGAGCCTCCCTCCCAAAAAAGTTTAGTCTGCTAGCACATATTTTTTTATGTATGTTACTCGAAAAAAATGATTCATAGTTATCAGGTCTAAGTAGAGAAAGTTGAGTTCTTTCTTTTGACAGTTGATTGCGTTCTTTTATTGTAAGAAGTGGATTTTTTAAAAGTTGCATTAATTCTTGCATTCTTTCATAATTCGGGTGTTCTTCATTATAAATACATTTAGTTGAGGAAGAACTAAACTCTCTTGCCGAGGATCCAACTATAATAAGAGATTTAAGAGATTCAGAAAAATGAATACCATAAAGTAAACCAATCATTCCTCCTGTTGAATGTCCAGCAAAGGTCCACTTCTCGTAACCACAAGCCTGCCGTATAGACTCTAAATCAAGTACTGCGTCAATCATACTTAATTCGTGTGGAGAACTAGGCTTGTCTGAGTTACCTGCATCTCTCAGGTTTACAAGAAGCACTTTATTTGTACTTGTATAAGTATTAGCAAAATAATCACCAGTATCGTTGAATTCAGAGTAATGGTGTGTAACGCATACTGGCTCTCCTTTTCCTTTTGTAAACACCTCAAAATTACCTCGAGAAGTTTCTATTATTTGATGCACCCATTTAGACATAAAACTCCTCCCACCAATCAATTAATTTGAAAAACTGCCGTCATAAATCCAGCTAATCCTAGCGTTTCGGCTGATGCTGTAATTTCCTTCATTGGGCGTATCTCAACTTCTTTAAACTTCTTAAAGACAGCTCGTAATTTAGTTTCATCATACCCGAGTCCCCCTTTTAAGCTTAGTAAACGATAAACCTCCTCGTCCGAAATTGTCGCTCCACCATATTCGCCATTTGGAGAAAAACAGGTGATAACAAAATATCCACCAGATTTAAGTGCTCTCTTTACTAATTGGATATAACTCATACGACGATGAGGAGCGATATGGTGAAAACACCCTGAATCATAGACAATGTCATAGCTACCGTCCTGAATATCCAGCTCAAATATATTTTGACAGATAAAGTTAACGTCAATGTTTTCTTTTTTAGCTCGTTCAGTTGCCCACTGTATTGTTTCTTTTGAAATATCAACCGCATCAACTGCAAATCCTTTATTAGCTAAGTAAATGGCATTTCTGCCCGGGCCACAACCTAGCTCTAACACATTTCCATGTATAAACATATTTCGTTCTACATATTCTACTAAATTTTCATCAGGCTTTCTCGTAAAAAAAGGAACCTCTCTTTTCCGATCACGATAAAAATCGTCCCAAAAAAATTTTGGTTCCCTTAAAAGACTGTCTAACAACCTTAATAAATTCTCTTGTTCTGTTATCAATCGTTTCATACCTAGACCTCTCATTAATCAATAAAATAAGGATAATAAGTAAATGCAGTTATACAAAAGCTAACTACAATGAATAGCAGTAGACCTAATACAATAGGAGATCCTCTAAATTTAAATTGAAAAGGCGTAATCCCGCCACCATCCTGGCCATTCCAGCCTCTCAAATGAGCGTTCTCTTCATTGCTATTTCTATTAGAATTAAGTTGAAAAAACCAAATAAGACCAAATAAAGCTAAACTACCAAGAAATATGACATCTACGAGCTTCCAATCTAATAGAATAGAAACTCCCCATAATATAGCTGTTTCTACTAGGACAGTAGCTAATATTATATATAAGTTTTTCACCCCGTGACCCCCCCACCTAAGAATTTATTGCAATTATCTGTTAATACTATTATACTCTAAAATTTGTAAATTTAGTAAACATTTTTTCGCGTTTATCTTTTTATTCAAAGAAGGTTTTTATAAATTAATATCGAAATAGTTTAAGTTGGAAGGAGGAATTTGATGCTAAATTATATGGATACACTACCAAAGGACAGAAGAATCGCTGGAGTTCATTGTATCCCCATAACCGAACAAGGCATGATTATGCTTTCGAGGAATAAGACAGAACAGCAAATCACCACTATTGGTGGTCGTGTTGAAAATGATGAGAGTTTGGGGGCTGCTTTAGAACGGGAAGTGTTGGAGGAGGTCGGAATTACGTTAACAGATGAAAGAGTTCCATTTGCTTCCTGGTACTGGTCTTCTACCGATACATATACAATTTGGTACCTATCAAAAATAAAAAGACTTGGAAACTATGAATTTAACAATGAGAAAACAGGTTATATTATAAGTAATTTTAGTACATTTGAAATGATGATCAAACAGCTAGAGGGCGAGCAAGCATCTTGCCTTCAAATTCTACAACTAGCAAAGAAAGAATTTATACGCTTTAACCCTTCTACTTATCTACCTTCTTTAAAATAAACATTTCTCTAATAAAGGCACCGATTGTAACAGAAATGAAGATGGTAGATATTAAATTCATAACCCTAATAAATGTGTGAGTCGTATTAATAACTTGAATGCTTTGAACTATTACAATTAATCCGAATAAAATGATGGCTGTTATTACTTTCTTCAATTAGCTAACAACCTTTCTTACGTTAGAGTAGTTGTTCCCATTTCTATTTTTACATTTTTAGATAAGATGCAAGTTTTACTATGTATTCTTCAGAAAAACTTTTTTATTTAAATGGTAATAGTAGCTCCGAATCTTTGTATCTGGAATACATAGTCCCTTCTAATCCCACTACGTCACATTTATCATCTTTACAACCAAAGATATATGCCTGCTCACTGGTATATACAATTACGTCATAGTGATATGGAAATACCCCTCCCTTGTTTCTATCAACCATTTGATTAACTGCTAGGACTCCCTCTGAATCATCTATCGATTTAAATTTCGGACTACTTATTACTAATTGTACCATTTCTCCTAAAATAACTTGATCTCTTTCGTTAGGTGTATACATCCCTTTCCAGAAAATATTGCCAAACAACAATACATTTACACATAAACTTATAACTAAAAATAAAACTAACCACTTTTTCATCTTTTCCTATCCCTCCCACCGGTTGATCTAATGACAAGCCATTGTGGAATACAATTTAAAAGGAAGATAATAAAAAATAAAGTGGTTTGCCTAAATGGTTTAAAAAAATATTCCCAATCCTCTTTTATATCCATTATGTGTATAAAATATAAAGAACTAATAGCAGATAGTACATTCCCTACAACTAGAACAGGTATAAATAGAAATACTCTGCAAATATACGCTAGAGCTAAACCAATGATGATCATTAATAGGTATCCGAGAAATGAGCCTTTCGTATAATCCAAATACATGCCGTAGTAGCCAAAAGGCAAACAATAAAACAAAAGAACCAAAATAAGTAAACCTGTATTCCGTACCTTCCACTTATATTTTAAAAGGCTGCCAGCTAAAATGATTAGGTATAGAAGAGAAACTATAAAAGAAAAATTTCCGTAGCTCATATTCAATAATTTGTTTAGTCCAAAAAATGGAATGACGAAAATAACATATAAAGGATATTGTATATTTGCTAATACATCTAAGACAACATAATCGAAAAGATAACTTTCTATAAGATTTACAACAAATATAACTGAGGTTGCTACAAATCCAATTCCATATAAAACAATGCCATTCTTTACACTCGAGTAATATAGGATACCTATTAAGAACAGTACAGAGATAGCTAAGTTGAAAATACTTATCCGATGGTCTGGAAATTTAATCGCAGGCACGAAATTTACTAATAATGCAATGATGTAAATAACTATAATCATAATCAAAAACTTATTTATTTGCTTCATAATAAAAACTCCCCTTTAGTGTAATCTTACACTAAAGGGGAGTTTTATACAACATTAAATTTTCTGACTAATAACATTCCACTTATCTCTTGCTACCGCTTCATCAAAAGTGCTAAGAATTCGATAATTTTCTTCATCTACTATTCGAAAATGCTTGCTCAACAAATTTTGCTGTAATCGAAAGCCGTTTTTCTCTTCAACATTTTTCCACCATACGTATCCACCTAATGTTTTATCCTTTGGACGTATAATCACATCATGAGCAGTGAGCTCGATTACCTCCATGGGATCTCCACCAATATGATTTTGCAAGGTTGGGCTATCACGGAACAAGGCACATATAGCGATAGTGGTCGTCCAATTTGCTAGTGTCCTTCCCTTTTCTATTTGAACTAATGTTTTTTTGGAGATTCCTAGTAGCTCCGCCATTTTATCTTGTGTATAATCGTTCTCTACTCTGACTAGCTTGAGGCTTTCAGAAGTAATATGTATTAAGAAATCACGATCCATGCAAATCACCTCGCGTTGTTTACACTCATTATAACTGATACAGTTCCAACAACATACAGAAAGCTCAGTAATATAACTGAGCTCCTGCATGACAACTTTAATTAAATAACCTTCTATTCTTCAAAACTACCAAGCTCACCAAAAGTAGTAGTACACCTGAAAGAATAAATACTATTCTTACGCCGACTAAATCTACTGCAATACCTATGGCTAAGGAAGATATACCAAACAACCCAGTACCTACTGTACCTAAAGATGTATAAACGGTTAATAACTTTTCTTTCGGGACGCTTCGCTGAATAATTGTTTGTTGCGGTATATTTTTCAATTGGCTAGTTAGTCCAATACCTACAGATAATATAATCGCTAGTAATGGAAAACTTATCGAACCGAATAGGATCGTAAGAATACCGCTTATAAATGCACCAAAGCCAATAAAATTTTGCTTATACCTATCTGTCAAATTAGAATATTTCATACAAATAATACTACCTATTAAAAGTCCTATAAAGAATGCTCCGTTGATAAAGCCCCACCATTGTTCTCCTTCATGGAGAGCCTGATCCACATAAATATATAGAATGGCTGCTATCCAGACAGCACCAGCTATCGTCTCTAGAATATCCATTAGCATAATTTTTTTAAGAACTGGTGTTTTCTTTATACTAATCCAGCCTTCGGAGAACTGGTTCCAGAGGGTGTCTTTTTCTTTTTCCTCATGACTTACATCTTCTAAAAGAAACGTAAGTATAGTAGAAACTAAAAAGAAGCCGCATACTATAAGTATTAACCAGTTGGGGCTTAGCAACAAAAGTAACAATCCGCCGAACAACCAAGCACCAATTTGCAATAACTGAGTGACAGTTTCTACGATACTATTAGCCTTTATCAGCTGAGCATCTTCCACATAATGAGGTAGGAAAGCTCGCATTATGGGATTAGCACAGCCATCTAACAAAGCAATTCCACCTATTATAAAGAAAGTGTACCAATAATTAGTTGAATGCATAAAAAACAATAGAAAAACTACTAACAATGCTAACAGTAAAGTTTTTCCTGCCTGTGACCATATCAGTAAGAACTTCAGCCTATATTTCCCAAGAAATATAGGAGTCACTAAACTAGAAATAAACATTGCAGTAGTAATAGTAAACGGCACTATAGAAGAAATGCCGGCTGAACCCGTTAAGTTATATAAAACACTAATAACACCTACTAGATAAAAAACATCTCCAAGGTTTGCAATCGATTGACTAGCTAGTAATACTATAAAATTTTTATTTTGTTTCATCATTATCCCCCATATTAATTTCGTTCATTTAATACGGAGTTAAATCAAATTGGACTATACATTATTTTTCTCCTCTCTTCTAAATACCTTAAGGAGTAGCTCTGGGGGATACAAAGCTTCTCCTAAATTCGGCATTCATTTTATTAATCAAATTCATTTTAATTTAGTCTGTTTACATTTCCTTTTATTAATCGATCATTTGTTTTCTATAGATAATAGCAGTAATGATATAAATTACTACAGACCATAGAACGATTATACCTAAATGGCTCCAAACTTCTCCAAACCCGGCTCCAGCATCTATCCTAGTTGCTAATTCTAATAGCTGAAGGTTTGGTATATATTCAATCACACTCAAAATAGGATATTTATCACCAAAACTTTCGATTGCTGTTCCCATAGAGAACAATAAAATAACTGGCAACACGATCACAGAAGACTCCATCACTGATTTTGCTATTAACCCTAGTAACGTACCTAAGCCTATAAAAAATATCGCAGATAAGGCCAATCCTAATAATAATACAGGTACGTTGGCTGGAGTATACTCAGCAAGCATTACACTAACAATAGCTACGACCATTGTTAAAACGAATGATAATGCACTTTTCCCACCAAGAATTTCATACGTATTTGCAGGGGATAGCATTAATCCACGTAGTGTATTTCTTTCTTTTTCCTCTGCAATCAAGCAGCATTGAACGTACGAGCCTACCATTGTTAACGCAAAGCCTATCGTTAAATTACCATTCACCAATGGATCCATACCCATCCGGCTAAAAATAGCTGCCATTAAAATAGGTAAAAAGACAACAACTGATACTGCCATGTTTCTACTAAATTCCTTAAAATCCTTTTGAAAAATTGCGTTTACACGTTTCCAAGAAAATGTCATATTAATTCTCCTCCCGTCACTTTGACAAAAATATCACCTAATGTAGGTTCGTTGGAATGTACAGTGGAAATACGATTTTCCTTCATTAATTGGAACATCGTATCTGCTCCAGCCTCATCTCTTTTAATTATGATTGTTTCATTGTTAGTCAGCTCAACAGTCATTGTTCCATCTGAAAATTGTTTCTTTAGTTCACTAGGTTTATCCAGTAATTGAATTTTTCCTTTGTTTAAAAATGCAACTCGATCGCAAAGGGTTTCGGCTTCCTGCATATCATGTGTTGTTAAAAAGATTGTGGTTCCTTTTGCATTTAATGCACGTAAGCCATTATAAATATGTAACGTGTTTGTAGGATCTAACGCAGATGTTGGTTCATCTAAAAACAAAAGCTCTGGTTCATGAAGAATAGCTCTTGCTAGTACTACACGTTGTGTCATTCCTTTAGATAATTCAGCTACTTTTTTCTTACGTGCCTCATTTAAGTTAACGAATTCGAGAGCTTCATCTACTTTCGAAATAGGCAAATCATATAGCTCACAATAAAGCTTTAAATTTTCAAAAATGGTTAATCTACTATAGAGACTGCTATTATCGGTAAGAACACCGAATCGCTTTCGTTCACTAGCCTTTTTAAAGTTAGATACACTTTCGCCAAAAACGAACGCTTCTCCTTCTGTGGGATCCAACTGACCCGTAAGTATTTTAATAGTAGTTGTTTTACCCGATCCACTTGGTCCAAGAAATCCAAAAATTTCACCTTTTTTTACTTGAAAGTTTACATCCTCCACTGCCTTAAAGTTGGAAAAATATTTGGCAAGGCCTTTCACTTCAATTACATTTTCCATTTGAAAACCTCCTAATTTTTTGGTTTAGCATTTCGTATCTACAACCTAAGATTAAGAGATATTAAAATACAAGACATCATATTTTCCGTGAAAGGAGTTAAATTTAGGGTGAATGAATCGTTATATTAGGTGAATGGAGCTTACTTGAGGCCCAACATTCTCTTTAAATCCGCCATTTTGGTCTTTGAGAGTGGAACGGACGATTTTTCTGAGTCATCGAGTACCAAGCTGTAACTGTTTCGTGTCCACGTAATCACTTCCCGTACTTTTTGTAAGTTTACAATATAGGAGCGGTGACATCTGAAGAAACCAAAAGCCAATAATCTTTCTTCTAAATCATTCAACGTAAAGGAACAAGCAAAACTTTCTCCTTTTATATGTAAATACGTTTGTCCTTCTGTACTTTCTATGTAATCTATTTCGGGAGGATCAAATAATACTATTTTTTCATTTACTTTCGTCGGTATTTTTTCAAAGCGAATAGGCTGAACTATTTTTTCTTCTACTACTTCATCGGCATTGGAAATTTTCTCAGTAGGCTCCTCAATTTTATCTATTTCTTCATCATTATCTTCTTCCTGAGTCAAAACTGGGCGCAGTCCTTTTTCATCTAATCGGTATACGTTATCCGAACAAGCAACTCCACTCTCTACTTGACCAGTTAATACTAAAATTATCTTGTGAGATAAACGTAGCTCTCTTAATAGTGAAAACAGAATCCGTTTGGACTCAATATCCAAATTCTGATCCGGCTCTTCCATTATGTATATGTCAGGATTTTGGATAAGTAACCATGCAAGCTGTGCTCGCTTTTTTTCAGAGTAAGTCAAATTCTTTAGTTTATGATTTTTTTTAGTATCAAGCTGTACTGCTTGTAGCACGTCTTCTATATGTTCGGAGGAATTAAATAGTTGTTTATAATATTTTAAAGTTTCAACTACCGTTAGTCGTTCATAACAACCTTCATGTAGAAAGAAAAAACCTATTTTTTTATTTGGGAGATAATCTACTTTACCATTGGAAAGTCTTGTTCTACCTAATAATGTATTTAAAAGCTGTTCTTTAACATTCACTGTAGAAACGATTGCCGTTACCTCTCCCGGTTGTATGGTCAAATCAAATTCAGGAAAATGAATCATATCATTTGTATGCTTACCAGCTTGAATGAATTTTAACGTCATAATAAATCCTCTATTCTATGTATTCTGTATTTTATATTATACCAATATATTCATATTTTTCTATATGCATACTAAAAAACCATGGGCAATGTTTACCCACGGTTTTTCATTATAATGTGACTATCTTCTTATCATCCTTTTCACGAGTAACAAGCTGAATTACTAAAAGAATTACGAATAGAGCTAAACCAGCCATATCAGAATATCCTTCTGGGTATATAAGCAACAGTCCTGCAAGAATGACAAACACTCTTTCAATTGGATTTACTTTGCGATACCAATATCCAATCATACCTGCTCCAATAGAAATCATTCCAGTAACAGCGGTGAATGTTACCCAGATAATTTCCGCGAATGTCGTATCAATCATGAGCAACGTCGGAGAAAATACAATCATATAAGGTATTATAAAGGCGGCAATCGCTAGTTTGGACGATTGTACACCTGTCTTAATAGGATCTCCACCAGAAATACCCGAGGCTGCAAAGGCGGCCAGTGCTACCGGAGGGGTTATATCTGCTACTATTCCAAAATAGAATACAAAGAAGTGAGCAGACAATATGACAACTAGTGGTATTGCATTTTGTGCTACATCTGGTGCTAGTAAGGTGATGATAGCTGGTGCAGCAATAGTTGATGTTATAACATAATTTGCTGTTGTTGGAGCTCCCATCCCTAAAATTAGAGATGCAATCATAACGAAGAATAAGGTTAGTATAATACTTCCGCCCGCTAGCTTAACTAAGCTAGTTGCTAGACTAAGACCTAATCCTGTTTTCACGACTACTCCTACGATTATCCCAGCACAAGCAGTAGCGGCTACTACACCTAGTGCAGTACGTGCCCCATCTACTAAAGCATCTAGAATTTCTTTTGGCCCTAAACGTGTACTTTTGTTAATCGCACCTACCACTATACATGCTACCACGCCATATAACGCAGCATGGATAACAGGTACACCTGTCATCATTAAAATAATGATTAAGAAAATCGGTAAGATTAAATAAATCTTTTTAAAGATTTCTTTACGATCTGGCATTTGTTCATCTGTTAACCCACTTAACCCCAAACGTTTTGCTTCAAAATGAGTCATAATCCAAATTCCTGTAAAGTAAAGAAGCGCTGGAATTGCTGCAGCTTTCGCAATATCCCAATAGGTAACTCCACGACCGATAAATTCTACCATTAGAAACGCGGCTGCCCCCATAATCGGTGGCATTAACTGTCCACCGGTCGATGCAGATGCCTCCACAGCTCCAGCGAACTCCTTTTTATAACCTAATGATTTCATCATTGGAATGGTGTAAGATCCTGAAGTAACAACGTTTGCTACTGAGCTCCCGGAAATAGTTCCTTGTAAAGCTGATGAGAAGATTGCAACCTTTGCAGGTCCTCCAACCAATTTCCCAGCAATAGCTACTGCGAGGTCATTAAAATACTGTCCAACCCCGGTTTTAACTAGAAATGCTCCAAACAATAGGAATGCAAAAATATACGTAGAGGAAACTGCTAACGGTGTTCCTAGAATTCCATCCGTTGAAAAGAACATAAGATTTACGATATTATCTAAGCTTTGTCCTCGGTGGGCCATAAATGCTGGGAAGTATTCTCCAAAATAGGCATATACTAAAAATAACCCTGCTATAATAGTGATCGGTAAGCCTACAGCTCGGCGTGCAGCCTCTAAAACTAATACAATAGCAACTAAACCGACGATAAAGTCTAAGGTCTCTAGACCACCTAAGCTTTTAACAAGCCGTTCGTAGTTAATTACCCAATGGCTTCCTACAAAAATTGCCGCAGCTCCTAGTATATAATCATAAAACGGTATTTTTGTTTTAGAAAGTTTCTTACGAGCTGGGAATAATAAAAACACAAATAATAAACCAAAGCCCAAATGAACAGTACGCTGTATTTGCGCTGGATACTGTTCGAAAATTGCTGTATACAACTGAAATAAAGAGAATGCTAGCAAGCCAAAATAAATAACATATTTAAAATTACTCCCTACACTACGTGTATTAGATTCTGGATCGTATTTCTCTAACAGCGCCTGTTGTTCCTCAGCTGACAACTCTTTAAAATTATTTTCTTCTGCATTCCGTTCTTTTTTATTGCCTTTATTATTGCTCATTCAGGTTAACTCCTCTCGCTATGTCAAATAATGATAGCTTTTTCACTTCGAATAAATAAGATTTCCCTTTTTCTAGTTTTACTTTTAAATTGTATTTCTTCTCTTGGTATTGTAAAAAAAGCTGATCTTCAACATCTCCTACAAACATAGTAAAAGAAGGCAACGCTTCATGAGCATACGATAGAGTGTATAAACCATCTTTATATACAAGTGTTTGCCCCTCTTCTGCGTAGCTCGGCATTCCAATCGCAACGTCACTATATTCCATTGATAGTAAGAGAATTTCCTTGTTATTTAGTACCCGGTAATTTTCAATAACATCTGTTTTATGTATAGTATGAGTAAAAATAATTTGGAATTCTTTTTCCTTTTTTAAAGGAAGATAATGAGTAATTGGTAAATCCGTACGTGTTTCGGTAAAGGAGAGGGCAGGTACAAAAGGTATAAAGATAAAAGAGAAAGTTATCATTATAAGAACAATAATTATTTTATTTTTCATGAAGTGGAAAGCCTCTCTTAATTAGAAAAGAGACTCGAAGCTGTACGCATCAAAGCCTCTTTTCACTACTGATTACTTGTTTACTTCATCAAAATATTTTTGAGCACCTGGATGAACTTCTATTCCAATACCATCTAAAGCTGTTTCTGCTTTAATAAATTCACCTTTAGCATGGCTAATTTTGTCTGTATTTCCATAAATACCTTTTGTAATTTCATAAACTAAATCCTCTGGAAGGTCTTTCTTAACTGCTAGCATTGCTAAAACAGAAACTACTGGAACTTCTTCAGAAAGACCGTAAGTACCTTTAGGCACAGCATCTACTGCATAATAAGGATATTTTTCAATAAGTTCTTTTGCTTTATCTTCTGTAACAGAAATAATATTTACTTTTTTTGTTGCATTTAATGCTTCCACTGCAGAAGTTGGGTAACCTGCAGTAATAAATGCAGCTTGAATTTGTCCAGTTGATAACCCATCAGTAGATTCACCAAAATCTAAGTTTTGAGCTTCAATATCATCTTCTATTGATAGACCATGAATTTCTAAAAGCTGCTCAGCATTTGCATATGTTCCTGAACCAGGAGCCCCTACAGAAACCTTTTTGCCTTTAAGATCCTCAAATGAATTAATTCCTGAATCCGCTAAGGTAACTAGTTGAACCGTTTCTGGATAAAGTGCACCTATGGCAACAACTGTATCTAACTTGTTCCCTTTGAACATTTCTGTTCCTTCTGTACCATAATAAGCGATATCAGTTTGTACGAAGGCAATTTGCCCTTCATCATCTTCATGTAAAGCTGTCATATTCGCAGCGGAAGCTTGAGATACCTCAGCAGTTGTTTTTATACCTGTCTCTTCTGTGACTAATTCAGCGAAAGTACCACCTAAAGGATAGTAAGTCCCTTGCGTGCCACCAGTTAATATACTTAAAAATTTATAATCTGCTTTTGTTTTAGCTGAGTCTCCAGAGCCTGACTCAGACCCACTATCGGAGTCACTAGTTCCACAAGCTGCTAAAAATACTAAAGCAAAAATGCTTAGAATTGCTAACCATTTAAATTGTCTTTTTTTCATAATTTACATTTCCTCCCTTTTTAAATATCAATTTAACGGGCAGCGAGCGTTACTACATTTATCCAAATAAAAAAAACATACATTGTATCGTGTAGATACAGTGTATGTTTTGTCGTTTGTAATTATGAACAGCTATCGTAAGTAGTGTTTTTAACCTTTGAACCAGTTTCTCCTCTAAGTAAATCTCCATCAGTAGATTCAATAATTTGGTTCGTTACATTATTTGAAATTGAATTAGCAACTAGCTGTAGAAGGCTATTCACGTCACCTTGAGATTGCTTGAACTCTTGAACAATTGGAATGCTGTCGATTTCTTCTTCGATTGCAGCAATTTTACCTTCAATCATCTTCAATGCTTTTTCTTTACCAAGATGTTGGAAGTTAACTGCTTGTTTTTGTAAGCTCTTTAAGCTAGCAATTTTCTCACGTACAACTTGGTTTTCATTAATTTGTGCTTCTGCACGCTTAAAGAAGTCAACTTCTTCTGTGTTAGCAATCATAGTAGCTATTTCTCTAGCCTTCTCAATAATATCGTCTCTAGTGTATTTAGTAGTCATCATATACCCACCTTTTCTTCGATTGTTGCTTCTACTAGTTCACCAGTAAGTGACCATGTTTTAGCTTCTGTAATTTTAACTTGAACAAGCTTTCCAATAATATCTTTAGGACCCACGAAATTCACTAGCTTGCTTTTTCGGGTATATCCAGCCAGTACATCAGGATTGTTTTTACTTTCCCCTTCAACGAGAACCTCTACAATGTCACCCTCAAGTTTTTTCATCGCAGCAGCAGACATTTCGTTTACAAGTGCATTTAAGCGTTGAAGTCTTTCCTTCTTCACTTCCATAGGCACGTTATCAATCATTTTAGCTGCTGGAGTACCTTCGCGTGGAGAGTAAATATAAGTATATGCAATTTCAAATCCTACCTCTTTATAAAGAGATAATGTTTCCTCAAATTGTTCGTCGGTTTCATTAGGGAAACCAACTATAATGTCTGTGGACAATGAGGCATTCGGAATAGCAGTTTTAATCTTTCTTACTAGCTCTAAATAATGTTCTCTTGTATATTTACGAGCCATTATTTTTAGAATATCAGATGATCCCGACTGAACTGGTAGATGAATATGCTCTACCAAGTTGCCGCCCTTTGCTAAAACTTCGATTAAATGGTCATCAAAGTCTCTTGGGTGACTGGTCATAAAACGGATTCTCGCTACATCAATTTTATTTAAATCATCCATTAAGTCGCCAAAACGATAATCTAAGTCAGTAAAGTCTTTACCATAAGCGTTTACATTCTGACCAAGCAGTGTAATTTCCTTATAGCCTTGAGCTGCAAGGTGGCGAATTTCTTGAATAATATCTTCTGGTCGACGGCTACGCTCTTTACCTCGTGTATATGGCACGATGCAATATGTACAGAACTTATCACAGCCATACATAATATTAACCCATGCTTTAATAGATCCCTTACGCACTCGTGGAAGGTTCTCTATGACATCCCCTTCTTTAGACCATACTTCAATAACCATCTCTTTTGATAAGTATGCTTCGTTTAGAATGTTAGGTAGACGGTGAATATTGTGCGTTCCAAAAATCATATCAACTTGGTCATACGTTTTTAGTATTTTCTTCACGACAGATTCTTCTTGGGACATACATCCACATACACCGATCAGTAAATCAGGATTGTTTCTTCTTAAATGCTTTAGATGTCCAAGCTCTCCAAATACCTTGTTCTCCGCATTTTCACGAATCGCACATGTATTTAAAAGAATAACGTTGGCATCTTCCACTGTATTAGTTGGCTCATATCCTAACTGCATGAATATACCGGCCATTACTTCTGTGTCATGTTCATTCATTTGACATCCATAGGTACGTATATAAAATTTACGATTTTGTCCCATCCCTTTGAATTCATCCGCAATTGAAAAGTCGTTGTGATAAGCCACTTCTTCTTTCCCACGTTTTTTTGCATCTTTTAAGGACGGGGGAGTGTAAACTGCTTGAAAATATTTGCTATAATCTTTCTCCATTTTTTTATCTGGAGAAGTAGTTTCTTTTATTTGAGTACTTTGTAAACGTGATTCCTCGTTCATAAGAACTCCCCTTTCTTTCATTCGCCAAAATCCGAATATCCATCCTATTATACTGAATAGTGCTCCATTGCTACAAGGTATTAAGCTTAAAATTTCTTATTTAGACAAAATATGTACTGTTTTTTGGTTTATATAGTGCACTTACTGGGAATTAGATAAGATTGTGATTTGAATATTAGAGTTTATGCTACTGGGATTCCCTTGTTTTAGGGGATCTTTTTTAGGTTGTTAAGGTGGTTTGAGGAGAAACTTCTGGTATGGCGGTTTAGGTAGTTTTTGGTTATTAGTGGTTTTTGGAGTTATGGGACACTTATCCATGCTTTATGGGCGGTTTTCCGTAATTTATGGGACACTTGTCCATGCTTTATGAGTGGTTTCAACTCCGATATGGGACACTTTGCTATTACTTATGGGCGCTTTCTTTGTATACGGGCGTTTACTGTGATTTATGGGGCACTTATTCATACTTTAGGTGCACTTTTTCCCCCTTTAGGTGCGGATCCCTACTTTTTAGGTGCGCATCTCTCGTTTAGGTGCGCTTTCCCTTTCGTTAGGTGACACTTCTACTTACTTTACGTGCACTTTTTCCCCCTTTAGGTGCGGCTCCATACTTTTTAGGTGCGCATCTCTCGTTTAGGTGCGCTTTCCCACTCTTTAAGTGACACTTCCACTTACTTTACGTGCACTTTTCCCCCCTTTAAGTGCGGTCCCATGCTATTTAGGTGCACTGCTCCCCCCTATAGGTGCACTTACTATTTATGTGCATCCATCACTCACACCAATGTAACACTACTACCTCTCATCCACTCATATACGCATCCTTAGCAAGATTCTACTCTTAATTATCCCTCTACACACAAAAAAGCTCATGAACGATAATCGTTCATGAGCAAGTATTGATTTACATAAAATCTTTTAACAATGCATCAAACTCTTTTTCACTCATCTTTAAGTTTTGATCGACAAGTGGGGTTGGCGCATATCCTGGTACTTGATCCTGGTAAGAAGGTGCATTCTGATCCTGATAGATGATTCCAGTTACTAGCCCTTCATTTTCCATTACTACTCGCATTGCTTCCTCACGATTAGTGGAATCGTAACCTTCTACATTAGATAGCTTCGTTAAATTTTCTTTGAACCAGTCATATGTGTTTACTTTGTTATAAGTGACACATGGGCTGAATACGTTGATAAACGAGAAGCCTTTATGCTGGATTCCTGCTTCGATAATTGCTGTTAACTCTTTAATGTCCGAAGAGAAGCCTTGTGCCACAAACGTAGCTCCAGAAGTAAGTGCTAGCTCCAATGGTTTAACGGAAGGCTCAATCGCTCCACCTGGCGTAGACTTCGTTTTAAAGCCTTCTGCTGAACGTGGAGATGTTTGTCCTTTAGTTAATCCATAAATTTGGTTGTCCATTACTACATAAGTTAAATCGATGTTACGGCGAATCGAGTGAATGGTGTGACCCATACCAATGGCAAAACCGTCTCCGTCACCACCAGATGCGATTACGTGTAAGTCTTTATTAGCCATTTTTAAACCTTGAGCAATTGGTAGCGCTCTTCCGTGGATACCATGGAAGCCATAAGAATGGATATATCCAGAAATACGTCCAGAACATCCGATACCAGAGATGACTGCTAAATCATGCGGCTGAATGCCTACGTTTGCTGCTGCACGCTGTATTGCCGCTTGCACAGAAAAGTCACCACACCCTGGGCACCAGTTTGGTTTTACATTGTTACGAAAGTCTTTAAATGTTACCATCTGTTAGCATCTCCTTCACTTGTTTTGCTAGACTTAGAGGCAAGAATGGAGTGCCGTCATATTTCAATACACTCACTATTTTGTCATGACCACCGACATTCATTTTAATAATGTTTGCCAATTGTCCCGTTGCATTATTTTCCACCACTACTACTTTTTTAGCTTTAGCTATTAGTGGCTGCATTTGCTCTGCTGGGAATGGGTGAATTAAGCGAATATGTGCATGGTTCACTTTCACTCCATTATCATTTAACGTTTGTTGTAGTTCTTCTAGTACTCCACGAGTTGAATTGAATCCTACAAATAAAATATCTGCTTCTTCATGAGGTGCATTAATATACACTGGCTGATCGAAGTTAACATACTTTAATTTTTTCATACGCTTGTCCATTTGAGCCTGACGGTTTAATGCGGCTTCAGATGGCTTACCCGTTTCATCATGCTCTACACCTGTTACATGGTGAATTGCATGCTTCATACCTGGTAATACACGTGGTGAGATACCATCTTCGGTTACTTCATATCGCTTGAAATAACTTTTATCTTGTGTTTCTGGAAGCTCTTCATTGTCCATTAAACGGCCACGACGAATTTCTATTTTCGAATAATCAAATGGTTCTACTGTTTGCTTACCAAGTGACAACTGTAAGTCGGAAAGAATAATGACTGGCAATTGTAGCTCTTCTGCTATGTTAAACGCTTGTATCGTATCATAGAAGGCTTCTTCACCCGTACTTGGTGCAATGACTACCTTTGGAATTTCACCATGCGTACCGTAAATCATTTGCATTAAATCAGACTGCTCTTGCTTCGTAGGTAGTCCAGTAGAAGGACCACCACGTTGTGTATCTACAATTACTAATGGTTGCTCAGTCATACCGGATAACCCGATCGCCTCCATCATTAGAGACAACCCTGGACCAGCAGATGCTGTGAACGCTCGAACTCCACCGTAATTAGAACCAATGGCCATCGTTGCTGCAGCAATTTCATCCTCAGTTTGAATAACTGCTCCTCCGAATAGAGGTAGTTTCTTAATCATATACTCCATTATTTCAGAAGCTGGAGTAATCGGATAGGCTGCCATAAAGCGAACTCCTGCCGTTAATGCTCCCATTGCAATAGCATCGTTCCCAATCATGAATAAACGTTGCTTACCGTCAGCTGGAGCTATTTCCCATTCTCCAAGACGATCACCAAGCTGCTCCGCCATCGTGTCATAGCCTTGCTGGATCGCTTGCATGTTTTTCTCTACAACTTCTTGTCCTTTTTTACCAAAGATTTCATCAACGACTCCTTGGAAAACGGCTTTGTCTAGGTTTAATAGAGCAGACGTAGCACCGATTGCTACCATGTTCTTCATCAGGGAGGTTCCAAGACTAGAAGCAACCTCTGTAAAAGGTACGATATACATTGGCGCTAAACAGTCCTCTGGTGCCTCTGGTGAAAATTTAGCATCTGCTAGTATGATACTTTTTTCTGTAAGCTCTTTGTAATTGACATCAATCGTTTCCTGATCGAATGCCACTAAAATATCTAAGTTATCTGGAATGGTACGTACTTGAGTAGGACGTACACAAATTTTGTTGTTAGTATGTCCACCTTTAATTCGAGAAGAGAAGTGACGGTATCCATATAAGTAGTACCCTAGGCGATTCATAGCCATTGAGAAAATTTCGCCCGTACTCTCAATACCTTCTCCTTGCTGCCCTCCTACTTTCCAAGAAAGCTGTTGCAACATATAAACATCTCCTTACTATTCTCTTTAAATGCTTTTTTCCTTCATTAGTTTATCATGAAGTAGCGATATACACTATGTATTACCTATACTTTTGTAGAATTTCAGACCTTTGACGGAAGCACTCCGTCACGATTTATACAAGAAAGTTGTATAAACACAAAATGTAAGCCGCTACTAATGATAGTAGCGACTTTGTTGCCGAACTTTATATAGAGTACTTAGCCTTTAAGAAAGCCTTACAGCTATATATTATTTTGATTTCTTTTCTACCAATAATTTCAAAGCAGTTCGATCTTCACCAGAAATAATAATATCTGTGAACGCCGGCGAGCAAGTTAGGTCTGTTCCACTAGGAGCAACAAATCCTCTTGCAATAGCAATAGCTTTTATAGCTTGGTTTAATGCTCCTGCTCCTACAGCTTGCATTTCTGCGTAGCCTTGTTCTCTTATAACTGCAACTAATGCACCAGCAACTGAATTGGGGTTTGAACGAGAAGATACTTTTAAAGAATCCACTATCATTTCTCCTTTTATCGCTATATTTATGAACTTGCTTTCGTTCATAAACTAACTTATGCTCGGAAGAAATTATTTAGACTTTGTTATGCTTCAAATGGATAATCTTCGTTAATATAAATTCTTTCCTGATGTGTTGCCTTACCAGTTTGATGATCTACCTCTACGAAAAAGCCACTTAGCACTGAACGGCCGCTTTTCGGCACTTCAAAGCGAGTTGGCATATTAGTTTGGAAACGGTATAGTACGTCCTCTTTTTTCATCCCTAACACTTCGTCATATGGACCAGTCATCCCAACATCGGTGATATAAGCTGTGCCACCAGGAAGAATACGAGAATCCGCTGTTTGTACATGTGTATGAGTTCCTACGACTACAGAAGCTTTTCCGTCTAAATGCCAGCCAAAAGCTATTTTTTCACTTGTTGCTTCTGCATGAAAGTCTACAAATACTATCGGCGATAACTTTTTAGCTTCCTCTACCATTTCCGTTGCCATTTTAAATGGGTCGTCATGTGGCGGTAAGAAGGTTCTACCATGCATATTGATAACAGAAATAGTTTGACCATTTTTCGTAACGGAAGTCATTCCTTTACCAGGTGCATCTTCAGAAAAATTAGCAGGACGTATCAGATAATCTGTATCATCGATGAAGTCCATAATTTCTTTTTGATCCCATGTATGGTTTCCCATCGTCACAACGTCTACTCCCATGTGTAATAGAGAATTAAAAATGTTTTTGGTAATCCCTCTGCCAGCTGCTGCATTCTCTCCATTAGCGATTACGACATCAGGATTATATTTTCTCTTTAGTCTAGGTAAATAGCTTTCTAACGTATCTCTACCAATAGATCCTACAATATCACCTATAAATAAAATTTTCATTTTTATAACAACTTCCCTTCACGAAAAAAAGGCTTCTTTTCGAAGCCTTTTGTTTTCAATGTTATCATTACTTAAATTATTTTGCGTATTCGACAGCTCTAGTTTCCCTAATAACAGTTACTTTAATGTGACCAGGATAATCGAGCTCTTCTTCAATTCGCTTACGGATGTCTCTTGCCAAACGATGAGCTGTAATATCATCAATTTGATCTGGGCGAACCATGATTCGAATTTCTCTACCTGCTTGAATAGCAAAGGATTTTTCTACGCCTTCATAAGACTCAGAAATCTCTTCTAGTTTTTCTAAACGGCGAATGTAATTTTCTAGTGTTTCACTTCTTGCCCCAGGTCTAGCTGCAGATAATGCATCTGCTGCTGCTACTAATACGGCAATGACAGAAGTAGCTTCTGTATCTCCGTGATGGGAAGCGATACTATTGATTACTACCGGATGTTCTTTATACTTTCTTGCAAGTTCTACACCTATTTCAACATGGCTTCCTTCCACTTCATGGTCAATCGCTTTACCGATGTCATGTAATAAGCCTGCACGTCTAGCAAGTGTAACGTCTTCTCCAAGCTCTGCGGCTAGGAGACCAGATAAATAAGCAACTTCTGTAGAATGTTTCAATACGTTTTGACCGTAGCTTGTACGGTATCTTAAACGTCCTAAAATCTTCATTAAATCTGGATGTAGGTTATGAACGCCAATGTCAAATGTAGTCTGTTCACCTATTTCGCGAATTTGTTCATCTACTTCTCTTCTAGACTTCTCTACCATTTCTTCAATTCGAGCAGGATGGATACGACCATCTTGCACTAATTTTTCAAGGGCTAAACGAGCAGTCTCTCTTCTAATCGGATCGAACCCGGAAAGAATAACAGCCTCTGGTGTGTCGTCAATGATCAGATCGATACCAGTCAATGTTTCGAGCGTACGAATGTTTCGTCCTTCACGTCCGATAATTCGTCCTTTCATCTCGTCATTTGGTAAGTTTACAACCGAAACCGTAGTTTCTGCCACGTGATCCGCTGCAAATCTTTGTAAGGCAAGTGAAAGTATTTCTCTCGATTTCTTGTCAGCCTCTTCTTTGGCTCTTGTTTCAGATTCTTTAGTCATCACAGCTATATCTGTAGCCAATTCGTTTTCTACCTCTTGAAGAATAATAGTTTTTGCTTCTTCACGAGTTAGAGTAGAAATACGTTGTAGCTCCGTCTGTTGCTCTTCAACTAGTTCATCCACTTTACTTTCCTTTTGTTCGATATGCTGTTGTCTTTGTGTTAGAGCATCTTCTTTACGCTCAAGACTTACTTCTCTCTTGTTTAGAGCATCATCTTTACGATCTAGATTCTCTTCTCTTTGTAATAACCGATTTTCCTGTTTTTGCAGTTCCATGCGGCGTTCTCGGATGTCAGATTCAGCTTCATTTCGTAATTGGTGAGTTTCATCTTTGGCTTCTAAAAGTGCTTCCTTCTTTAATGCTTCTGCCTCACGCTTTGCTTCCTCTATAATGAGTACAGAAGATTGTTTTGCACCAGTCACTTTTGAATCGTTCACTTTTTTCAGATAACCGTAACCAACAGCGCCACCGATAATAAGACCAAGCAAAGCGGAGATGATAATTTCCCATGTCATTTCGAACACCCCCTCTTGCTATACTTTTAAGTTTTCAGTCGGCACATATACGCAAATACGATGCATATTTGTACAGCTTTTTAGTCAATTAATAAAGAAATTATACAATTTTAATTGTATAGATGTAGAAATACTCTGTCAAGGAAACGGAAGAATATTATTAGTTTAGAAAAAGGAGATCTACATTAAGATATTACCTAAATAAATTAATTTCATAATTCCTATTTGAGTCAATTTCCTAATTTCTTTTATTATGTAGCCTATGTTAAGTCTATAGTAGATTAATAACGAGATTAACTCTCTTAATTAGAAAGTATAATTAATTTTTATAGCGCCTAGTTGGTTTATCGCCTTTGGAGTTTTTGAAGTATGGTTATATTTTTTTAATGTTAGGCTGAGCTCACTTATAGAATCGGTGCCTCTGCCTGTGTTCTCCCTTAATGTGTGTAATAGAT
>JBEMAY010000015.1:0-58420 GCA_040274765.1 Psychrobacillus sp.
GAATGGGTGACATTCGTTACAGAACTCGACTTTAATGTCATTTTTTACAGAACCAGTTGTGAATGTGTTACCACATGAACATGATACTGTTGCTTCTTTGTAATCGGGATGAATTCCTGCTTTCATCTCTATCTCTCCTCTCGCCCTGAACCATCTGGAACAGAGTTGGTTATGAAACTGATACCTTACACGATCCGATTGATGTCAACCGCATATGTAGCAGAAATGTATAAACTTACGATACATATAATAACATGTCGTTCTTTAATAAACAAGTCATTAGTTTTGATTTAGTTACTTGTTCTGGAAGTTGTTTTTGGAACATGTAATACTTGCACAAAGTGTTTTCTTCTATATACGCTAAGAACTAAACCTATTAAGAAAGCATTAAGGACAGTCGGCATAAACCCGTAGCTAAAAAACGGTAGCGATACGGATACAATTGGAACTAAACCAAGTGTCATTCCAACGGCATAGATGAATTGTGTCGAGAAAATTGTAATACATCCTGTAATGATTAATCGCCCGAAGGAGTCTTTTACTGAAGCAGTAACGTGTAAAAAGCGCATCATCACTAAGCTTAGTATTATAAATATTCCGATCGCTAAAGCTAAACCATAGGATTGAATTAGATGTCCAAACACTAAATCTGTATGTGCCTCAGGAAGTTTATAAGTCGTTCCTGCCCCAAACCATTTAGCTCCTTGTAGTAAATCTGTCAGCATTACATTGATATATCCTGCTCCATCAGCATAACCTGCTGGATTTAAGAAGCCCAATAGACGGTCTATCTGGTATTTTGCAATACTTCCATTTTGATAGCTGGACCACGTAAATATAATAAAGCCAATGATTAAAGCTGCCACAGCTCCACTCACTATACTTTTTTGCTTTCTTGAAAACTTACTTTTCATGAATAACACTGCAACAAGAGCTCCGTATATTAATAAAATGGACAAGTCGGCATTCATACTAAATAAAATAAATGAAATTCCCATCATTACAATCGCTTTCCATAAGGCAAAGTTTTGTTTAGAAAACAATGCTGCCCAGGCAATACAGTAAAGTGGGATAGCCATCCAAACCTTTAAACTAATAAATCCAATTTGGATCATTACTTTTCCGTTTACTTGTGCATTGTAAAAGCCATATAAAAATATTATAAATGCGGAAGCAATACCGAAGAAAATATAACCCCATTGGGCAAACTTTCTATAATCCAAAAACATTAATCCAATTGCTACGATAAGACCCAGAATGATATGAATTACATGATTAGATAAAAATGCAGGAATCATATGACCATATCTATACTCATAATGCGGCTGATTCAAAGCCAAGATTGGTAAAAAGCTAAGCAATAATATTCCTATGAATAAAGACAGAAGCAGCCAATCTATTTTTGGCTTATGGATTTCGTTTAAAGATTTACCAAGCTCGGAAGGACTGCCCATTTCAGAGGCGGCTTTATCCTCTGCTTCCTTTTCCGTATATCCTTTTGCCATCCAAGACAGCTTTGAGTGTTTCATATGATTAGATAGCTCTGCCTCTACATAAGCCTTTGCCTCCTTGGAACGAATATGAGCAATGACCGACTGGAGATATTGATTAATACTCATCTGTAATCACCTCGTGAAATAACTGCCTTAGGGAGAAACGAGCTGCAGTGGAAGGCTGCTTTTTCTGTAATAGCTTCTGTCCCTTTTTCGATAATCTATAATATTTTTCTCCTTCATCCCAAAAAGACTCTAGCTCACCGTTTTGTTCAGCTTGGTGAAGTGAGGTATAAATGGCGCCCTCATTGGAACGAATAGATTTTTCTCCCCTTACATGCAGAAGCTCCACTAACTCACTACCCGTTTTGGATTCCACTAAAAGAGGTAAAATCACTTCTGTTAAAGCAGCTGGAGAGATTTGGTTTATTTGATCATTTACTTTTTGACGGTGTGACTCTGAAAATTGTAGGTGCTCAAATGTATTATTGTTCATAGCCTTTTTTAAGCCTTTCAATCGTTCTTCCATTCAGATCCCTCCAATATGTTCTTTAATAGAAGTTTTCCTTTGCGCAGCCTCGTCTTAATGGTATTTTCATTAAGCTGCAAAACGGCTGCTGCTTCCTTCATCGACAGTTCTTCAAAATAAACTAAGTAAATTACTTCACGATATTTAATAGGCAAGTTCATAACTGCTGCTGCAAGCGCTGCATCCTCATCTTGCTGGACAACGATTTGTTCTACACTGGAAGATGATGTAGCGCTATTTAGAAACGCATCTTCTGTTATCCTAACATTTTGGTTATACCAACTTTTTAAATAGTCCTTGGCATGATTGATGGCAATGCGCCATAACCAAGTTTTAATAGATGATTGTCCCTTATAGGTTGGTAACCCTTTGAAGCACTTCACAAAAATCTCTTGCGTTAAATCCTCAGCAATCGTTTCATTATGTACGTAAGCATAAACTAGCTGCAATATGTCTTGACCATATGTACTCATCAATTCATCTATAAGCTGCTCATAACTCTCCGTTTTAGTATTCCCCGTTAACATTCGCTCCACCGTTGTCCCCCCTTTTGCACATTAGACGAGCGTGCAGTTAAAAAAGTTTTCATGTATTTAAACACATCAAAAAAGGAGACTCAGGACTGTTGCCTGGAGTCTCCATCTATTTATGAAAGTTATTAATTCAATTATAGTGATACTTTACCGCTGCGATGAGCTTTCATTTCCTCGCTCAATTGCTCGAAGAAACCTTCGTTTGTTTTCGTTAGACGAAGTTTTTTCAAGAAGCGCTCTCCAAAATCGGAAGAGTCAGAGAAGGTTTTGCGAATAGCCCATAGTTTATCCAATTGTTCTTTAGGAATTAATAATTCTTCTTTTCTTGTTCCTGAACGACGGATGTCAATCGCAGGGAAGATACGACGCTCCGCTAGACTACGGTCTAGGTGAAGCTCTAGGTTACCTGTACCTTTGAATTCCTCATAAATAACTTCATCCATACGTGATCCAGTATCCACTAGAGCTGTAGCTAAAATAGTTAAGCTTCCACCCTCTTCGATATTTCGTGCTGCACCGAAGAAGCGTTTAGGCCGGTGGAATGCAGCAGGGTCAATACCACCTGATAAAGTTCGGCCACTTGGCGGAATCACGAGATTGTAAGCACGTGCTAAACGTGTAATAGAATCCATTAGGATAATAACATCACGCTTGTGTTCTACTAGGCGCATAGCTCTTTCCAGTACAAGCTCTGCCACCTTCACGTGATTTTCTGGGACCTCATCAAACGTAGAACTTACTACATCTGCTTTTACAGAACGCTCGATGTCTGTTACTTCCTCTGGACGCTCATCTATTAATAATACGATTAGCTCAGCATTTGGATGGTTTGTAGTAATGGCATTCGCAATTTCTTTTATTAATAACGTTTTACCGGCTTTCGGTGGAGCAACTATTAAACCACGCTGACCATAACCTACTGGTGCTACTAAATCCATAATTCTAGTAGATAGCTTTTCTGGGACAGTCTCTAATTTGATATGACGATCTGGATACAGCGGCGTTAGTCCCGGAAAATGAACTCGCTCTTTGGCAATTTCAGGATCTTCTCCATTGACAAGCTCTACGTGCAGAAGGCCATAATAACGTTCGCTTTCCTTTGGTGGCCGTACTTTTCCTGTTACTTTGTCGCCGTTACGCAAATCAAATCTTCTAATTTGTGAGGCTGAAATATAAATATCTTCTGAGCTAGGAGAATAGTTGATTGGACGTAGGAAACCAAAGCCTTCTTGCTGAATAATCTCTAAAACGCCTTCCATGAAGAAAAAGCCTTCTTGCTCCGCGCGAGATTTTAAGATTGCAAAAATAAGTTCCTTTTTTGATAATTTACTATAAGCCGCTATTTTATACTTGCGCGCAAGAGTATAGAGCTCTTTTAAAGTCATATTCTCTAGCTCATTAATTGTTGTTTGTGTCATTAGCACGCACCACTCTTTACTATATTTTGTTGTTTACTTAGTTAAACTGGATAAAAGGAAAGAAGTTTTATTAGAGGATACCCGATAGCGAACTATCGGGTATACAAAGAAGTTTAGTTTTTATAGTACTAAATTCGGTTTTTTGTTTAAGCTGTGACGACCTTCTACGAAACGAATTGTTCCGGATTTGGCGCGCATTACGATTGAATGCGTGGAACCAAAGGCGCCTTTGAATTGAACTCCACGTAGAAGCTCTCCATCAGTAACTCCTGTTGCAGCAAAGATGGCATCATCGCCTTTAACAAGATCAGTCATACGTAAAACCTTATTAACATCTAGCCCCATCTTTTTACATCTCTCAAGTTCTGCCTCGTCTTGTGGAACAAGCTTCCCTTGGATTTCTCCGCCCAAGCATTTTAATCCAACGGCTGAAATAACTCCTTCTGGAGCTCCACCCATGCCGAATAAAATATCTACACCAGTATTATCAAAAGCAGTGTTAATCGCGCCAGCTACATCCCCATCGGTAATTAGCTTGATGCGAGCTCCGGCTGCTCTTATTTCCTCGATAATCTTTTCATGGCGTTTACGTCCTAAGATAGTGGCAACAACGTCTTCAATATCTTTGTTTTTTGCACGAGCAACAGCACGTAAATTATCAATTACAGATGCATTTATGTCTACTTTACCAACAGATTCAGGTCCAACTGCTAGCTTTTCCATATACATATCTGGTGCATGAAGTAAATTTCCGCGATCTGCAATAGCTAGAACTGCTAATGCATTCCAACCACCAGAAGCTACGATATTAGTACCTTCTAGAGGATCTACTGCTACATCTACTTGAGGACCTCCAGTGCCATGGCCAAGCTTTTCTCCGATATATAGCATCGGTGCCTCGTCCATTTCACCTTCCCCAATTACTACAACACCCTCCATAGGGATAGTGTCAAATACTGTACGCATTGCAGTAGTTGCTGCATCATCTGCTTCATTTTTTAATCCTCGTCCCATCCAGCGAGCAGATGCAATAGCGGCTGCTTCAGTCACTCGGACTAATTCCATTGATAAACTACGTTCCATTTCGTTTGTGCCTCCCGTATTACGGATTGTATATATATACATACGAATTTGTTTCTTCCGATATCATTGTAGCATATTTGTCAAATAAGAAAAGCGCAATCGCCTATCTTTACCCCGACAGGCAAATGGGCAAAAGCGAGGAGGCAGCCCTTCAGCCACCACAGCTTTTGTTCATTTGACCCCGAGGGGTAAGGCGATGGAGCTAGACAATAAGAAAAGCGCAATCGCCTATCTCTACCCCGACAGGCAAATGGGCAAAAGCGAGGAGGCAGCTCTTCAGCCACCACAGCTTTTGACCTCGAGGGGTAAGGCGATGCTTACAAAAAAATGGAGAAAATACTCTCCATTTTTTTAGCTATTATTTTGTTCTATTTCAAGAACTTCCACTCTTCTAATATCTGCACCTATCCCTTGCAGCTTCTCAATTAGCGAGCTATATCCACGATCTATATGATAGATGTCCTGAATTTCAGTTTCCCCGTCTGCTATCAAGCCTGCCAATACAAGAGCAGCCCCTGCTCGAAGATCACTCGCTCGAACAGTTGCAGCCTCTAGCTTAACTGGTCCAGTAAGCACAGCAGTTCTACCATCCACTCTTCCATTTGCATTCATGCGACGTAACTCATCAATATGCTTGAAACGAGCCGAATAAATGGAATCCGTAATAACCGAAGTTCCGTTCGCCTGTGTTAATAATACAGAGAAAGGCTGCTGAAGATCTGTGGCAAAACCAGGATAAACGAGTGTCTTGACGTCGACAGCCTGCAAATTTGTTGTTTTGGGAATAAATACCTTCTCTTCAAATTCTTCTACAGCTACACCCATTTCTCGAAGCTTTGCGGTCAAAGCTTCTACATGGAATGGAATGACATTATCAATGGTTACTCCATCGCCGGCAAGTGCAGCCATAATCATAAAAGTGCCAGCCTCTATTCGATCCGGAATAATCGTATGCTTCGTACCATGGAGCTCTTCTACCCCATCTATACGAATCACGTTTGTTCCTGCACCTTTAATATTTGCTCCCATATTAGAAAGTAAGGTAGCCACATCGATGATTTCAGGCTCTTTTGCCGCATTTTCAATAATCGTTCTACCTTTTGCAAGGACAGCAGCAAGCATGATATTAATCGTAGCGCCTACACTGACAACGTCTAAATAGATTTTCGAGCCAACGAGCTCGTCTGCTCGTAAATAGATTGCACCGTGCTCATTACTAACTTCCGCACCTAGCGCTTCAAATCCTTTAATATGCTGGTCAATTGGTCGTGGGCCTAAATGACACCCACCAGGTAGTCCAATAGCAGCTTTTTTGAACTTACCTAGCATGACACCCATTAGGTAATAAGAAGCTCGTAACTTTTTAATATTGCCGTTTGGCATAGGCATGTCTACAACATTTGTTGGATCTATCACCATAGTTCCATCAGAGAAGGTTACTTTTGCACCAACCTCTTCTAAAATTTCCTTAAGGGTGAAAACATCCAGTATTTCAGGTAAGCCTTCTATCGTAACAGGAGAATTAGCCATAAGCGAAGCAGGAATAAGGGCTACTGCACTATTTTTTGCACCACTTACCTTAATCGTGCCTCGGAGGGTATTTCCTCCTTTTATTTTATAAACTTCCATACCGTTCTCCTTCGTGTTGGTTACTCGCTTTTTCTATTGTTCCAATCCGCTAGGAAACCTTCGATTCCTTTATCAGTTAAAGGATGATTGAATAATTGTTTTAACACTTTAAATGGAGTAGTAGAGATATGTGCACCATTCAATGCTGCATCTGTAATATGTTGTGGATGTCTAATGGAAGCAGCAATAATTTCTGTATCGATATTATGGATAGAGAAAATCGTTGAAATTTTTGCGATCAACTCCATGCCATCATGTCCAATATCATCTAAACGTCCTAAGAAAGGAGAAACATATGTGGCACCAGCACGTGCTGCCATTAACGCTTGGTTTGCACTGAAAATTAAAGTTACGTTCGTTTTAATACCCTCTGCACGGAAAACTGAGCATGCTTTTAAGCCTTCTGGTGTCATTGGAAGCTTAACTGTAATGTTTGGTGCGATTGCAGCTAGCTCCCTACCTTCTTTAATCATACCTTCTGCATCTAAAGCAATCACTTCAGCGCTTACTGAACCATCTACTAAAGCTGTGATTTCACGTAAACGATCGTGAAAGGAGATATTCTCTTTTGCTACTAAAGATGGATTTGTAGTAACACCTGAGATTACTCCCCATGAGTGTGCTTCTTTTATTTCGTCAAAGTTTGCTGTATCGATAAAAAATTTCATATTAATAATATCCTCCTCTTGATGGAAAAACAGGAGAAGGCACTCTTTATACTCTGTTCTTAGATAAATTCTAAGGTAGAGCCTAAGAGCACTTCTCCTTTATAGCTATTTATATCACTTATGCTTTGTTAGAGCTTCCGAATTCACGCATTTTTCCAATCACAGTTGCTTTTATTGCATCACGTGCTGGGATTAAATACTTACGTGGATCGTATTGTTCTTCGTTAGCTGCTAGATATTCACGAATTGCTTTTGTTGCAGCAATTTGGTTTTCTGTATTGACATTAATTTTAGCTGTCCCTAGTGAGATAGCTCGTGTAATGTCTTTTGTTGGAATACCTGTACCGCCATGTAGTACTAAAGGTAAATCAGCTAGCTTAGATATTTCTTCCATTTCCGCAAAGCCTAAGTTTGGTTCACCTTTATATGGACCATGAACTGATCCAAGCGCAGGTGCTAAACAGTCGATTGCAGTGCGTTTTACAAGCTCCGCACATTCTGCTGGGTCAGCATAAATAACGCCATCTGCTATTACATCGTCTTCTTGTCCGCCAACAGTCCCTAGCTCTGCTTCTACGGAAACACTATGAGCATGAGCGTACTCAACCACTTGTGAAGTAATTTCTACATTTTCTTCAAAAGGATGGTGGGATGCGTCAATCATGACAGAAGTAAATCCAGCATCAATTGCAGCTTTACACTTATCAAAGCTTGAACCATGATCTAAATGAATTGCTACCGGAACTGTAATATTGTAGTCCGCCATTAATCCTTTAACCATATGTACAACAGTTGTAAATCCACCCATGTATTTTGCAGCACCCTCTGAAACACCTAAAATAACTGGTGACTTTTCTTCTTCAGCTGCTTGTAAAATAGCTTGTGTAAACTCTAAGTTATTAATGTTGAATTGTCCAACTGCATAGCCTTCTTTTTTACCTTTTTCAAGCATTTCTTTCATAGAAACTAAAGCCATTTAAAGGACCTCCTCTATTTTAATTGGTACATCGCAAATATCTTCTAAAATGCTTAAGCAGGACACAAATCTAAACGTTCCACATAATAAAATACCCTATATGTAGTCGAAATAAACAGTTTAGAGTTCCCCCACTCATTTCCTTCATAATCATAACAAAAACAGGCGATGTTTTCCACTGCCTGCTTATGCCCTCGTTATTTTAGTAAATTGTTCACAGCATCCCTTACTTCAAAAATATCAAAGGGCTTCGTAAAATAGAGAGATGCGCCTAAGTCCATTGCCTCTTGAATGAGATTTAACTCACCATAGGCCGTCATCATCATCACTGGCAGATTAGGGGACTGTTCTTTTATTTTTTTTAGAATTTGAATCCCATCCATGCCTGGTATTTTCATGTCTAATAATACGCCATCAATTGTCTTTTCCTCTAATTGCTTCAATGCTTCATAACCATTAGAGGCAAGGCTAATCTCATACCCTTCTTGAGCAAAAACCTCTTTTAAGAGCATCCGTATCCCAAGTTGATCATCTACAATTAGTAACTGTTTCATGAAGAAAGACCCCTTTTACCGTATTTTCTAGTAATGTAATATTCGCTACTACCATTTCTCTTTCCTCCTTTTTCCATTAAAACATTATGGTAAAAAGGATAAAATTACCTAATGAAGAGCACTTTTTTATGACTAAAACGCAAGTTACTACAATGATAATGCAAATTCTTATATAATAATTTAGAGGTGAAAAAGAATGAAAATGTTAACAACACAACTTTCTGGGCTACTTCAAAGAATTGCTAGCTCCGAGGAAGAAAGCATAGAAGAAACAGCTCGCCTCCTTGCACAAGCAGCTGCAGGTGAAGGCAAAATCTATTTTGCTACGTTTGATGAAATGCACAGCATTGCTATAAATGCACAGTATTCCGTTGAGCCTTTTCCTCAAATGGAAAGATGGAATCCTGATATTGAGCTTACTAGTGCCGATAGAGTTTGGATTATTACTCGCTCGGCCCTTAATGACGAGGCAATTACACTTGCTAAAAGGTTAAATGAGCAGTTTATTCCTTTTGGGGTCTTAGCTAGTGAGCCTGCGGATTCGGATAATATGTTATTTGATCTTGCATATACATATATATCCTTAAAAATCTCTAAAGGACTACTTCCTACTGAAGATGGTTCTAGAGTAGTGTTCCCACATGCTCTTGCCGGATTGTTCGTATATGAGGCCGTTAAACTACAAATCGACGAAATACTGATAAGTGAGGAATAAATATTGGATATAAAAGGCTAGCTGTCAAACGCTAGCTTTTTTTATGGATAAAAAGTGATCAATAAGCTCTCAAAAAATCGCTCTGTAAGCGAATGTTTCCACATTTCGTGGGAATTTTGCCTGTTCTTTAATCACTAAGATATTATTTTTCCTTCTACTAATTCACCTGTAGGCCTAAATACCCCGGACCACATGTATGACGAGAGATTTATACTTTTTACCACCCTCGCTGCTTTCACTCTCCTCTAGTAAAAAGAATCATTATGTATAGTAGACTTCTTATCTTACCTTAAAGTTACATTTCCAAATCAGAATCTTTTATACTCTTTATAATCCCATTTTAACCTACTATGTATAATAGTTCCATTTAATATTTTCTTTATCCTTAGATATATTTTGTAAAGAGATGTTTGGTTTTTTAAAAAAATAAAGCCTCAAAAATTTTACAAGACGTAAAACTTTGAGGCTTTTAAAATTTATAAGGTTCGTTTTATCCGACCTTCTATGGATTATTCTCCAACCGAAGCTTTAATGAATTCACGGAACAATGGTTGTGGACGCTGCGGGCGTGACACAAATTCCGGATGGAACTGAGATGCTACGAAGAAAGGATGCTCAGGAAGCTCCACGATTTCGATTAAACGACCATTTGGGCTTGTCCCAGAGAACATAAATCCAGCAGCCTCGAATTGCTCACGGAACTCATTGTTGAACTCATAGCGGTGACGGTGACGCTCATATACTAACTCTTCGCCGTATGCTTGTTGTGCCTTAGAGCCAGGTGTCAGCTTACATGGATATAATCCTAGACGAAGTGTACCGCCAAGGTCTTCCACGTCTTTTTGTTCTGGTAATAGATCAATAATAGAGTGTGGTGTGCTTGGATCTAACTCAGTTGAGTGTGCTCCTTCTAGGTTTAACACGTTACGCGCATATTCAACTGTAGCTAATTGCATACCTAGGCAGATTCCGAAGAAAGGTACTTTGTTTTCTCGAGCAAATTTAATCGCTGATATTTTACCTTCTACTCCGCGATCTCCAAATCCACCAGGGACAAGGATACCATCTACGTCAGAAAGAATTTCAGCAACATTTTCATTGTTTACATGCTCTGCATTTACCCATTTAATCTCTACATCTGCATCAAATGCATAGCCAGCATGTTTCATTGCTTCTACAACAGAAATGTATGCATCTTGAAGCTCTACGTATTTACCTACTAGACCAATGCGTACTTTTTTCGATAGGGATTTTACTTGATCTACTAATCCTATCCAGTCTGTCATGTCTGCTTCTGGTGTATTAAGCTGGAAGTGATCTACAACAATTTGGTCTAAATGCTGTTCTTGTAGGTTTAAAGGAATTTCATATAAAGAATCAGCATCGATACATTCAATAACTTCTTCTGGTTTAATGTCACAGAATAAAGCAATTTTGTCTTTCATATCTTGTGGTACAGGCATTTCAGCACGAACAACAATGACATTAGGTTGAATACCTAAGCTTCTAAGCTCTTTAACACTGTGCTGAGTTGGTTTTGTTTTCATCTCACCAGCAGCTTTGATAAATGGTACTAACGTACAGTGGATGTACATAACATTGTTACTTCCCACATCACGCTTCATTTGACGGATTGTTTCAAGGAAAGGTAGTGATTCTATATCTCCAACCGTTCCACCAATCTCTGTAATAACGATGTCTGCTTGAGTTTCTCTAGCAGCTAGGAATAATCTTTCTTTTATTTCATTTGTGATATGAGGAATGACTTGTACAGTTCCGCCGTTATAATCTCCACGACGTTCTTTTCTTAACACTGACGAATACACTTTACCTGTTGTGATATTAGAGTATTTGTTCAGATTGATGTCGATAAAACGTTCATAGTGACCTAAATCTAAGTCTGTTTCTGCTCCATCGTCTGTAACGAAAACTTCCCCATGTTGATATGGACTCATTGTCCCTGGGTCTAAATTGATGTAAGGATCGAATTTTTGAATAGTTACTTTCAATCCTCTATTTTTTAATAAACGTCCAAGAGACGCAGCCGTAATACCTTTACCAAGCGAAGATACAACCCCACCAGTAACAAAAATAAATTTAGTCATTGTCGTTCCTCCTATTTATGGTGTACCAATAATAAAAGCGCTCCTCCTGCTGGTTTTAGCAGGGGAGCGCGTATGCACATGAGTATGTCTCTTCAAAAAGAGCCCAATAAAATCTTATAGCGTTTGCTAGTAGAAGTCAAGAATTATTCTTCTTCGTCTAATTCTTCATCATCCAGATCTTCGTCATCAATGATTTCAAAGTCTTCGTCATCTTCATCGATTAGGTCTTCCTCGATTTCTACTTCATCAATTTCTGTTTCTACGAAATCGATTGCCACTACGTCATCATCATCGTCGTCATCGTCGTCGTCATCTTCATCATCAATAAATTCATCAAACTCTTCTTCAAAGATAATTTCATCTTCATCCAAGTCATCTAAATCGTCTAAATCATCCACTGCTTTTGCTTTCTTCTTACGTACTTTTACAGTTGGAGCAGTTTCTTCTTCAATTTGCTCCACTGGGTACCATTCTCTAAGACCCCACTGGTTTTCAGCAATTGCCAAGAAACGTCCATCAATATTCATGTCCGTATAGAATTGTGGTTTACGTTCTGCCATCTCTTCATCGGTAAAGCCGTTCAACTTTTGAATCTCATCAAATAATTCTGTTAATGTTAAAGAATTTTTCTTGTCTTCTAGTATGGCAAATCCAAGATCTATTAATGATTCTTCTTGTAATTGTGCTGTTGTCATTTCACGAAAATTCAAATCGTGCACGTCCTTTCTATGTCCGCTTGCATACTTTCCATTATATACAAACAATTAAGTTATATGCTACATTCATTTATTCTTTTTGAAAAGAGATATTTTCCTACCAACTATAGAAAATAAATAAAAAGAAAGCAAGAGTAATGGTATGGAAGCTAGTCTTTTATTATACAACCAAACTGTCGTTAAAAGGAGAACAATTATAACCATAATTTGAACAGGTTTTTTCATCACACTTCTCCTCTACGACTTTATATATACATTATACAAAAAATATAATAAAAAAGTGCCTCTAATATACATAGAGACACTAATTTTTTTACATATTTCTTCGATATTGGCCGCCCACCTCATAAAGGGCATTAGTAATTTGACCCAGGCTAGCAATTTGGACAGTACTCATCAGCTCTTCGAAGATGTTGCCACCACTCATGGCAACGTGCTTCAACTGATCTAAAGCATGCTCTACTTTAGCTTCATGCTTAGCTTGGAAGTCTCTTAAATTATTAATTTGAGTTTCTTTTTCTTCTTTGGAAGCACGGGCAAGTTCCATATTGTCTATATCGTCTTCAGATGCAGGGTTCGGATTCAAGTAGGTGTTAACCCCTATAATCGGAAGCTCCCCTGTATGCTTTTTCATCTCATAATACATAGATTCCTCTTGAATTTTACCACGCTGATACTGAGTTTCCATAGCACCAAGGACACCACCACGGTCATTGATTCGATCGAATTCCGCCAAAACTGCCTCTTCTACAAGGTCTGTTAACTCTTCTATTACGTAGGAGCCTTGTAAAGAGTTTTCGTTTTTTGATAGTCCATGCTCTTTTGTAATAATCATCTGAATGGCCATGGCACGACGGACAGATTCCTCTGTAGGAGTTGTGATGGCCTCGTCATACGCATTTGTATGGAGCGAGTTACAGTTATCTTGCAACGCCATCAAAGCTTGAAGCGTTGTACGGATATCATTGAAATCTATTTCTTGTGCATGTAAACTTCTACCTGATGTTTGTACATGGTATTTTAACTTCTGACTTCGGTCATTTGCCCCATACTTTTCTCGCATCACAACAGCCCATATGCGACGAGCAACACGGCCGATTACTGTGTATTCGGGATCTAATCCATTAGAAAAGAAGAATGATAGATTAGGTGCGAATTCATCGATATTCATCCCGCGGCTCAAATAATACTCCACATACGTAAAACCGTTTGCCATCGTAAATGCCAGCTGGGAAATTGGATTTGCCCCTGCTTCTGCAATATGATAACCAGAAATAGATACGGAATAGTAATTACGAACTTTATGGTCGATAAAATATTGTTGAATGTCTCCCATCATTCGAAGGGCGAATTCTGTCGAGAAGATACACGTATTTTGTCCTTGATCTTCTTTTAGAATGTCTGCCTGCACAGTACCACGTACTACTTGAAGTGTCGCTTCCTTCACCTGAGTGAATTCCTCTACAGTCAACGTTCTACCTAGCTCTTCTTCCTTTAGGCGTACCTGTTGGTCGATTGCCGTATTCATAAACATCGCTAAAATAATAGGTGCTGGGCCGTTGATGGTCATAGACACAGATGTAGATGGTGCACATAAGTCAAAGCCAGCATACAGCTTTTTCATATCCTCTAATGTACATATGCTCACACCAGATTCTCCAACCTTGCCGTATATATCAGGACGATAATCCGGATCCTCTCCGTAAAGCGTTACTGAATCAAATGCGGTAGACAATCGTTTTGCATCATCATCCTTCGACAAATAATGGAAACGGCGATTTGTTCGTTCTGGAGTTCCTTCTCCAGCAAACTGACGTTTCGGGTCCTCTCCTTCTCTACGGAAAGGAAATACTCCTGCTGTATAAGGGAATGATCCAGGTACATTTTCTTTATATACCCATTTTAAAATCTCCCCGTAATCGACAAATTTCGGTAGAGCCACCTTAGGTATTTTCAGACCTGATAAACTTTCCGTACGGAGAAGGGTACGAATTTCTTTATCACGAATTTTTGTAACAAATTCATCGCCGGTATAGGCATCTTTTAGCTCCTGCCAATTGTCTAGTATACGTTTCGATTCTGCTGTTAATTCATCTTTAATACCCTGAGCTAAAGATTCTAATGACTGAACTAAAGCATCGTCTGCTGTTTTTTTCTTTACCTCGTCTATCGCTCCTTCAAGTTGGAACAATCGTCTAGCAAATTCAACCTGTTCTTGAGACTTCTTATGATAGCCTCTAACTGTATCCGTAATTTCACGAAGATAGTACCTACGATCATTTGGAATAATGACGTTTTGCTTTTGCGTTTTCACAAACTGATCATATGAGGTTACCCAATCTGTGCCCACTTTTTTATTTAATGTATCGATTAACGCTGCAAATAATGAGTTAGTTCCCTTGTCATTGAACTGGCTAGCAATCGTACCGTAAACCGGCATTTTATCCAATTCCATGTCCCATAGCTCACGGCTACGTTGGTACTGCTTTTGCACCTGTCTTAGTGCGTCCTCAGAGCCTTTGCGTTCAAATTTATTGATAACGATTAAATCTGCGTAGTCAATCATATCAATTTTTTCTAATTGAGACGGAGCACCAAATTCACTAGTCATGACGTACATGGATAGATCTGAAACATTCGTTATTTCAGCATCCCCTTGGCCGATTCCACTTGTCTCTACGACAATCAGGTCATAGCCGGCAACCTTCACTACATCCAGTACATCGGCAATAGCGCCTGATAATTCTGTCCGTGATCCACGAGTTGCTAAGCTTCTCATGAATACTCGTTTATTGAAAATGGCATTCATGCGGATACGGTCTCCAAGAAGGGCTCCACCTGTTTTTTGCTTGGTAGGGTCAATGGATAAAACTGCAATTTTTTTATCTGGCAATTCCTGCAGGAAGCGGCGGATCAGTTCATCCGTTAAGGAGCTTTTCCCTGCTCCACCAGTCCCTGTAATACCTAGTACTGGAGTTTTTTTAGACAAGCTCTTTGCCTGCTCGAGCATACCTCTAGTTTCAGAATCCTCTGTATGATGTGCCTCTTCTGCTAGTGTAATCAGATGGGCAAGCACCTCTGGATTTTCGGTAGTAACGTGCTCGATTGCAGCTTTTGCTCCTGAAGCCTTCGTTGGAACGTCGCATTCTTCTAGCATTTTGTTGATCATTCCCTGAAGGCCTAGCTTTCGCCCGTCTTCAGGTGAAAATATTCCTGAAATACCGTATTCTTGTAGTTCTTTAATTTCTTTTGGAATAATTACTCCACCGCCACCACCATATATACGAATATGAGGTGCTCCCCTTTCGGCAAGTAAGTCCTTCATATATTTAAAATACTCGACATGTCCTCCTTGATAGGAAGAGATGGCAATCCCCTGAACATCCTCTTGTATAGCAGCATTCACAACCTCTTCAACCGAACGATTGTGGCCTAGGTGGATCACCTCTGCCCCACTTGCCTGTAAAATGCGACGCATTATATTAATGGATGCATCATGCCCGTCAAAAAGGCTCGACGCCGTTACAAAACGAACATGATTTTTTGGACGATATACTTCTACCTTAGACATGTTGTTCCTCCTTGTTTGTGTGAACATTTTTTACGAATCTAGGTCTGTTATTAAACGACATCCCTCGCGTTACCCATCCCACTGAGTAATAATTGCACTTGTAAGTCTGTAAATTGCTCGATGGTAAATTCTTTGCGCAAGGCCCATCTTCTAAATGCCCACATTTGCCCTTGAACTGCCAAAGTATGTGCATAAAGCTTCGCCTGCTCTGCAGTTAGCTTGAGCTCCCCAGCCTCTATACAGCCAACCATAATCTTATGGAAGATTTCCACCATTTCTAGTTCTTTTGTTAACACATATTCCAGCGCTTTCTTCGGTAGCGATTTGGATTCCTGGTACATGACGACGAACTCATCCGACATGTCATCTATCACCCCATAATAGTGACGTATCGCGTTTCTCAAATCCTCTATCGTCGTACCTTTTTTAGGCTGAAACTCCGATAGCCTTCCATGCACTTCATGATAAATGCTATCGCAAACTAAATAGAGTACATCCTCCTTGGTGCGGATATATTCATAAAGCGTGCCAATACTAAAGCCTGCTTCTTTCGCAATCTCTCTTGTAGTGGTCCGATGAAAACCTTTTTGTTTGAATAAAGTGACGGCCGCTCGAATCATTTGCTGCCGTCTTTTTTCAATTAGGTTACCGTCCTTTACAGAGGTCAATACTTCGTGTTTTTTGTCCATGTTACTTTGTAAGCATACGAGAGATCACAAGACGTTGAATTTCTTGCGTACCCTCATAAATTTGAGTTATTTTAGCATCACGCATAAAACGCTCTACAGGGTAATCCTTCGTATATCCGTATCCACCATATACTTGCACTGCTTCCGTTGTTACTTTCATAGCTGTATCTCCAGCCATTAGCTTCGCCATTGCAGATTCCTTTCCGTAGGAAAGTCCGTTAGATTCTAACCAAGCCGCTTGATAAGTAAGTAATCGTGAAGCTTCAATCGATGTCGCCATATCTGCAAGCTTAAAGGAAACTCCTTGGTTTGCAGCAATCGGCTTACCAAACTGTACGCGCTCTTTCGCATAGCTAACCGAAGCGTCTAACGCACCTTGAGCAATACCAACCGCTTGAGCAGCGATACCGTTACGACCGCCATCTAATGTTTTCATCGCGATAATGAAGCCTTCCCCTTCTTGACCTAGTAGATTTTCTTTAGGTACACGGCAGTTTTCAAAAATGATTTCTGTTGTAGGTGATGAACGTATTCCTAGCTTTTTCTCTTTTTTCCCTACGGAGAACCCTTCAAATCCAGCTTCTACGATAAATGCGCTAGTTCCTTTATGCTTAGATTCAGGATCCGTTACGGCAAACACTACATAAATATCTGCAATCCCACCGTTTGTAATAAAGATTTTAGAGCCGTTTAGCACATAATGATCTCCATCTAATTTAGCAGTTGTTCTCATGCCACCTGCATCGGAACCAGAGCCTGCTTCTGTTAAACCGTAACCACCAATTTTTGTTCCTTCTGCCATTGGACGAAGATATTTTTGCTTTTGCTCTTCATTTCCGTACTTGAATATTGGCCATCCAGCTAAAGATGTATGTGCAGAAAGCGTTACTCCTGTGGATGCACAAACTCTTGATAACTCTTCCACTGCGATGCAATAAGCTAAATAATCTGAGCCGATTCCGCCGTACTCTTCTGGCCATGGAATTCCTGTTAATCCAAGCTCCGCCATTTTGTCGAAAATTTCACGATCAAAACGCTCCTCTTCATCACGTTCAGCTGCAGTCGGTGCAACTTCATTTACTGCAAAGTCACGTACCATTTTACGGATCATTTCATGCTCTTCTGTTAGTTGAAAATTCATTTGTACATTCCGCCTTTTTGTCGTATTTATTTTTGTTTGCTATAGATTGTTCTGAACTATATATTTCTTAATTCATCAAATGCTTGCTAATAACGATTCGTTGAATTTCACTTGTACCCTCGTAAATCTCGGTAATTTTCGCATCGCGGAAGTAGCGTTCTACTGGATAATCCTCTGTATATCCATAGCCTCCAAATACTTGAACCGCCTCAATTGCTACATCCACTGCTGTTTTAGAAGCGAATAGCTTAGCCATTGATGCTTCCTTACCACAAGGAAGTCCTTGATCTCGCATGTTGGCAGCACGGTAAACTAGTAATCTCGCTGCTTCAACTGCTGTTCCCATGTCAGCAAGCTTGAAGCCTACTCCTTGATTGGCAGCGATTGGCTTGCCAAATTGAACGCGTTCCTTTGCATATCCTACCGCTGCTTCAAAAGCTGCTTCTGCAATTCCTAAAGCTTGTGTTGCAATACCAATACGACCAGTATTTAAATTAGCCATAGCAATTTTAAAGCCTTCTCCCTCTTCACCAAGTAGGTTCTCAACAGGAATTTTCATATCCTCGAAGGTTATTTGAACTGTTCTCGATCCATGTAAGCCCATTTTATGTTCGTCTTTTCCGATGATAAAGCCTGGAGTGTCTTTCTCCACGATAAATGCAGAGATTCCACGAGAGCCCTGTGATGCATCCGTCGAAGCAAATACGATGTAAACATCTGCCTCTCCGCCATTTGTTATAAACACCTTGGATCCATTAAGCACATAATGACCGTCTTTTTTGACTGCCTTCGTTTTAAGAGCACCTGCGTCTGACCCGGCAGATGGCTCTGTTAAACAAAATGCTCCTAGATACTCACCAGATGCCAATTTTGGAATGTACTTCTGTTTTTGATCTTCATTACCAAAATAAAGGATTGGATTTGTCCCTACGGATGTATGCACGGAAAGGATAACCCCTACAACTGCACTTACCTTTGATAATTCATTGATGGCAATCACATAGCTAGTAAAGTCCATCTCCGATCCACCGTACTTCTCTGGTATCGTAATGCCCATTAGACCAAGCTCACCCATTTTTTTTATAATTTCACGAGGGAACTCCCCTTGCTCCATACGTTCAATAAAAGGTTCAATTTCGGATTTTGCAAAATCACGAACCATGCTGCGCATCATTAGCTGCTCTTCAGTGAATGTTAACTCCATTGATAAATCCCCTTTGTTGGTTATTCGTAAATATAGAAGCCTCTTCCGGTTTTCTTCCCGAGCCATCCAGCCTTCACGTATTTACGTAATAACGGACATGGTCGATACTTGCTGTCCCCAAACCCTTCGTGAAGCACTTCCATAATATATAAGCACGTGTCTAAACCAATGAAATCTGCTAGCTGAAGAGGTCCCATCGGATGATTCATGCCCATTTTCATGACATCGTCAATTGCTTCCTTTGTTGCTACCCCTTCGTATAATGTATAAATAGCTTCATTGATCATTGGCATTAATACACGATTTGCAACAAATCCTGGGAAGTCATTTACCTCTACAGGAACCTTACTAAGCTTTTTCGTCATTTCTTCAATTGCTGCATAAACTTCATCATTCGTAGCAAGCCCTCTAATAATTTCCACTAGCTTCATCACTGGAACTGGGTTCATAAAATGCATGCCAATTACTTGCTCCGGGCGATTGGTTGCTGCTGCGATTTCTGTGATCGGAAGTGACGATGTGTTAGTCGCTAAAATCGCGTGTGCGGGTGCAATAGCGTCTAGCTGTTTAAAAATAGATTGCTTGATTTCCATATTTTCTACCGCTGCTTCGATGACAAGATCTACGTCGTTTGCATCCTCGATAGAAAGAGACTTACTGATTTTATTTAAAACCGCTTGTTTGTCGTCCTCGGTCATTCTTCCCTTTTCTACATTTCTAGAAAGATTTTTGGAGATTGTTTGAAAGCCACGATCAAAGAACTTTTCTTCTCGGTCATTTAGCTTCACTTCATAGCCAGCCTGTGCACAGACTTGTGCAATTCCTGATCCCATTTGTCCTGCTCCTATAACCATTACCTTTTGAATGTTCATGCTTGATTTCCCCCTGTCTTTGGAACTTCGATCATAATCGCATCTCCTTGCCCTCCACCAGAACAGATAGCAGCTATTCCAAGGCCTCCCCCTCTACGCTTCAATTCATAAGCAAGAGTAAGTATAATTCGTGCACCAGATGCTCCAATTGGGTGACCTAATGCAACAGCTCCACCATTTACGTTCACTTTGTCCTCCGATAATCCAGCAATTTGACTACTTACTAGTGCAACTGCTGCAAAGGCTTCATTTATCTCAAATAAATCAATGTCTTCAATAGATTTCCCTGTCTTTTCAAGTAGCTTGTTAATCACAAGCCCTGGAGTTTGAGGGAAGTTTTCTGGCTCGATTGCAATAGCAGTGTGGCCAACTATGTATGCTAGTGGCTCTTTTCCAAGCTCTTTGGCCTTTCCTTCATTTGTCAGTACAAGTGCACAAGCACCATCATTTACTCCAGGTGCGTTACCTGCTGTAATAGACCCTTCTTTTCCAAACGCAGGCTTTAGCTTCGCAAGTGATTCAACAGAAGTGTCTGCTCGAGGAGCCTCATCTTGATTTACCACAATTGGATCACCTTTACGCTGGGGAATTTCAACAGGAACAATTTCTTCTGCAAATACTCCAGAATCGATTGCTTTCAACGCAAGACTATGACTTCTATATGACCATTCATCTTGCTTTTCTCGCGATAACTCAAACGTCTCAGCAGTCGAATTTCCGTAAGTTCCCATATGCACACGCTTTGGATGGAATGAACAAGAAAGACCATCGTAAATCATTCCATCTACCATTTGACCATCGCCCATTCTTAAACCAAATCTACCTTTAGGTAAATAGTAAGGAGCGTTTGACATAGACTCCATTCCGCCAGCTACGATTACCTCTTCGTCCCCTAAACGAATAATCTGATCTGCCATTGTTACACTTCTCATCCCGGAAGCACATACCTTGTTAATCGTTTCTGTTTGAACATTCCAAGGAATTCCTGCCTTGTTAGCTGCCTGTCTAGAAGGGATTTGCCCTTGCCCGGCTTGAAGAACCGTCCCCATAATCACTTCATCCACCTGATCTGGACTTACACCTGCTTTTACAAGTGCTTCTTTTATAGCAACTCCACCTAAATCAGAAGCTGTTAAGCTACTAAGTGCCCCACCGAACTTACCAAAAGCTGTACGTGCCCCATCCAAAATTACTGTTTTTGTCAATACAGTCACCCCTTTGATTTGTATACGCTTTCAAGACTATCTAAATAAAAAATCCTGACTGAACGCTCGCTCGATTTTTTCTGTTAAGAAAAGGGAGCGTTTCCACTCCCTCCCTCATTAGTTTAAGTTTACTTAATATAATTTGTGAATGCAATTGTTATTGAACATTCTGCTCTTCGTTTACCTCTTCTAAATCTGTTACAGATTCACCGAAGATGGATTTTTCTAGAAGCTCAGCAATATCATATGTTCCAACTGTATCTTCGACTTCTTTTGCTTTCGTACCATCTGATAGCATCGTTAAGCAATATGGACATCCAGAAGAGATGACAGTCGGTTTTACTTCTAAAGCTTGTTCTGTACGAGCAACGTTTACTCGGTTACCAACATGCTCCTCCATCCACATCAAGCCTCCACCAGCTCCACAGCACATTCCGTTTTCACGGTTACGCGCCATTTCTACTAGTTGTACTCCCGGGATCGATTTAAGTATTTCACGAGGTGCATCGTACACATCGTTGTATCTACCTAAGTAACAAGAATCATGGAAGGTAATTGTTTCATTCACTGCATGCTTAGGTTTTAAGCGACCAGCCATTACTAAGTCGTATAATAGCTCTGTATGGTGAAGAACTTCTCCATTCCAACCAAAATCGCCGTATTCATTTTTGAAAATATTATATGCATGAGGATCGATTGTAACAATCTTCGTTATCTCTGCTTTTTCAAATTCTTTAATATTTGCTGCTGCTAGTTCTTGGAACATGAATTCATTTCCTAGACGTCGCGGTGTGTCTCCAGAGTTCTTTTCCTTGTTACCTAAAATTGCGAATTTCACTCCTGCTTCATTCATCAGGTGAGCGAACGATAAAGCAATTTTTTGAGAGCGGTTATCGAAGGATCCCATAGACCCAACCCAGAATAGATATTCAATCTCTTCCCCAGCTTTAGATGCTTCTTTGACAGTTGGGATATGAAGTTCTGGACGAGCATCTCTCCAGTTTTCTTTTTCTTTACGGTTAAGTCCCCAAGGATTTCCTTGACGTTCGATGTTTGTCATCGCACGCTGTGCATCCGGGTTTACTTTACCTTCTGTCATTACTAAATAACGGCGAAGGTCTATAATTTTATCAACATGCTCGTTCATAACTGGACATTGATCCTCACAGTTACGGCAAGTCGTACAAGCCCAAATCTCTTCCTCTGTGATGACATCACCGATTAAAGAAGGACTATAAATATCTTCAATTACTGCACCTTCTGCACCAGCTGCCATTGCTAGCTGATTTCCTTTTGTGCCTTGGAACGCTAATGAAGGTACCCATGGTTTTTGTTTCGTTTCCACTGCTCCAGTAAATGTTAAGTGATCACGAAGCTTCACGATTAAGTCCATTGGAGAAAGCATTTTCCCAGTTCCTGTGGCTGGACACATATTCGTACAACGACCACATTCTACACATGCGTAGAAGTCGATCATTTGTGCTTGTGTAAAGTCTTGAACTCGACCGACACCAAAGACTGGCATTTCCTCTTCATCCGCTTCTTCGTCCTCTTCTTCTTCAAAGTTAATCGGACGTAGTCTACCTACTTTATCTAGACGGTGAAAATATACGTTCGCAGGACCAGTGATTAAATGGAAATGCTTAGATTGTGGAATATAAACTAGGAACGATAATAGGAACAATAGGTGAATCCACCACATAGCGAAAAATACTGTGATTGCCGCAGCCTCAGGTATTCCTTGGAAAACGGTTGCAACAGCAGATGCTACAGGCTCACTCCAAGTTGCCTCATGGCCATGCCAGATCATTCCCATACCGTTACCGACTAATACAGATACCATTAGTCCACCGATGAAAATAAGGACTAAGCCATTTTTCCATCCACGTTTTAAACGAACTAGCTTTTCTACATAACGACGGTAGAAGGCCCAAATTACTGCTACTAAAATGATTAGGGTTACGATTTCTTGGAAGAATGTAAATGCTGGATATAACGGTCCTAGCGGTAAATGTGAATCAGGTGCTAGTCCCTTCCAGATAAAATCGATTGCTCCAAACTGTACTAAGATAAAGCCATAAAAGAACATGACGTGAATAGCTCCACTCTTCTTGTCCTTCAATAATTTCTTTTGTCCAAATACATACACCCAGATTTTGCGAAGTCTTTCCTTCACATTATCTTCAAACTCAACTTTTTTCCCCAATTTAATGTATGCGTATCTTGTTCGTAATAGATATACGAATAGATAGACTGCATACAGTACTACTCCGATGAATAACACCCAGTTTGCGATTAACAACGGATTCATCCCTTTTCCCCCTCTAAGATGTGCCTAATTACTAATAGAATAACATTATAATAGAATTATATGAATTAATACAATATTAAAACTGAATGAGCATTCAGTCAATAGGAAAATATATATTCTTTTCAAAAATGTTATTTTTTTAAAATAATTTAAGCTTTTAGGCTTTGCCTTAAGGGTATTATATTAATAGCACATGGTATTTAGAGATAAATTTAATAATGAAGTTCGCATGTATAGTAGAATTAGTAATCCAGATTTTCGCTTTCGGCGGACGCTTTCCTGGGGCACGGCTCGAGCCTGTAGTCTCTCCCTCGTGCTGTTCCCCTAGGAGTCGCCGCCTGTCGCTTCAATCAATAGAGTATGGGGAGAGGAATTGTAGGTATTGGAATCAAGTGTTACACAAATTAATTTATTTATAATAAGTTCAACATCTTTTAGTAGAATTATAAATCCAGATTTTCGCTTTCGGCGGGCGCTTTAATTATTAGAGTATGGGAAAAAGGAAATTCAGTTAATGGAATATCTTATAGATTGAAATCGATAAGGACATAGATCTGAGGGAGAAATCCAGATTTTCGCTATCGGCGGACGCTTTCCTGGGGCACGGGTCGAGCCTGTAGTCTCTCCCTCGTGCTGTTCCCCTAGGAGTCGCCGCCTGTCGCTTCAATCAATAGAGTATGGGGAGAGAAAAAGTGGAAATTAGTCTTACATTAGAATTGAGTCTTACATAGTTCATCAACGTTAAGTTGTATTAGAAATCACAGATTTTCGCTTTCGGCGGACGCTTTCCTGGGGGCACGGGTCGAGCCTGTAGTCTCTCCCTCGTGCTGTTCCCCTAGGAGTCGCCGCCTATCGCTTCAATCAAAAAGGATGCTGCAATATGTGACTTAAACTCAGAAAGCGCCCATAAAATTTTTGATATGGACCATAAACTCAAAGGAAATGGCCCATTAACCTAGTAGAAGTGACCCATATAAGTCTTGATCTGGCCCATAAACTCAGGAAGCGTCCGTAAAAGTCTTAATGTGGCCCATAACCTGAAAGGAAATGTCCCAATAAACTAGTAGAAGTGACCCATATAAGTCTTGATATGGACCATAAACTCAGAAAGCGCCCGTAAAAGTCTTAATGTGGCCCATAACCTGAATGGAAATGGCCCATTAACCTAGTAGAAGTGACCCATATAAGTCTTGATTTGGCCCATAAACTCAGGAAGCGTCCGTAAAAGTCTTAATCTGTCCCATAACCTGAATGGAAATGGCCCATTAACCTAGAAGAAGTGACCCATATAAGTCTTGATCTGGCCCATAAACTCAGAAAGTGCCCATAAAAATCTTTATGTGGCACATAACCTGAAAGGAAACGTACCATTAACCTAGTAGAAGTGACCCATATAAGTCTTGATTTGGCCCATAAACTCAGAAAGCGCCCGTAAAAGTCTTAATGTAGCCCATAACCTGAAAGGAAATGTACCATAAATCAAGTAGAAGTGACCCATATAAGTCTTGATTTGGCCCATAAACTCAGAAAGCGACCATAAAAGTCTCAATGTGGCCCATAAACTGAAAGGAAACGTCCCATTAACCTAGAAGAAGTGACCCATATAAGTCTTGATATGGACCATAAACTCAGGAAGCGCCCATAAAAGTCTCAATGTAGCCCATAACCTCAAAGGAAATGTCCCAATAATCTAGTAGAAGTGACCCATATAAGTCTTGATCTGGCCCATAAACTCAGAAAGTGCCCATAAAAATCTTTATGTGACCCATAACCTGAATGGAAACGTCCCATTAACCTAGTAGAAGTGACCCATAAAAGAGGACTTTCCCCACATCAATCAGAATTAATCCTATTGGTGTATTACTTAAAGGCTCTATTTCGAATATAACGCTAAAGGTGTCCTTAACCTTAGCATCTTAGCAGAGCTAAATGGCGTCATAATAAAGGTGTAATGATAATGATTAGATCAATACTAAATTAGAGGAAGGATGTGTTTTGATGGATACAGCAATTATTTTTGATATGGATGGGACATTGTTTCAAACAAACTTAATTTTAGAGCCTGCTCTTGAGGCTACTTTTGAGCAATTGCGAAATACTGGCCTATGGAGCGGCGAGACTCCGATTCAGACTTACAGAGAGATCATGGGGGTACCTTTACCTGTTGTTTGGGAAACTCTGTGTCCAGATCATAGTGATACAATTCGCAAAGAAAGCAATCAACTTTTTCAAATAGCTCTTATTCAACAGATTAGAAATGGTCAAGGCGCACTATATGATGGTGTAGAATCTACTCTAGCAGAGCTTGCAAAGGAGTTTCCCTTGTATATTGCAAGTAATGGACAAACTGCATATCTAGAGGCAATTATGGAGCATTACCATTTAACTAGATGGATAAGAGAAACGTATAGCATTGATGTAGTCGAATCGGGGAATAAGTCTGAATTAGTTTCATTAGTCATGAAAGAGAACGGAGTAAAGCGAGGCTATGTAGTTGGGGACCGTTCCTCAGATATTAAGGCTGCTGCCGATAACAATCTACTGTCAATCGGTGTCCGATTCGACTTTTCACAAGAATCTGAGCTGATCCATGCTAATTATATTCTTGATCGTTTTTCTAATATCCAGGACGTGGTAATAAAAGCTCGGACTTCTCAGATATAACTCTCATCAAGCGGAAGAGGTTAGCACTAAGACTTATTTTTTTAATGAAAAAGCATCGAGTCTCTCGATGCTTTCTATACAGATCCTTTAGATGTCGCTAAATGGACTTGATTCCAAAACACTATTTCCTCGCTAGATTGTGGCTTCGAGTAATAATATCCTTGTACAACTGGCTTGATGCATGTGTTTCGTAGGAAATCTATTTGCTCCTTCGTTTCTACACCTTCAAACACAATTGTCAGTTTTAGCGATTGACCAAGTCCAATCATTGCTTCCAGTATAGATGAATCTTTTTCCGATGAAGGAATTTCATCTATAAAAGATTTGTCTATCTTTAACGTGGAAATAGGCATTTTTTTTAAATAGGATAAAGAAGAAACTCCTGTACCGAAGTCGTCTAAAGCTACGGATAGCCCTTCCTTTCGAAAAGCAACGACCGCTTGTATTGCTTTTTCTATGTTTCTAACAAAGCTTGTTTCCGTTATTTCAAGCTCCAGCTGAGAGGCGGAGACCTCATAGTTCCTCATATTAGCTTGGAGTACTTGAAGAAGTTTTGGTGAAGTTACATAGTCTCCAGGTATATTAATAGAAATTTGCCCAAAAGAGATATCCTCTTCCCTCCAACTTGCGATTTGTTTACAAACCTGTTCAATTATCCAGTCCGTAACTCTCTCCATTCGATTATGGGATTCAAGTATAGGAATAAATAAGGCCGGAGATAGTAGCCCATGAATAGGGTGTTTCCATCTGAGCAACGTTTCTAAACCTTCTACCTGGTTCCCTTTAAGAGAAACTTTAGGCTGATAGACTAAGAACAGTTCCTCCATTCTCATAGCACGACCAATCCCATCCACTATCTCACGCTCAAAAGCATGCGTGTGAATTGCTGGATCAAAGAAAATTACCTCATTTTCAAATTTAGTAGAGGAGTGGCGGATAACAGCTAGAGCATTAGCATATAAGGTTGCTGCCTCGGTTTTATTGGTAGCTTCAGCAACAGCACAAACAGAAGAAAGATACGTTTTCTCCCCATCAATAAAGATTGGCTTTTGCAGATGTTCAGAAATTCTTTGCATCGCTTCTTCTACATGTGAGCTTTCCTTAACATCCTTCATCAAAAAAGCAAACCGGTTTTCTTCAATTCTATATAGTTCAGAAGATGAAGGTCGTAATGTTTGAAATCTTTGAGCTGTTTGCTTAATCACTTCGTCAACGAATTGATAACTATATTCTTTATTGAGCTCATCTAACCCATGAAGCTGCCATATGATTAAGTATTCCGGAAATAAATGCTTTCGAAGATCTTGCTCAAATAGTCGGCGGTTTGGAAGTTTTGTAAAGGAATCAAAAAAATTAGTATGGTACGCCACGTAACGATCTATTTGACCCAATAAAAAAAGAACGCCAAGAAGCAGTGCCATTCCTACAGTGACTATGATCACGAGACCATCTATATTCCCCATGTCGTGAGCTACAGTGTGGGCTTCGAAATCACTTGGCACATAAAAAGTGACAGCTGCCATACCTGCATAATGCATGCTCGACACTGCCAACCCCAGAATTACTGCAGTAAAAAATTGAATCCACCCATTTTTCATGTAAAGTTGCAGACTGGAAAATATATAGACGGCTAACATCGAGATAGTCACTGCTATTACAATAGAAACTGTAAACATTAAATAGTTATAGGAATAGACGATATCCATTTTCATGGCGTACATTCCCATATAATGCATGGTAGAAATACCAGTTCCCATCGAGATTCCAGCTAGTATATAAACCCAAAGTCCTCTTTTAGGTAGGTTAGACAAATAAAATGCTATAAACGATGCTACCATTGCTGGCAAAATAGACAAAATAGTCAGTGCAACATTGTATGTCATATGGACAGGCAAGGAGAAAGCACTCATCCCAACAAAATGCATAGACCATATTCCAAATCCCATAGCAATAGAAGCAAACATTAACCATAGATTTCGATGAAAAAATCCAATCCTCTGCGCTCTTCCATTCATCGTCAAAGCTGAATATGAGGCAATTACGGCTATTAAAATGGATAATACAACAACAGAAGCAGCATAGTCACCTTGAATGACGACCATATCACCTTCCAAATAATTTTTAAACATTCCATATATCTCCTTTTACATTTTCGCGTCTACGAACGTAAAACCCACGTCTCTAAAGTAATCACCCTCCTTTTATCGGCAGGGAGTACTACAAATTAACTCATCTCGAAGCTCTGCTGAAACTTTCTTTTGAAACGGATACCGGCTCTTAATATACCTCAATTGGGTGTAATAAAGATACCAAAATCGACAACCGAAAAAACTACTTCATATCCATTAGATTTTATGAGTCGTCCTATCCTGTAAGACTTGGTTATACAAGTAAAAGGGAGATTATATGTCTTTAAAGTCTGGGGATATAGTTAGGTTTGAAAGAACTTTTATAGGTACTTCTATAGTTACATCCTATAGACGTAGTAACCAACATCAAACTGTAGTGCTAAAAGAAAGTTACTCAGGGGTAATATTATCATCACTACGAAAAAGCAGTCTGTTCCAAACTAGGAAACAGACTGCTCTTTATAAGGCCATGCCATTAAATAACTTTTTGAAAATATTCACCAAAATATTGTTTGGCTTCTTGCTGCCTGGTTAAAGGAATACCTACTAGCACAGTCGTCGCTGGACCAGCAGACTTTTGGACGTCCCAGCCCTCCATATGGCATTCGATCTCTAATCGCTCACATTCACCCACTATACCTGTAGAGCCAACCGGCCAGATAGCATGAACAAGTCCAGACTTCATAGCTTCCCAAATTTTCTTTAAGTCTGCGATTTTGGTCGCTTGTTCCATAACCTCCTGCCCTACACATGGCTTTCCATAGGCATACCATATGAAGTCTTGATCATGTTTTTGATGTTGTTCCCCAAGCATTGAAATAGCCATGGCCGATTGCATGGTATCTATATTTGTTTCACTGCTACCTGTAATAACAGGACATTCCTCAGCTATCTCACTATATAATCGTTCAATTCCTTTTATGTATTTATTCCAGCTGTCTTTGCCTGAAAAGTTATGAACCACTATCGTTTGCGGACAGGAGTTAGCTGCCCACTGTTCTAGAATAGAGACTCGAGCAGCAAAATAGGAAACTACTTCATCTGAGACAGAAACCATATCTTTTTCCTTTTCGCCAATTCCAGCTGAATTGTCCGTGGTAAGTACAAACCCATGTGGCAGCAATATGGCATTACGCATGTGTCTTCACTCGTTCCATTACCTTTTCCACAACAGGAGAAACAATCATAGCAATGGAAGCGTTCAGTATAGTTGCCAGCGTGATACCTGGTAAAGCACCAACGAAAAATGCAGGGGAAATAATCCAGTAGAAAGGTAAAGTGGCTAGCACGCTATTTGCAAAGATAAAGAAAACCCATTTCCAAAAGTGATATCCCTTTTGATGGAGCTTTGTAAAAACAAATAGAATGACAAACATCTCCAGGGCTATGATTATATGTAATGGACCTAGTGGGAACCCAGCTGATAAGGAAGAGACTAGATGACCTACTAGAGAAGCCGCTCCTGCGTATATTGGCGGTAAAAAAAGAGCGGAAATAAGTGCAGGCACTGTATCTAGTGCCGCACTTCCAATCCCCACTGGAATCTTGATCAACGCTCCAATTGCACAAAGAGCTGCGAACATGGCTGCAAGTGTTAATAGTCGAAGCTTCATATAGATTACTCCCCTTCTTTTTTCTCGCTACCTACGTTTTTGAAGACCTTTGCACTTCTTACGTATTCCACATCACTTACGTTTTCTCGTACGTTTGCGACACGAGCTGCTGCAAATAAATAATCCGATAAACGGTTTAAGTAGCGCTGAACAACAGAAGGCACATCCTCTTGGGTTTTAGCTAATGTCACTGTTAAGCGTTCTGCACGACGTGTAATGGTACGAGCAATATGGAGAGTTGCTGCAGCTGGAGTTCCTCCAGGAAGGATGAACCGCTCAAGTATGGGACCTTCTTCTACCAATACATCAATTCGTTTTTCCATTGCCTCAATTGCCTCATCGGTCATTTTGTAAACTCGGCGATTAGATACGTTTGCTAAATCTCCACCACAGTCAAATAGCTCGTGCTGAATCGTTTCCAAATCATCTAGAATATCTGCGAATTTTGAAGAGTCTAGCTCTGTCACTGCCTTTCCAATAAAAGAGTTTACCTCGTCTATAGTTCCATATGCCTCTACACGGATATCGTCTTTATCCGTTCTGCCCCCGATTAGTCCTGTTTGCCCCTTGTCACCTGTTTTTGTGTAAATTTTCATATTGAACATCTCCCTTTATAGTTTGTGGAATACCATACCAAATACGTGTAACACTCTCGGCAACCTCAAAAAGCTGTTGATAAAACCTTCCCACATCATCTCTAAGCTTTCGCATACTAGCCTCCATCGGAACAATTCCTCTCCCGATCTCAGTAGCAATCACATAAATCTCTTTTTCCATATTCCATTGCTTTAGCTGGTCTAACCATCTATTTAACTTATCTTCTTGCAGATTTTCCGTCCCCATTATTACCAGTACTTCTTTATCGGGTAATAGGAGTGGTATTCCCTCTTCAGCCATAATCCATTGAACTTGGCATCCAACTAGCTTTTTTTCTACAAAAGCTCTTTTTCCATTAAATGCTCCACCGAATATGACGTGCAATACTTTCCCTCCAGTACTTCCTGTCTGTCTTTCCAACGCATTATATACATGCTTCCATGGGGCACATCCCATTCCCAAAATTTTTTGGAGCTATCTGCAAATCTACTCAATAATGCTCGAATGGGTCCACCATGTGTAACAATAATGGGATGGTCAGAGCAAGTGACTACTTCCTTGAATCCTGCTTTTACCCTTACTTCTAGCTGACTCAGAGACTCTCCTTCTGGTGGAGCAATATGTTCATAATCCTCTAACCATGCCTGGTATCTTGTGTCATGCTTTAATTCCTCGTACGTCTTTTCTTCCCAAATACCAAAGGAACACTCTCTCAGCTTTGCATTCTCTATATATGGAGTATCTCCAAAGAGTATGCTTGCCGTCTGTTGGCATCGCATTAAGTCACTACCAAATACTTCTCTAGCTCCCCCTACTTTCCGAACGGTCTTAAGATCAGAAATAACGGGCTCATCCGTCCAACCAATATACTTTTTGTTCACATTCCCTTTCGTTGGAAGATGTCTTATGAGAGTAACAGTAAAAGATTGATCCATAAAATTACCTCCGTAAGCTCTAAGCTGGCACCTAGTAAATCGCCTGTAATGCCTCCGAAATTTTTTAAAGTCCAGCTACGATATACACAACTGAATATAAATAATACGCTTAATATGGTAATCGCAATTAGCCAATGGGTTAGGAGTCCTATCAAACAAATGGTTATAAACAAGGAGCATGCCGTTAGTGGAATTAGTATATGAACATGAATTCGTTGCTTAAAGAAATACGCTAGACCACTATCTTTAGCATTTAGAGTCGTACTAAACAGCATTACTAGCACTAGTCGAGATAAAAGAGGAATAATCACTAGAAATATCCAGTGGAAACTTTCAGAAGAAAGCACCTCAGCTATGATAATGACTTTACCTAATATCAACAAAACAATAGACAGGACACCAAAAGCTCCAACTCGAGGATCATCTAATATTTCCATGCGCTTGTTTAGATCCCTATAGGAGAAGTAAGCATCTGCAGTATCAATAAAGCCATCCATATGGAGTCCACCTGACAGTACAATCCCGAGACTGACAATCGCAAATGCAGTCATTAAGTAGCTCCAATCAAAATAGAGTGCCCAACAGGCGACTGCTCCAATGCCTGCTCCTATCCAAGGAAAAGCGGTATACATTCCGGTTATTTGTCTCTTTTCCATCGGTAGATTACTTTTAATCGGAATAATGGTAAAGAACTGCAGTGCCAGTAACAGGCTATTCATCATTCCACCTCATTTCCACTGATGTCCTAATCCATACTCCATTTCGTATGCTTCATCAGCTTTAGCAACTAACTTTTGATGAATACGACCAATCCATTGCTGATATAGAAGAACACTTTCATAACTAGAAATATGTTCATCTAGCACTTCGTTTGATACAACTACTATGACCTTGACCTTTGCCAGCAATCGGTCAATTGTTTCAAATAGCTTCTTTTCCACCTTTTCCATGTCACTTACGTAAAGCTCGTTTGCTAGCCAAGTCGTGACACAGTCCCAAAGGATACCATCTGTTGCCTTTATTACTGGAACTAATTCTTCCAAATGTCTCGGTTGTTCAATGGTAATCCAGTTTACCGGATAACTTTCCCGGTCTCTTTGGTGATATGCAATTCGCTGTTCCATTTCTCTGTCTGTTGCTACACCTGAAGCAATATATACATATCGAGGAGCTTGCACGTTCATTAGGTATTGCTCTGCGAAGTGGCTTTTCCCACTCCGCACTCCCCCTGTAATAAAGACAAGCTTTCCTCGAACCATGTGGTCATCTCCTTTTTCAAATGCCGCATATCCTCTTCTTTTTTCATCCCTACTCGAAACCAATTACCATCTAGCCCCTTAAAATTTTCCGTATGCCGTAGAACGCAGCCTTTAGCCAGCAAATATTCAAAAAGTGCCTTTGACTGAATAGGATTAGGAAGCTGGAAGCAAAGAAAATTAGTATGAGATGGTAGCACCCTACAATTGAGCCCTTCTAAAAATTGAGTGAAGTCCGCTCGTGCCTTTCGCGCAAAATGAATAGCATGCTGTCTATACTCCTCTTCCTTGAAGCATTGTGCACCAATCGCGGTTGCCAATGCATTACTATTCCAATGGGGCAGCCTTAAACGTATATCATCTATTGTTGCTTTTCCCGCTACCGCATAGCCAAGTCGTAGCCCTGGAATTGCATACATCTTAGTCATCGAACGGACAACGATTACATTAGGGAAATCATTTAAATTAGGAATGAAGGATTCCTTTTCATCTATAAAATCTAAGAAAGCCTCATCCAGCACTAAATCACAATCATGCCTTTTTGCATGATCCGCTATCTGCAGAATTTCTTCTAACGGAATTAGATAGCCAGTTGGATTGTTAGGCCTGCATATATAAATAACATCTGCCTCTTCCACCGCACTAAGCACCTCATTCATCGGAAGCGAACTGATAGCTAGTATCTCCTTGACTACTGCCCCATATGGTCTGATTGTAGTCTCGTATTCAGAGAATGTCGGATGAATAATCACTACTTTTTTATGCTGATAGCGAATAGCAAGGCTTGCAAAAATCTCAGCTGCGCCATTTCCAATGATTATTTGTTCTGAGGTTACTCCATGATACGCTGCAGTTGCGGTTAAAAATGGCTCCCCATGGGGATTTGGGTATTTCGTTATTAGATCGGCATATGCCCCCCACTGCTCCTTCACAAAATCTGGAGGACCGAGTGGATTTACATTTTCACTAAAATCAAAGACTGTCTCAGGCATTGGAATGTTTAGATGTTGATATAATTGCTGAGCATTTGCTCCGTGGCTAGGTAACAACAAGTATGATCCCCCCTATCACCGTCATCGCTAACCAGAACAGAAAGACGGCTGTTTGTAAATGCGAAATCGCTCCTAATATATGTCTTGCACTTAAAGGAACCTTACGAATTCCCATTAATGCCCGATTGGAAAGGATTCCTTTATATGTATTTCTTCCACCTAATTGTATGCCTAGCTGATAGGCAGTGGCCGCTTCTAAAAAGCCACTATTCGGACTCGGATGCTTCTTCGCATCCATCCACCATCCCTTCATTCTCTCCTTCAAAGGAATGTCAGCTTCCTTTCTACCTCCCAGCAAAATAGCTAATCCAGTTAATCGGCTCGGGATATAATTTGCAACATCATCTAACTTTGCCGCTATATAACCAAACTCCTGATATTGTTCATTTTGATAGCCAACCATGGAATCTAAAGTATTGATTGCTTTATATGCCCACAGACCAGGAGCCCCAAATAAGAAGGCAAAAAATAATGGAGCAGTAATACCATCACTTATGTTCTCGGAAACGGTTTCTACCACTGCTCGCGTTATTTCCTCCTCACCTAATTGCTCCGTGTCTCTTCCAACAATCCAGGAAAGCTTTATACGGGCATTAGGTAAGTCACCTTCTATTAAAGGCTTGTATACATCCATCGCAGCGTCCTTCAAGCTTTTTTGAGCAAGGCCAGAAGCTATTAATATACTTTCCAGTGCGATACCTAAAACAATATGAATGGAATAAGCAACGGATACAAGTACTAAAGTCAGACTAAAGGAGAGCCCTACTACAACTATGACTAGGAGCAACCCTTTAGCCTTCCTCTTACTGTCTTTGTTTAATTGCTTCGAAAGACGGGAAATAAGCGTACCGATCCAGCGGACTGGATGAGGCCAATTAGGAGGGTCTCCTATTAATCGGTCAAGCATAAGACCAATTGCTATTGCTATCATGTGAGATGCCATCCTAGATCCAACCCTTTGACTTTTTATAAATTTGAATAGCCTCCACTGTACATTCAAATACGCCTTGCCCAATCTTTTTACCGATCTCTGTTATAGGACCTGCGTATTCAATATGAGCACCTTTTTGTGTAGCAGCAATGAGGACACTATCTGTCGAGGTACCGGTCGCAAGCGTACCAGTCCTTGCATCCGTGATTTGCTCGTGAGCCATCGCTTTCGTTTTAGCCTCTGTAGCAGTAATTACAGATTGAATAAATGCCTCCTCTGCTAGCTCTCCATTAATAACAATCCACGTATTGATCGTACCTACAGAAGGAAACATTTCTACCTCATGTGCTCTTGAAACATCCACCGCGTTCCCAACCCCTGCAGTTACCATTACGACAATATTACCAAGAGGGGTTTTGTACTCTTTTATGACAGCATCAGTAGTTCTGACCGCTGTCATCATACCTACCGTATCTGCCTCTGATATTCCTTGAGCAGCAAGGTATTCTATCATTTCCTCCTGAACATTATCACAATGGTAGCTCGCATCCACTCTTCGATTGACAAAGTTTCTATACCAGCCACTTCCTGCATTAATGACTGCAGATGACCATGTCTTTAACTGATTTTCTGCTCGGAAAAGAACATAATCATCCGTTACTTGAAAATTGGAGGCTGTGATTTGTTTATCGTCTTGCTTTTCATTTACATCCGGCAAAATGGTTATTTGTGGTTTAGGGCGTTCCGGATGAGGATTAGTACTAACTCTGGCTTCATAAACCCTCTCCACTAGACTCTTTTTTACTACCTCATGCGGTTCTCCAATTACTTTCACGCTTCCTCGGTCCATCAATAGAAGCCTGTCACAATAAAGCGAGGCTAGGTTAATATCATGGAAAATGCTGATAACCGTAATACCTTTCTCAATTGCTTGTGTTTTAATCGTATCCAGGAGCTGCTTTTGATGGGCAATATCCAAGTGATTCGTGGGCTCATCTAAAAGCAATATTGGGGCTTGCTGAGCTAAAGCCTGTGCAACAAATACTCGCTGCTGTTCTCCTCCAGATAGAAGCTCTAGTAAATGCTTTTCATATTTGTCGATAGCAGTAAGCCTCATTGCTTCCTGTGTCGCTACTTCATCCTCTTTCGACCATGTAGAAAACCATCCTGTTTGATGAGGGTATCGACCGAGAGAGACTGTATCCCGAACAGTATGGGAAAAAGCTTGATTGTGCAGCTGAGGCAAAACCGCCAGCCTTTTTGCAAGCTCCTTTGAGGAATAGGATTTCAGTGGCTTACCTTCAATTAGTACTTCTCCCGATGAAGGTGTAAGAATTCCACTCATCAATTTCAGAAGTGTAGACTTCCCACTACCATTTGGCCCCAATATCCCGAGCATTTCTCCTTTAGATACCTGAAAGGAGACGTCATGCACGACTAGTTTTTGATTGTAGCCACCAGATATATTTTTGATCTCTAGCATTTTATGCAACTCCTTTCTTACGTTGTCGGAAGAAGATAAATGCAAATACTGGTGCGCCAATGAAGGCAGTGATTACTCCTATTGGAAGCTCTGTAGGAGAGATGATGGTACGTGATACCAGGTCACAAATGATTAATAGCGAAGCGCCATTTATGAAGCTTAATGGGAGTACATGCCGGTTATCGGAGCCAAATAGCAGCCTTGTCATATGAGGCACCACTAATCCGACAAATCCAATGGTTCCCGACACAGCTACAGCCGTTCCTGTTAGCATGGAGCCACCTATTAAGATCATCATTTTACGTTTCTTTACTTCCACACCTAAATGCTGTGCCCGTTCTTCTCCAAACAGCATTGCATTTAACTCCCTACGGTTCAACCATAATAAAAGTGAACCAATTATCATATTCGGTAAGGCCATCTGTACATAGCTCCAGCCACGCATAGACACACTACCTAGCAACCAGCCGATAATTTGTCTTAGCTCTTCCCCTGTTAAAGCAATCATTAAAGAAATAACAGAGCCGAGAAAGGAGCTAAAGATGATACCTGTTAATATAATCGTTTCCATCTTCATCGCTCGATCAACTAGCTTTGCAAAGCTGATAACGATAAGCATGGTTGTCAGTGCTCCTATCATACTGAAAACAGGCAAAGTGAACATTCCTAAAAAAGGTACCGATATTCCAAAAAAGAGTGTAGCCACTGCACCAACCGATGCTCCGGACGACACTCCCAATGTATAAGGGTCAGCGAGTGGGTTTTTAAGCAAGCTTTGAAAGGCTGCTCCCGCTATTGCCAGAGATGCTCCGACTAAACCTGCTAGAATAACTCGCGGCATCCGAATCTTCCAAACGATATTTGTTGCTATCGCATCTGTACTTGTATCCCATAGAGTACTAATCGGTACCTTCACAGATCCGACCGACACACCAAGCCAAATGGCTACGACCAACGTAGCCAGCGACAAGATATAACCGATCATGGATTTACTCACTAAATGCCTCCGGATAAATAGCCTTAGCCACTTCCTCTAAGCCTTCTACTAAACGTGGACCTGGACGACTAGTTGCATCCTCATCTACTTGAACAACCTCATCATTTTGAATAGCAGTCACTGTATCAAAGCCATCACGCTGCTTCACCTTTTCTACAATGCCTTCGTAGTCATAGGTAAGTAACATAACATCTGGGTTACGACTTACTATTTCCTCTGGGTTAACTTGAAACCAGCCCTCTTGATCGGCCATGATATTTTCTGCATTGATCATCGTTAATATTTCTTGCATAAACGTCCCATTTCCAGGAGTATATATCTCTGGCACATCTGAGGTTTCTACGAATACAGTTTTCTTTGTCTCTATATTTGCAGCCTTTTCTTTAATATCCTCAACCTTTGCCTTCATATCCTCTATAAGGACCTGTGCTTCTTCATATTTCCCAGTTGCTCGACCGATTTGTTCGATAGTTGCATACGTTAATTGGAAATCTGTTGCCCCCTGCACCACATATACTTTTACACCAGCATCCCGTAGCTGTTGTAATCCTGCCTCAGCCATTCCAACAATGGACTCGTGTGCAAACACAATATCAGGGTTCATGGAAATAATTTTTTCAATGTTAAATTCCATACCGCCAATTTTTTCTTTTTCTAATGCTTCCTCTGGATAGCTTTCGTAATCATTAACACCGATGATTTCCTCATCTAGTCCTAAAGCAAATAGAATTTCAGTATTGCTTGGAATCATAGATATAATGGAAGTCGGAGCTTCTTCTAGGGTAATTTCTTGTCCTACTGCATCCGTCAGTGTAAGTGGGAATGCTGTTTCTGAGTTACCAATTTCTTGACCATTTTCTTTTTCTGTTGGAAGTGTCTCTTGCTCACTACAACCAACTATCATTAGCAAGGTCATTCCAATAACTAACCAAAACTTCTTCATCCTTCATTCCTCCTAAAATTAAACAATAAAAAATCTCCCATCCTAGGATGAGAGATAGATAGGTATAAATCTGCCAAAAATACTGAAAGCGGACCTACACCAGACCTATCCGCGTAGGTAATGGGTGTGAACGTAAAGGCAGGTTTTCTGGCTTATGATGCATGTGCATCACTTACAGTGGCGGGACCGCGCTGGACTCTAACCAGCTTCCCTTTTAACTCTAGCTTCCGATAGCTAGAGCACCTTTACGCAAATGTTATTCTATTGTTTCTTGCATTTATTATACCTTATATTTAGATGTTGTCGAGATGAAGTCGGTATTTGAGAAAGGTATCCGTTTCATAATTTCAATAATAAGAACGATTAATAAAGAATATGGAAATTTATATGCTTTTATATGTGTAAAATAGAGTTGATTTCCACTCTAGGCGGACGCTTTCCGTGGGGTGAGCGATAAGCCATCACCCGTCGCTTACGCGCGCGGTTGTGATGTCTTATCTGTCTCACTCATCCCTACTTGTGTCGCCGCCTGCCGCTCCAATCAATAATTAGAAAAGGTTCGTGGTTGATCGGTAAAGGCAGTTTAAGAGAGTATATAAAACGAACTACTATAGAGAACAGTAGTAATTGATTAAAGGTGATTTCAGTGAAATTTTTACATTCATATTATGTCCATCCCCTATTAGAAAGTATTCGAGAGATACTCACCTCAGAGGCTATTAATAAAAATCGCAGTATACAATCCAATCTTGTTTGCGTTGATTAAAGAAAAAATAAAAACTACCACTATCAACTATATTGAATTGTGCCTTGGGGTCGGAGCTTATTTGAAAAACAAATGGATATTCTTCACCGTATGAAACTCCACTCTGTGTATAAGAGGGGTACCCACCGACCTTATGCATAGGATAGATATCCTCCACGATGTCATCGTAATATTCGATGTCATCCTCTAATTCAATGCGTAAAACTTCGTCTACAATTTCTGGCGGTATATCATCAGAGTCCCAGGCAGGAGCATCATTCTCAACTAGTTTCGGTTTTAATGGAAAAGGTTTCATCCTTGCAGTCTGATCGTTAATTTTATGTAATTCGTTGAAGCTTGTATAGCAATTGATCCTAAAATATGGCGCTAGGTTATCATCATTTAAATGATCATATACATTAAAGTCCATATAAATGGTGATAAGTTGAATATTTTTTAATTCCTCCGGTACGTAAGGGAGTTCGTTTAAAAAAATGGTACATAAAGGTTCAAACTGGGAAGGCATCTGTTCTCCATTAGTCCACAAGACCTTTCCAATCCAGCTCTCTCCTAATTCTTCCGTTGGTCGATAACCACCCGTCTCAAAAATGGTAGCTTGCTTAAATAGTACTTCTTTTAATTGAGCAATGTTCATATAAATCCCCTCCTAGGCTAAGTAAGACTCCCAATCATAATCTTCTATTTTATAGAAGACACCGTGGTCATTTCTTTCATATGCACATAGAGGTGGCTCATCAATAAAAGATAGAACAGAGTCATCTATATTTAAAATTACACCTATGGATATATACTGGAAATTATCAGAATTACTTAAAAATCTATTATCTTCGTAACCAGTTAAAACAGACCAACCAGAATCTTGAGCATCTTTTGGATCATCTTTTAGCATAAAATTAAATTCATCTCTCTCTAAAACATCGTTGCTTACAATTATTTTCGTATCAAAGTAATAATCCCATTTAGAAGATTTTGGATCATTATACTCCGTATCACATATATGATCTGCACGAAATGAAATTTCTTGACCAATTTTTAATTCGCTTATATTGATTGGGTCGTTTGAAAGAACACCCTTAAAGTTTTCCATATCCCTATGGGTAATTTTCACCCACATTCTTTCACCTGCATACCCGTCTGCTCTAGTCTCGCATTCGAAAATTAATTTGACCATATCTCCTATCCTTAAAATATCAATTACTTCCTGGCTAGGAATATAAAAAGTATATGGCGCTTCCTTATTTCTCTTATAAACATTCTCTAAGTACCATGACATTATATTTACTCCTTGAACTGTTTTGACATAATCTTTACGAGTCTTTCATCACTTTAATTTTTTTTGCAACTATCTTCCCTTCGATTTCCTCAGTCCAGACTTTCACTTCTTGACCTTCTATTAGACTCTTAGTAGTCTTTATTTTCCCTACTATTTCAGTGTTATCTGTGAAATGGACTTCAGGAGTAGAATGTTCGTATTCGGGGTTAATTTTAAGCGGATATAATATAAATTTACTTTCCGTTAAGTCCCCTATCTTACCATGATAATCTGCTCTACTAAAAAGAAAAAAGGCAAGAACAGCTATAACAGCAATAGATATTAGCATTATCCAGGTGATTTGGTTTCTTCTTTTCATTCATTATGCTCCAATCGAGCTATTGCTTCTTGTAGAAGTCTTTGTAGAACAGATGCAAAGGCTGCAATTACAAGGGAAGCAAAAATCATTCCTAATCCAATGCCTATAATTCCAGGTGCATCATCCTTATCTGCCATAAGAAAGAATATCGGCATACCTAAAACGTATAAAGAGCTAATAGTTAATGCACAGTATGTTATATTCTTTAGGGCTCTAACTGATGATTTTGTGAAGGCTTTATTTTTATAAATGTAATTTAAAAGTATGAATGCTTGATAGAGAGCAAAGTAAAAAGGAATAGCCGTTGCGTACAAATCGATATAAACTAAATACTTTAGATAAGAATGCTCAGGATATAATTCCGCTGCAAAGCCTGCTATTTCAGGCACTAAAAATATACATAACGCAAGCACTGGTATTCCCATTAAAATAACAGCTAACTTTAAAAATAATATAACGGCTTTTTCCATAAAGGCACCCCACTCTTCCATTGATTAGATTATATTACATCCCTTAAACCTTTAGAATAATTACTGACATTTACTACCTTCATTGATAAAGTATAATTAACCACTTTCTTCCAGTGTCACTCCAATTCTATATGTTGTATAGAACGAATAGTCGCGAGGAGGCATCCTATTGTTAAAGAAGGAGAGATATGATGATTTGGATAACACTCGTATTTTATATTTTGATTATGTTTGTTTTCAATACAATCGTTAGGTTTTTATGGAGGTATTTATTTAGAATTAAAAAAGAAAAAAAGTCCTTTTTTTCACACAATCATGTCAATGAGTTGCACAAAAAAATAGACGGAGCTTTCCGAATTACTTTTATGTTTATATTAATCGTTGTTAATACCATGGTAATAATAGAGGATTATCCAATACAAATTTATATTTATACTACCCTCTTATACGTTGTGTTAGGTTTTGCGGTAAGAGGATTTTATGAATATAAATATTCGCAGAATCCCAAACAGTCCATTGTAACAATTAGCGATGGGATAATATTTTCAATTGGACTTCTAATAGTATTTAATTACCTTATAGAGTATTTTGGCTAATGATGGAAACAATCGTTTAACTATCGAATAAGTATGAGTTGAAGATACAAATCTCCAGCTCCTTTTTACGTACTTTTAATTTCCCTCAAAAGCCAAATAAAAAAGGCATCAAGAATTGTATTCTCAATGCCTTTAAACATTTGTTTACATTTTTTCTGGTGCAGAAACACCAATTAGTTTTAATGCATTTGCAATCGTTTGACGTGCAGACGTCACTAGCGCAAGGCGTGCTTCTGTAAGAGGCATATTGTCTGCGTTTAGTACTTTGTCTGCATTGTAGAAGCTATGGAATGTTGCAGCAAGCTCTTGGATATAGGTTGCCACACGGTGAGGAGCACGAAGTTTTGCAGCGTCTGCCACCACTTGTGGGAAGTCACCAATTTTTTTCAATAGATCTAATTCTTTTTCGCTTTGTAATACATCCAAGGAGGCAGTAGAAGCCTTCATCCCTTGTGTTTCTGCTGAGCGTAAAATAGAGCAAATACGAGCATGTGCGTATTGTGCATAATACACTGGGTTTTCATTTGATTGGGAAACAGCTAAATCTAAGTCAAAGTCCATGTGAGAATCACCTGAACGCATACCGAAGAAATAACGAACTGCGTCTAGTCCTACTTCTTCTACAAGCTCACGCATCGTTACCGCTTTACCTGTACGCTTACTCATTTTCATCTTTTCGCCGTCTTTATACAACTGAACCATTTGAATAACAGATACTTCTAATTTTTCACGGTTATATCCAAGTGCTTCAAACGCAGCTTTCATACGTGGGATATATCCGTGATGGTCTGCTCCCCAAATATTAATAAGCTGATCGAAGCCGCGAGCTAGCTTATTCTCATGGTAAGCGATATCTGGTAATAAATACGTGAATGACCCATCGCTTTTAATAAGTACACGATCTTTGTCATCTCCGAATGTAGTAGAGCGTAACCAAGTTGCTCCCTCTTCTTCAAAAATATGACCGTTTTCACGTAATTTGTTTAACGCAATATCAATTTTCCCACCCTCATATAAGGAAGTTTCAGAGAACCAGTTGTCAAAGTTCACACGGAAATCAGCTAGATCCTTTTGAAGTTTAGCTAATTCTACCTTTAGACCATGAGTGCGGAATGCTTGGAAACGCTCTTCATCTGACATATGAACAAACTTATCTCCATGTTCTTTAGCAAGTTCAGCCCCAATTTGAATAATATCTTGACCACGGTATCCGTCTTCAGGCATTTCCTTTTCAAGACCCAATGCTTCAAAGTAACGCACTTCAATAGAGACAGCTAAATTGTTTATTTGGTTTCCTGCATCGTTTATATAATACTCACGAGAAACATCATAGCCAGCAAAGTCTAATACATTACATAAGGAATCTCCAACAGAAGCTCCACGTGCATGACCTAAATGTAAATCACCTGTTGGGTTGGCAGAAACGAATTCTACTTGAATTTTTTCGTTACCACCAGATGCTGTGCGTCCGTAATTTTCTTTTTCTGAAAGTACTGCTTTTACTACATCCTGCAAGTAATCTTTACGTACAGTAATGTTCATGAAGCCTGGTCCAGCGATGTCGATTTTCTCCATCATTGTTCCATCCATCGTCAGATTTTCAATAATTGCCTCTGCAATTTGACGAGGGTTTTTCTTTGCGATTTTAGTTAATTGCATAGCGATGTTTGTTGCATAGTCTCCATTTACTTTGTCTTTTGGTGTTTCAAGATGAACTGATGGTAGCTGTTCCTCGGTTACAAGCTCTGCTTTAAGTACGGCATGCTGCAAAGCTTCCTTAATGGATTGTTGTACTTTTTCTACTGCGTTCATTTTATTCCGCCTCCGTATATGATAGTTCTAATTTATATGTACCGACCACTTCTTCGTCCACTATAAGCTCATAATGAACTAGAAATTGACCATCTGTAAATTGCAATTTCTTTGTATTGGTTGTAATCATGAAGGTGCCGTATCCTGTGTCATAGCTACCGGTCTGCTGTTCTCCTCGTTGAAATGGCAGTCGCATTTTGACACCACCACTTCTAAGTATTAAAGCAGATTCAGCATTTAACTTAACTGTAGTTTTAATTGTTTTTTCATTCTGCACTTCCTCATAAACTAAATAAGGCTGCTCTCCCTTTAAGGTTAGAACGCCTGTAGTGCGAATGTCAAAGGATTCTTTTTTAGATTTTGGATGTTGGATTGTGGATCGTAATCGAACAGCAACTTCTTTTTTTATTGGTTCAGACATGGACTTCATCCTTTAGATCAATATTAATAGTTTATTTATGTAAAAATATAACCTTCATATTATAGCTTAAAATCAGCTTCAGTTACAACGTTTCTCTCTATTTCTAACGTAATCCTTCCAAAATTCCTTCTAATTCACCTATAAACCTGATATCTTTTTTATAAGCATTTCCTGCTTCTTCGTTTATGGTTTCTTCAAAGCCTAATGTTTTCATATTTTTGGGAATATCTAATCTCCTAGGATGGTTTCTTTCTTTGCTAAAAGGAATACATTTTTGAAAATCATTGAAAAGTTTTGTGGAAATTCAAAGGTCTCTTCCGAAAGTCTTTTTATCATATTGCCATTTTCACTTCTTAGTCCTCTATGTGTCTTATTAGACATGTTTAACGCATCTTAATGCTTCTATTCAATCGGTACATCTTTTTTAAAAAATGAGCTAGGAGATGTCTCCAAGCTCATTTCTCATAAAGTTATTTATATAAAGTAAGATAAAATTGGAAACAAAATAAGTAATATGATTAAACTTTGAAACAAAGTTAAAAAAAGATCTTTTTTCCAAATGTTATTTCGCGTATATCGATTGTTGAGTTTTTGGAAAATAAGCAAATAAAACTTATTAAGAATTAAATAATATTTTCATAAAGCAATAGCCCCCTCTTTATGAAATAATTCTAGGTGAATACATAGCTAAATAGCTAAAAATAATCTAATAAACCTTTTCTAAAAGTTAAAAGCTTACTCCCTAGAAACAAAGCGTGAAATTTCATTTTATTTGGTTCTGCTCATTTCATTTTTGATATTCTTCCGAAGTAAAGAAATGATCTTCCCAAAGAACATATGGGTGGGTTTCCAACAAAATGTTTTTAAGGTAATCTGGCATCCTTATTCCTGAGTAAGCACAAATTAATGAAAACTCCACTTGATTAACAGCTTGATCCACAATTTTCTCGAAGTCTCTAATTAGATATAACGGCTCTTCCATAGAAGCCCATTCAACATGTGCCCATGAACGGAAATGGACATCGTTTTCCACATAAGGCTTAATCATTTTGTTAAAGTAATCTGCGATTGCCGGAGGGTGATAACTACCACTTGAATAATAAAAGGATAAGCTGTTTACAAAATGTACAAACTTCATTTGAGCTTTCGGTACTCTCGAGCTTAATTCTTTTTGGATGAGAGGATAAAGTCTATCATTTTCAACAAGAATAGTGTATTCTCCTGCCTTAATGCCATTTTCAATAAAACTCACTACTTGCTCCAAGTAACTTTCCATTTGAAAATAAGAATAAAGGACATGAACTTTCTTTTGATACTCTATTAAATCGTCTATTTTGTTCTTCAAGACATCACTCCTTATCAAGCTTTTCTATAATTATAGAGAAGTCCCCTTAAATAATAAACAATTTTTCCCAATTAAAATCCTTAATTCTTTAAGATAGAGAAACTTTTTGAATTTATAAACTTTAAAAGAAATATTAGTTAGGGGTGGATACGGCCACTATACAGAAAAAGGCTTCAGAAATTTTACGATTGTAAAATTTCTGAAGCCTTTAATTTCCCAAGATGGGTTCTGTTAAATACTGAATGTTACTGAGATTCTCAGGAAGTATGCAGATTATTAATGACTACTTTCTACTTTATCCAACCTAAGATCATTTCTCTCAGCAACTTCGATGCAGTGTTGGCTGTTGTGCTTCCGCCTCACTTCGTTCAGCTCCGCAGAACATTAGAGACTGCTTTCTATTTAACCCATCCTAGTAGCATTTCGCGTAGTAACTTCGACGCTGTATTTGCGGTTTGCTCCTGCGCACTGCTCGTCGCAGACCCATAATGACTGCTTTCTACTTTATCCAGCCTAAGATCATTTCTCTTAGCAACTTCGATGCAGTGTTTGCGGTTGTGCTTCCGCTTCACTTTGTTCAGCTCCGCAGAACACTAGAGACTGCGTTCTATTTAACCCATCCTAGTAGCATTTCTCTTAGTAGCTTCGATGCAGTATTGGCTGTTGTGCTTCCGCCTCACTTCGTTCAGCTCCGCAGTAACATTTAGTATCTATTTTCTATTTTAATTTTGCTACTAAAATTAGATAAATTTCTACCATGTGCTCTCTGTTTGCTCCTGCGCACTGCTCGTCGCAGTAACAACTAGAGTCTGCTTTCTACTTAACCCATCCCAATAGCATTTCGCGTATGAGCTTCGACGCAGTATTGGCTGTTTGCTCCGATTGGTCGTAGATTGGGGCTACTTCTACTAGGTCGAAGCCTACTACGTTGACGCCGGAGTTTGCGATTGCGTGGATGGAGGCTAGTAGTTCGCGGCTTGTGATTCCTCCGCAGTCTACTGTTCCTGTTCCTGGTGCATGCGCTGGGTCCAGGACGTCAATATCAATTGTTACATACACCGGACGCCCCTCAAGGGTTGGAAGTACTTCTTTTAATGGCTCTAGCACTTCAAATTTAGCAATTTGCATACCATTTTCTTTAGCCCAATCGAACTCTTCCTTCATCCCGGAACGAATTCCAAAAGAATAGACATTTTTTGGACCTATATGTTCTGCAATTTTACGGATTGGAGTGGAATGAGATAATGGCTCTCCCTCGTACTCCACACGTAAGTCTGTGTGTGCATCCATGTGAATGATCGCCAAGTTATCGTACTTCTCTGATACAGCCTTCATCACCGGCCAAGAGACTAAATGCTCTCCACCCATGCCGACTGGAATTTTTCCGTCTTGCAATAACTGACGAATGAATTCTTCAATTAAGACAAGACTTTTACCAGCGTTTCCAAATGGAAGAGGGATATCTCCTGCATCAAAATAGTTTACATCATCTAGTTCTCTATCAAGATATGGAGAATATTCCTCTAGACCAATAGATACTTCACGAATACGCTGGGGACCAAAACGTGATCCTGGACGATAGCTTACTGTCCAGTCCATCGGCATTCCATAAATAACTGCCTGTGCATCTTCGTAATTTTGCTTACTTTTAATAAATACATTACCTGAGTATGCTTCATCAAATCGCATGGGCTTACTCTCCTGCAAGGTCTTTCACAAATTTAGGTAAAACAAACGCCGCTTTGTGAAGCTCTTTCGTGTAATATTTCGTGTCTATATCGAAGAATTGCTCATCTGGAACTTGTAGCGGATCATATTTTTTAGATCCAATTGTAAAGCACCATAAACCGCTTGGATATGTTGGGATGTTAGCCAAATACATATTTGTAATTGGGAAAATTTCCTTCACATCTTTTTGGACTTGGCGGATCAAGTCTGCCTTAAACCAAGGGTTGTCCGATTGCGCTACAAATAAGCCGTCTTCTTTTAACGCTTTAGAGATTCCAGCATAAAATCCCTTCGTAAATAGATTTACTGCAGGTCCTACTGGCTCTGTTGAATCTACCATAATGACATCGTACTCATTTTCAGATTCCGCAATATGCATGAATCCGTCGCCAACCTGTACGTCCACTCTTGGATTATCTAATTCACAAGCAATCTCTGGTAAATATTTTTTTGAGTACTCAATTACTTTTCCATCTATATCAACTAATGTCGCTTTTTTAACCTTCGGATGCTTCATAATCTCACGAATTACTCCACCGTCTCCCCCGCCAACTACTAAGACGTTTTCTGGGTTAGGATGCGTGAATAAAGGAACGTGTGCAACCATTTCATGATAAACAAACTCGTCCTTTTGGGAAGTCATAACCATGCCGTCTAAAAATAGCATGTTCCCCCATTCCTCTGTTTCAGCCATTTCCAACAGTTGAAAATCCGTTTGCTCTGTATGAAGTGTGCGTTTCACCTTCATTGTGATGCCAAAATTCTCGGTTTGCTTTTCTGTAAACCAAAATCCAGCCATTTATCTATCTCCTTCCAATTTATAATTCTTTTACTTTATCAAAAAAGTAAATACAAAGAAAGTATAGTTGTTTTTGGCAAAAGTGCAATAGTTTTTTAATTCTCGGTTTAATTTGTTTCTATAGTTCTCATACTGTTAAAAACACAGATGAGAACGGGGTTGATTTTTTGAAGCGCGCGCAATATAAAAAGAAGACTACTCGAAATAAAAGATTAAAAAGAGTTCTACTAATCGGAATAGCTGCTAGCTGTGCATTTTTAAGTGCAATAGTCACTCTTCGAATATATGCGCAAATAGTTGGCGCACCGATTATTCAGGTACCCATATCCTCTGTATATTTAGACAATCAAGGTAACGTTATAGGAGATCGCTTCAGTGAACAACGTAGATATTGGATATCACTCGATGAAATGTCACCTTTCATCCCCCAAGCAACTATTTCTGTGGAGGATCAGGAATTTTACGAGCATAATGGTTTTGATTATTCTCGGATTGCTTCTGCTCTCTTGAAGGATGTAAAGGCAGGCAAAAAAGTGGAAGGTGCCAGTACGATTACGCAGCAATATGCGCGTAATGTGTTTTTAACCCACGATAAAACATGGACACGAAAAATAAATGAAGCATTATATGCTTATCGCCTAGAAATCTTTTATGAAAAGGATGAGCTTCTAGAAGGTTATTTGAACACTGTATACTTTGGACATGGTATGTACGGAGTAGAGGCAGCTAGCCAATATTATTTTGGCAAGAGTGCCAAGGCTTTAACCTTAGGAGAATCAGCACTTCTTATGGGAATTCCAAAAGGACCCACCCATTACTCACCATTAGTTAATGAAGAAAAGGCGGTAAACCGTCAAAAGCTAATATTGCAGTTAATGAATAACCAACAATTCATCACAGCAGAACAAAAGGAACGTGCTAACCTTGAGCATCTAGCTCTAAAAACTGAAGAATCAAGATTAGCTAAAAAAACGGCACCTTATTTCTTAGAAGAAGTTTGGAAGGAAGCATCGAAAATAGTGGAGAGTAAAGGACGCCGCATTGATGAAGGCGGATGGACGATTACTACTACATTAAACAAACAGCATCAGCAGGTTGCAGAAGAGACGATTGAAAAATGGATGCCTAAAGGTGAGCTACAGATTGGGTTCGTGAGTATGGAGCCAAAAACAGGATATATAACAGCTCTGGTTGGAGGACGAAGCTTTACTGAAAGTCCCTTTAACCGAGTTACACAAGCAAAGAGACAAACCGGTTCAACCATTAAGCCTTTGCTGTTCGCAGCCGCTCTAGAAAACGGTTTTTCTCCTCTTACTTACTTAAAAAGTGAAAGAACCATCTTCACCTATGATAATGGGCGTAGAGAATACGAGCCTAAAAACGTAAATGGAGAGTTTGCTAATCATCCAATTTCCATGGCGCAGGCCTTAGCAATCTCTGACAATATATATGCTGTGAAAACTTTGGAGCATATAGGCTATAAACCTTTCGAACAGCTAGTGGACCGCTTTAACATCAATATGAAAGTCGATCAAACACCAGCAACCGCCTTAGGTACACCGGAGGCTTCCTTACTAGACATGACGAAGGCTTATAATACGATATCCGATAAAGGAATCCAAATGAAGCCAACGTATATTACGAAAATCTCAGACAATGAGGGAAAAGTTATTTATGACATTAGTAAGGAGAAGCGAAAAGGAAAGAAAGTGCTGTTAGAAGAAGATGCTTTCTTATTGTCACATTTAATGACCGGAACTTTTGATCCAACATTCAATGATTACTCTCCTGCCACTGGTATTAGTATACGTGCAAAACAAACACGGCCTTACGCAGCAAAATCGGGAACAACGAATACGGACCAATACTTAATCGGTTTTTCTCCACAGCTGACAGCTGGCGTTTGGAATGGCTATGACCAAGGTAAGGCAGTAAGTGATGCTGAAGCGAAGCAAGTAACGAAACAAGTATGGATTGAATTTATGGAAAAAGTACATCGTGGACTACCCGAGGAGCCATTTATTGCTCCAGCAGGTGTCAAAGGAGTCATTGTAGATATTGAAACAGGAGGACTTGCAACCTCAGATTGTGAAAAGCAACGTCTTGTTTACCTGAAGGAAAAGGATGTTCCTACTAAACTGTGTACCGACCCACGACTGAAACAACACACGTTTGAGGATTTATCTGAACAGCAAAAAGAAGAAGAGTCCTGGTCCATCTTCCCCTTCAACTTCTTTGGGAACTAAGCATTTAAAACAGTTAAAAGGCTGGGGCAAGACTCTCTTCAAAATAAAATGGAGTTGTTTTGCGTTACGGCTTATCGCTTACGCGCGTGGTAGTGATGTCTTATTTATGTCACTCATCCCAAAGGAGTCGCCGCCTGGCGCTACAATCAAGATTATAAAATATTCTTGTTTTAATTGGTAAATCGCTATTTAACTCTTTAATAATTTTAAAACAATTGAGCTAGGGAGAATAACCTCTAGCTCAATTTCTTTTTTCATTTTTACCGAAGGACTAGTTATTAAGTCACTATTCATTTAAATCTATTAATTTACTTGCCTCATTAATTACCCTTTGATAATACTCCGTCTTCATTTAACTCTTTAAAGCAGTTGATATCTTGTAAAAAAATTCTCTATTGTAGTTGTTTGGAGAGGAGGCGGCGACTCCTGGGGGAATAGCGCGAGCTGAAAGCCCCGCAGGAGCAAGGCGACGAGGAGATTGAAGCCGTGCCCCCGGAAAGCGTCCGCCGTAACGGAAAACAACTACATTTGAGGTCTTTTAATTTCCCCTGATTTTCCATAAGAATAACAGCATTTATGAAATTTAGTTTAAAATTTAAAAGGCTTTTCATCTCTCTAAAGAGACGAAAAGCCTTTTCTTAGTATAATTTCTGTTTAAGGTAGGAAATGTTTTGGATTGGGTTTCACAAACCTCCCAGCCCATCACATACTCATATAACTAAGTGTCCTAGCATTACTGTGAAGTAAGCTTTAAGTAAATTGTACTTTCTTTTTTCAATTAATTCAACCGTCTAATCGGACTATGTTGTAATTAATTCAGTCAAAGAGTTATTTTAATATCATACCTCTAAATCTTGATGAAGTTTTTGATCGCTCTTTTCCCACATTTCAGGATTATGCGATTGTAAAAATTCCTTCAAAATTCCCTTTGAACGATCATCCATAAAATCAACTAAAATTTGACGCTTCATTGACTTATCCATTCGATTTACATGGTCCGCCAATATCTTGTAGCCACGTCGCTTCTCTCGATTTACTACCATTTCACAAGCAGCCACGCCAGCATAGTAAGGACCTTCCTGTTTATAATCGATTGTTACCCATACTAGCCAATACGGCTTACCACCAGCAGAATCCTCTCGATTGGTCGTAAATTTAATACCTCTTTCCGTATCACTTCTTGCATGCATTGCACCAATTTCAACTTTGGCAGTGCCTTCTTCTATATCAATAATGACTGGAGAAACGTTCTCAAGTGAAAGAGAGCCGATTCCAAATCCCTTATGGCCATCAGTTGGATCGTTTTTAATAATAGTAAAGCCTACTTTTTGTTTCGGTTTTTCTTCATTTGTCATGCGTATGCTCCTTTTCTTCTGTTATGATGTTAAGTATACTGATTATTTCTATAAAGGAGGTAACAAAATGCCATATGTAACAGTGAAAATGTTAGAAGGCCGTTCAGATGAACAAAAAAGAGAGCTAGTGGAAAAGGTTACTGCAGTCGTTGCAGAAACGACTAAGGCTCCGGTTGAGAATGTAGTTGTATTTATCGAAGAAATGCCTAAAAACCACTATGCAGTAGCTGGAACACTTCTTAGCGATAAATAATGTTTTATCAAAGCTATTCCTAGTGAATAGCTTTTTCATTCATCAAGTTCACCACAAACGAAAATGCCTCCTCTATTTCATCATCGCTATAATTCAACTTTCCTTTTACTACACGTACTTTTTCAATTTGTTCTTCCTTTGGAAAGTTCTCGAAGTAGAGTAATGTAGATACTAGCTCTAAAAACCGTGAGCTCTTTTCCTTCATCTGCTTGATGCAGGAATTCAATGCAGCGCTAGGTTCCTCAATCTGTGCCATTTGAGTAAAATGCTCGCCAGCATCGGTCATTTGGTATTTATATTGTACGTAAGAACCTTTATCCTGCCGGTCCTCCTGCAAAAAACCCATATTACAAAGCTCCTCTATACGCAAGGTTAGCTCTTCAGAGTATGGACCATATATATGAAAATCATATTTCTCTTTATATGGAAATTGTAGTTTCTTTGCGATATAGACCATTTTTTGTAGCTTTTTTCTTCCCGTGATCCCGTCTGCTGCTCCGATAAATTGTACAATTTTTGCATGTTCCTCTAACAATACAAACCCACCTCTATTTTAGTAACTCAAGTATTTGTTTTTTCAAAGCCTTCTTCTTGCCGTCTGCTGTCAAAAAGTCCTCTGGAAAGTATAGTTTATGATCTGTTCGTCGTTTACCTGATATAGCCTCCACTACTTCTGATTGGCGAGAAAGCTCTCGGATTTCTCCATTTGGCATTTGAAGGTGTATCGGAATACGCTCCCCTTCTTCCCCTGGTCGATAAAAATCGTAAGGAAGGTCTGATGACGAATCAAACACTAAATAATATTCCGGATCTATTCCAACTCTTTTAAAAAGTTGCTCCAGTTCCTTCATTTTCACATAGTCCTTTGCAAGGTCAAACTCAATATATTGAAATAGTTTCCGGTTGACAAAACGGTTACATAAATCAGATAAAATTGGATCTTTTTCATTCATCCACAGCTGAAAATAGGTTAGTAATACCCCTTCGTCTAATGCCAAATAATCATTTAATGTAAAGGTCTTGTCAAAAAAACGAGCAAAATGAGTAGGCTGTTGTTCAAACGCATATCCACTTTCACTTAATGCTTTTGCTCGATGTAAAATTTTTGTAAGAATGACTTCCGCACTTCTGGACACTGGGTGGAAGTATACTTGCCAATACATTTGGTAGCGACTCATAATATAGTCCTCTACTGCGTGCATCCCCGTAGATTTGATAACTACCTGATCATCCAGTGGTCTCATCACACGCAAAATACGTTCCATATCGAAATGACCGTAGCTTACTCCAGTAAAATAAGCGTCTCTTTGTAAATAATCCATACGATCTGCATCTATCTGGCTTGAAATTAAACTAACCACTTGCTTGTTAGGATAAGTTTTTCCTATTACATCTGCAACCTTTTGAGGAAAGTCTGCACTAACTCTCGTAAGCACTTCGTTGACTTCTGTATCTCCAAGTAAGATTTCCTTTGTAAATTCCTCATGATCTAATCCAAATACATTTTCAAAGGCATGAGAAAATGGGCCGTGTCCCAAATCATGAAGTAATGCCGCACATAATACTACCAATCTTTCAGAAGGGTCCCATTCAGGTCTTCCTTCAAAACTATCGTCTATAATTCGGCGAACGATTTCATATACACCTAAAGAGTGATTAAATCTGCTATGTTCTGCCCCATGAAAGACTAGATAAGTAGTACCCAGCTGTTTGATGCGACGCAGTCTTTGAAATTCTTTTGCTCCAATCACGTCCCAAATTACTTGATCACGGACATGAATGTAACGATGAACTGGATCCTTAAACACTTTTTCTTCTGCTAGCTTTTGCGTAGCATAGCTCATATCTCACCCTCCATGTCTTTCAAAAATGTAACTCACTTCCTATTAACTATAAAGTATAAAGAAAAAAGCCGCTTATGGAAAGGCGGCAATAGTTCGTTACATATAGGATAACCTTCTTGCAAGGAATGTCTATTATTATGATTCCAGCTTGGCGCGTACTTTCTCCATTAACTCGTCCTCCGTCAAGGCTGCTACGGGACGATTATTTATAAAAGCAAACGTCTTTTTACGTCCTGGACCGCAGTAGGACTGACATTCTTTTATCTCAACCTCTGCTTCCGGATCGATTGCTTTTAGCTTTGGAATTAATGTTTTTAAATTAACGGCCTGACACTCATCGCAAACTCGGAAATGGTTTGCCATAGTACACAACCCTTTCTATAAATAGATATTGTCTACACGTCATTGTATCTTAAAGTTTATATTGCTATCAAGTGTAAATTACGTGAATAAAAGACCGCAATGTTGTCCATGATATTAATAGAACAACGAAACTATGAACATGGTAGGAGGACAAACATGGTAAAAATCAGACAAGACGCATGGATGAGAGAAAACGATGAGCTGTTAGCAGAATTGGTGTTAAGACACGTCCGTGAAGGAAGTACACAATTAAATGCATTTGAAGAAGCTGGTGACGAGTTAAATCGTACTGCAGCAGCTTGTGGATTTAGATGGAATGCGGTAGTCCGTCATCAATATGAAACAGAGCTAAAAGAGGCAAAAAAAGAACGCAAAGAAAAGCTTCGTATTTTAGGAAAAGATTACAGACGTAGAGGAAATGGAATCTACCTAGCGAAACCTCAGGAAGAGGGAGAACGCACTCAATCTATTCCGGTATCTGCACTATCCATAGATATTATTATTGCTTATCTAGTACGACTACAGCACAGTGATTCAGATATTTCTAGATACCGTCACTTGGCATCGATCTCCAATGAAAAGATTCGTAAGCTAGAAAGTGAGCTTGTCAAACTAGAAAAAGAAAATGCTGCTATTAAACAAGATTACGAGCAATTTGTACAAATTATGAACCGTGCACGTCGCCTAGTAACATTAAACGACGAAGAAATGCCTGCTGTTCCAGTATTTCAAATGGAAAAAAACGGCAACTTAGTTTCAAAAGAACCACCAACCGTATAATGGATTGGTGGTTTTTTCTATTCTTATATTTTCACTCGTTCGAGTCGTCTGTTCATAAACATTAACCGAATTACAGTCCATAACGAGACTCATCAATAAGCATCTTTCGCTAGCCTAACCCTCTAGCATCTTTTGGTTACGCTTAAGCACTCTTTCTAAGTAGAAGTGATATAACTCTGCCTCTTCCTGAAGAAGAGACCGAGAGACCATTTGATCGGACAGCTGATGGAGCAGTTGTTGAATACGAATAACTACGTCCTGCACCGTAAAGTTTGCTTGCAGCAGTTCATTAAGGGAAGCCATGACTTCAGGTTTTATACTAGGATAATTAAATTTCGTATTCTCACCCTGAACCCCTATTCCATAAAACTCTTGAATCAGGCGCGCTCTTTCGCTCCCGCTTCCCTCTACGCAAAGGTATACTTGTACGGCTATGCCTTGTCTAAGCCTTCTTTGTGATATTCCAGCAAATTTTTTCCCGCCTATACTTAAATCATAGGAGCCAGGGCAATAAGATCCTACTATTTCATAGGCTTCCATTTTTCCCTCTGCCTCTGGAAAAAGCAACTGGACAAATGCCATCATCACTTCATATCCTGTTGGTATGTCTATGGAATTCTCTTTTTCAGACAATACGATTGATATATTTAAGACACCCTCATCCAATACAACCGCAAGTCCTCCTGAATTTCGAACGATCGGATTATAGCCACGAGCACGCAAGAAATTTTGTGCATCCTCTACAAAAGGTAGACGATGATCTTGAATTCCCATTACCACCGTATAATCATGCACCCACGTTCTCACAGTTGCCGGGGACTGACCTTGTCCGACCACATGGCAAAGTAAATCGTCAGCTGCAAAGGACTCTAAGGCTGAACGGCTTTTACCACTCAGTGACTGATCCCAAAAGCGCCATGTTTGTTGCTCCAATAAAACATCTATTTCTGACATACCTATTCTCCTTAATCTAATGCTTGAGCTGCTGTAATATAAGCAAGCTTGTATACATCCTCTGCATTACAGCCTCGTGACAAGTCATTCACCGGGGCATTTAAACCCTGTAGAATCGGGCCTATTGCTTCAAATCCTCCAAGACGCTCTGCTATTTTATATCCTATATTGCCCGCCTCCAAAGAAGGGAAAACAAAAACATTTGCATCTCCTCTCACTACGGCGCCTGGTGCTTTTTTATCTGCAATGGAAGGAACAACACTTGCATCAAATTGCAGCTCCCCTTCTATCAGCAGCTGAGGTGCCCGTTCTCTTGCAAGTGCTGTTGCTTGGACTACCTTCTCGGTTTCCTCCGATTTTGCGGAACCTTTAGTAGAAAAAGATAGCATAGCCACCTTTGGCTCTATACCAAATGCAGCAGCTGTCTTAGCTCCCTCCACTGCAATTTCTGCCAAGTCATCACTTGTCGGCGCTATCGTAATGGCACAGTCAGCAAAAATATATCGCGTATCATTTTTTACCATCAGAAAAGCTCCACTAGTCTTTGTAATTCCTGGCTTTGTTTTGATAATTTGCAAGGCCGGTCGTACGGTTTCAGCTGTTGTATGTGCTGCCCCGCTTACTAGTCCGTCCGCTTTTTTTGTATATACAAGCATCGTACCAAAATAGTTAACGTCCTTTAAAATCTCTCTTGCTTCCTCTATAGTTACTTTGCCATTGCGTCTTTCCACAAAAGCATGTATTAGTTCGTCCATATATTCATAGGTAGCAGGATTCAACACCTGTAAGCCACTTGGAATTTCGTTCTCATTTCCAATGACTATAGGCTGAATTACTCCCTCTTCCTGCAATTTTAAAGCTGCCTCAATGATTCTTTGATCTTTTCCCTCTGGTAATATAATCGTTACACTTTTACTTTTTAGCCTATCTTTTATTTCTGTAAATAAATCAGCCATCATAACGCCCCCATGAGGATATATTTATACATTAAGCATACACGACTTTGTCACAGATTGTCATGTAAAAGTCAGTCTAAAAGGGGAATTCTAAAAGCTTGTATGGTAAACTAAAGTTGCGAAATATTTATTAAAGGGAGTGTCTTATATAATGAATGAAGCAGCTATTACATTAGATGGTTGGTACGTTTTACATGATTTCCGCCAAATGGATTGGGCATCATGGAAACAAGTAGATCCTGAACTTCGTAAACAAGCAACAGATGAGTTCGTTGCCTTTTTAGATGAATTACAACAAGCAGACGATGCAAAAACTGGAGCTCACGCTTTCTATACTATTGTGGGCCAAAAAGCGGACTTTATGTTAATGACGTTACGTCCAACTATGGATGAATTGCAAGAGCTAGAGGCACGATTCAACAAGCTAACAATCGCTGACTTTACGATTCCTGCATACTCATACGTATCAGTAGTTGAGTTATCTAACTATCTGGCTGGTGAGTCAAATGAAGATCCATATCAAAATCCACATGTGCGCTCACGTCTATATCCACAGCTACAACGCTCTCAATACGTTTGCTTCTACCCAATGGACAAGCGTCGTGATGGCAACGATAACTGGTACATGCTTCCAATGGAGCAACGCAAAGAGTTAATGCGTAGCCATGGTATGATTGGTCGCAGCTATGCAGGAAAAGTGAAACAAATTATCTCTGGGTCTGTTGGCTTTGACGATTTTGAATGGGGAGTAACATTATTCTCAGACGATGTACTTCAATTTAAAAAATTAGTATATGAAATGCGCTTTGACGAAGTTAGTGCGCGCTATGGCGAGTTTGGTTCGTTCTTCGTTGGTACTATTTTAGAAGGCGAAAAACGCTCTACTTTTTTCAATCTTTAATCTTCATATAAAAAAGACTGCCTTTTGGTAGTCTTTTTTATATGCAAAATTTGTCATGATAGGTCATTTCTTAACATAGTTTAATGTAGGAGGTGATGCATTGGCAGTAGTTCGTGCGACTTCGAAAGACATCGATCTACTAGCAAGGCTAATGCGAGCAGAAGCAGAGGGGGAAGGCGAACTAGGGATGCTAATGGTTGGCAATGTAGGAGTTAATCGAGTTCGTACGGCATGTTTAGACTTTAAGGATATACGAAACCTCGAGCAGATGGTTTTTCAACGTCCCGGTGGCTTTGAGGCAACTACTAAGTCATACTTTTACCAGCGTGCAAGAGATAATGATTTAAAGCTAGCACAGCGTGTAGTTAACGGTGAGCGTTTTCACCCTGCAACCAGATCATTATGGTTTTTCGACCCTGGCGAGAGTACCCCTTGCCCTGCGCAATGGTATGGGCAATGGAATACCGGGCGCTTTAAAGCTCATTGCTTCTTTTCTCCTACCGAAGAGGAATGTCCAGAGATCTAAAAAACAGAGAGGATGTATGAATGGTTCAATATTATTGGTATCCTGGTGGCTATCCAAACCAACAGTATCCGCAAGCTCAGCAAGTCCCAGGTCAGCAACCACCACAACAGCAATATACTCCGGGGGTCCAAATACCTGCTAGTGGACGGTCGGCAGAGGAATCCTATGTAGAAAATATTTTAAGAGCAAACAGAGGCAAACTGGGAACATTCTATTTTACCTTTGAAAACAATGCAACACGAAACAATGTAGTCCTAAATGGATATGTAGAGGCTGCTGGACGTGACCATGTGATTATTAGTGATCCTAACGGGAAACGGTACTTAATGTTAATGATTTACTTTGATTATGCTACATTCGATGAAGAAATCAATTACTTTTAAACATAGGCAAGGCTTATCTCTCAGGAGTAAGCCTTTTTCTATGTTTAGAGGAAAGTTATTCCTTACATTAATATTCTTTGTCAGAACAACCTTATAGCCCCCAAAAATGTTTTTTACAATGTATGGACTTTTATTAAGATTATCGATTTCCGTTGCAGTCGGACGCTTTCCGCCGGCATGGCCTCAGCCTCCTCGTCGCTGCGCTGAGGGCACTGAAAAAGTACTTTTAAAACGCTTAGGGTAGAGTTGAATAAAGCTCCTATTTCCTAAATCCGTGTC
>JBEMAY010000016.1:0-58382 GCA_040274765.1 Psychrobacillus sp.
ATTAGCTCTTTTTCCAGAATGTAAACTATGATTAGCAAAAGGGTTGGAAATCGTTTCGATTTCCAACCCTTTTGTCTACACTCTGAAATCACTTCCATAAAGGAAAGTGGTTTTTTTGTGGAAAAAAGCTTTTTTTATTATAACATTTGTGGTTTGTTACAGGTGCCAGGCACCTGTAACAAACTTGCAATTGTCTGTAATGAGATTGTAATAATTAGTAGTGGTTCTCATATGTTGAATTTGTATTTGTTATGGTTTCAAGTATCTTTGAACTAAGATATTTGGTTGATGATATGTTACAAAAAATGGTTCAAAATAATTGGTTTATGTTAATAATGGATAAAAAATAATATGTTTCTTTGAATAATGAAATGTAAGTATTAAAAAAATATTAAAAATATTTAAGAATTAAATTGATATGACTAAAGTCTAAGGGTCGATTGTTCTAATGAAAAAAAGGGGTTTTTGGACATGTTTTGACTACTTAATTAGAGAATGTTATTTATTATATTAAGCCAATGGATATTATTCGTTTTAATCTCTTAAATTAAAAATTTATGTTAGTAGGTTTAGAGAGAAAAGAACGGGGGAAAAAGCAAGGTGAAATGGTTTTTTTAGTAAATTTAATAGGATGAAGTATTCTAAAAGTAAAAAATATCCATTAACTAAAATTTTATGTAAAATATTTGTAATCTCTTTGGCAGGAAAAGTAAATGGGAAGTACCTGTGAAGGAACGCCAAGGTATCTTGTAGTTAGCTTTCACAGTTATTTTATAAATTCATCAAAAATACTAAACAAAAGGGAGATGTATGAAATGTCAGGAATTATTCGCGTAACACCAGCTGAGTTGGATGCTATGGCATCGCGTTACAGTCATGAGTCAAGTGAGGTTGCTTCTCAAATCGGTCGTTTGGACGGTATGATCGGTGAATTGCAATCTATGTGGGAGGGTGCTTCTAGTGCAGCCTTTGCTGAACAATATGAAAGACTAAAGCCACATTTCAATGACATGCGTGAGCTATTAAGCGAAGTTAGCGTACAGTTAAGCCGCACTGGTCAAGCACTTCAAGATGCAGACCAACAAATTGCAAGCCAAATCAGAGGATAACTTGGAGTATTGTTCAGGTAATATATAGAGCGTCATTCCATATTGGAAGGCGCTTTTCCTTCATTTTTAACTATTTTTAAGCTCTTTAGGAGAGGTGTTACATTGTGTATATAGAAATTACAGTTGATCTTACTAAATATAATGGGAAAGTTATAGACCTTCGACTATCTGATTATTACACGATGAAAAAGATGATTGATATCGCCTGGCAGGCTGCATCCATTTCTAACCCGAAACGAGAAGGCCATTGGATACGCGTAGTAAACAAGGATAAAATATTTCCCGGGCATCTAACCATGTCTGAATGCGGCATTACGACCGGCGATCGAATTGAAATCATTTGAAGGAGATATGAACATGGCCCCTAAACAGAAAGACAAGAGCAAAACGAAAACTAAATTAAAAGATAGACCATATACATATTTAAAGAATCGTACAGGTGCGGAAATAAATGAAGAAGCCAATAAAACCACCTTTGTTTTTCAAAAGGAACGAGTTGCGTTTAAGCGTACCGAGGAAATAATTTTTCTAAAAGAAGTGAATCCGAAGATCTCTAAGGAGATTGTAATTACGGATGATGAATTAATTGTTCAAGCCGAGATTCCGAAAGATCATATGCGCTTTAGGGATATTCATCGAGAAGAGGAAAAATCTAGATGGATGCTAGGTTATCAGGTTATCGAAAAAGTCTACTCACACCCTTATCCTCGACTGAACCTAATAGTATGTCCGGAAAATATAATTTTTAGCAAGGCTTTAGAACCTATGTTTTTATATTATGGGGTGTTAGGAAGCTTACCTCCATATGAAACGGATGAAAGTAGGCTGTGGCTTGAAACAAAAGCGGTAGTAGCAGCTGCAATAGATAATTCCTTTACCTTTGAAGAGTATTTAAAGTACTCCGAAATACTAGAGCTCAAGGAAGTTGGAGCTACTATTATGGGTATGAAGGATAGTCAAGCACTCTTGGACTATATTACAGAAAAAATGCATGAGCTGGAAATCATAGAAATGGGCAATATTAAGCTACCAAGAAAGAAGTGGAAGTGGACTAAATACTTAGCAATCGGACTTGGCATTCTAATTCTTCCTGCAATCATATTTACTATCATTTATTTTGTACATGAAAAGCCAAAAAACGAAGCCTATACACTTAGTCACGAATACTTTCTAGGGAAAAATTATAGTCAGGTAGTGACATTATTAGAACCTTACTCGGTGAAAGGGATGCCCTACATTGTTCTATATGAGTTAGCGTATGCATCAGTTACGAATGAAAGATTGGATGAAGAACAGAAGAAAAATGTGTTATCTAATATCACGCTTCAAACAGATGCTAATTATTTAAAGTATTGGATTCACCTTGGTCGAGGTGAGGCTGAGGATGCGGTTGACATTGCGAGAGCGATGGAGGACGGAGAGCTGATCACCTTCGGGTTATTAAAGAGACGTGAAGAAGTAAAAGCAGATAAAGATCTTTCTGGTGAGGAAATGCAAATACTTCTGAATGAAATTGACCAAGAGGTAGAGGAATTTGAAAAGCTAATGCTAGAGGCTGAGGAAGCAGAAAAAGAGGCAGAGGAAGAAGCACAAAAAAAGGAAGCGGAAAAAGAAGCGAAAGTGGAAACCGCAAAACCTGAAACACCAGCAGCTGCACAAACACCAGCGACTGAAGCGCCACCAGCAGAAGCACCAGCAACAGAAGCACCACCAGCAGAAGCACCAGCAACAGAAGCACCACCAGCAGAAGCACCAGTAGAAACGCCACCAGCACCACCAACAACAAACGCAGCAAATTAAAGCTAAACTCCCTGCCTACATTCAGTAGTCTTAAAATTATTGAGGGTTCGAAAGAAGGTGTTCAAGTTGTTACAGCTATGGGTATTTTATGGAGAAGATTATCAACGATTAGAGATTAAACAAAGAGGGTTTACAGCGCTAACCATTGGCCCTGCTATAGAGCATGATGTAACAGTCCAAAGCTTCCCGTTTCTGTTTGGGGAAATTAGGATTGAGAAAAAGGAAAATCAATTGGTACTTCACGACGGGGCACAGGAACTAGGAATATTAACGGAAGAAAACGGCCTTGCAATTGAGCAAAGCGATAAAATTTTAAAAGTATTCATTTCTTCTGTACCAGTTCAGACAAAAACGTATTTTATCGATTATACAAATGAAGTATCATTCGACAGCCATGAGGAACAGGCAACGTTTCATCTTAAAAATATGATGTTCCCTGAAATAGAGTCTGGTCATTTCTCTTTCAATAAAATCAATGATGGCTGGATTATTAAAAAGGACTTTGCATGTCCTTTATATCTCAACGGTAAACGCTGTGACACGAACCAAACGATCCAGCTGGGCGATGTTCTACAATGGGCATTTATGGAGATAAAGCTCGTGCAAAAAGATTTAATAGAAGTAGTCACAAATACGGAGTATATAAGTTCTCTTCCGGAAATAGAGCTACCTAAAACGGAAAGATATGCTATGTATCCAGAATATAGAAGAACACCTCGTATGATCTATGACTTACCGGACGATAAAGTGTCAATCTCGTTTCCAGCTCAGGAAAGTGATTCAACTGGTCGTGGATTATTGATGACAATTGCACTACCGCTTGTGATGTTAATCGCTATTGGTACGATTACTATTTTTGTTCCACGCGGGATATTTGTCATCATATCTATCACGATGTTCATGGCTGTCCTAGTTACATCTACAATTAATTTCTTTAAGGAACGAAAAAAGAGAAAAGAAAACGAAGCGAAGCGAAGAAGGGTTTATGCAGCTTATATGGCCAACTTGCGTGAAGAACTGGATGGTTTATCAGAAAAACAAAAGTTTGTGCTCGAGTATCATTATCCTTCCTTTGAAAAGATGAAGATTATGACAGAGGATTTATCCGGGCGTATTTGGGAGAAAAGCTTGGAAAGCCATGACTTTCTCCACCTTAGATTAGGGACTGGCGATGTACCATCTAGCTACGAGATCAAGCTAAGCTCTGGAGATTTAGCAAATAGGGAAGTAGATGATCTGCTAGAAGAGGCACAAAGAATGGAGAAAGTATATCAAACTATCCCTTCCGCTCCCGTGACTACCAATCTGTACCAAGGTATTTTAGGATTGATCGGAAAAGAGAGTGTTGTCAAAAGAGAGCTCCAACAAATAATTGGACAGATAGCCTTTGCTCATAGCTATCATGATATTCGTATCATTAATATTTTTAATCATACAGAATATAAGGACTATGAGTGGATGAAATATCTTCCTCATTCCTCCCTTCCGAATATGCATGCAAAAGGTTTGATTCACAACGAGGAGACTCGTGATCAGCTTTTGTCTTCTCTCTACGAAATGATTCGTGAAAGAGATGTGGATGAAATGAAAGGGAAAGTTAGATTTGCCCCTCATTTAGTGTTTATCATTTCTGATACTTCTTTAATAGCTGAGCACGTCATCATGGAATATCTAGAGAAAAAGGATACAAAAGAATTAGGGTTTTCGGTCATTTTTGCGGAATCTGCAGAGGAGCGAATGACGGAGAATGTCCATACGCTCGTTCGTTACGTCAATGAACGTGAAGGAGACATTTTAATAGAGGAAGGTAAGGCAGTAAACAGACCTTTCTATTTAGATGATTACGAGGCAACTACGAATGAGCGATTCTCACGTATGCTACGAACTTTGAATCACCAGATTGGTATGAAAAACTCTATACCAAACTCTGTTAGCTTTTTAGAAATGTTTGAAGTGAAGGATATAGAGGATGTTCCGATTCAGCAATATTGGAGAACAAATGAATCAGCTAAATCTCTAGGAGTACCAATTGGACTTAAGGGGAAAAAGGAGCTTGTTCATTTAAACCTTCATGAGAAAGCACATGGTCCTCATGGATTACTTGCGGGGACAACTGGGTCAGGGAAAAGTGAATTTCTTCAAACTTATATTTTATCACTTGCGGTTCATTTTCATCCGCATGAGGTTGCGTTTTTACTTATCGATTATAAAGGAGGGGGAATGGCACAGCCGTTCAAGAAAATCCCTCATCTATTAGGAACGATTACGAATATTGAAGGTAGTAAAAATTTTAGTATGCGTGCCTTAACCTCTATCAACAGTGAGCTAAAACGTAGGCAGCGTCTCTTCGATCGTTATGAGGTAGCTCATATTGATGACTATACTACGCTATACAAAAACGGTCTTGCCTTAGAACCGCTACCACATCTTTTTCTTATATCGGATGAGTTCGCGGAGCTAAAGAGCGAGGAACCAGAATTTATACGAGAGCTCGTAAGTACTGCTCGTATTGGACGTAGCTTAGGAGTACATCTAATCCTTGCTACTCAAAAGCCTGGAGGAATTATAGATGAACAAATTTGGAGTAATGCCCGCTTCCGAGTAGCCCTAAAGGTGCAGGATGCGAACGATAGTAAGGAAATACTCAAAAACAGTGACGCAGCTTCTATTACCGTGACAGGTAGAGGATACTTGCAGGTAGGTAATAACGAAGTGTACGAACTGTTCCAATCTGCTTGGAGTGGAGCACCGTATATGGAGGAAACGTTAGAAGGTGAAGAGGACATTGCCATTGTTACGGATTTAGGGTTAGTTCCACTTACTGGAATCGAAACGAAGGCAAGTAAGAAAAAGAGTAAAATGACAGAAATCGAGGCAGTGACTGCTAAGATTGCACAAACTCAAGAGGAAATGGCTATCCAAAAACTCCAAAGTCCATGGCTGCCTCCTTTGGCTTTAAGAATTACTGAGTCAAAGCATGACCAAAAATTAGAAGATGCCTTCCTGCTCGGAATGATAGACGAGCCAGAAAAACAGGCACAAAATCTGATTTATTACGATTGGAAGAAGGATGGGAACGTTGGTATATTCGGGTCATCCGGTTATGGTAAATCTTATACATTGTTAAGACTTCTACTAGGAGTAGCAGACAATTTAAGCCCTGCAGAGGCACATCTTTATATTTTAGATTATGGGAATGGTTCGCTCCTTCCTTTGAGACAGCTGCCACATACAGCAGATTATTGCACAATGGACGAGGAGCTAAAGCGAGATAAGCTTATTAAGCTAATAAAGGATGAGATATCTAATAGAAAGGTAGCCTTCCAATTGGCAGAGGTAAGTAACATCCATATGTACAATAAAGTTTCGGAAGCTCCGTTACCACTTATATACATAGTAGTGGATAACTATGATATTGTACGCGAGGAAATGGAGGAGCTAGAAGCCCAGCTTATACAATTTGGACGAGATGGCCAATCACTAGGTATTCACCTGCTTGTTTCTGCAACAAGAGTACAATCGATTAGGCAATCACTCATGAACAATTTAAAAACTAAAATAGTTCATTATTTAATGGATAGTACAGAGGTATACGGTGTCATTGGGAGAGTGCCATTTGACTTAGAGCCTTTCCCGGGAAGAGCGATTATTAAAAAGGAAGAAGCGAAGTTTGCACAATTATTCCTTCCAGCACATGGAACGGACGATTTTGAAATTTTAGAATCTATTAAGTCAAAGGTCCAGGCATTGAAGAAAGCTTATGCAGATATACCTGCTCCGAAGCCTATTCCTATGCTACCGCTTGAGTTAAACAGCGATAACTTCCAACACTATTTAGAGGAAGAAACCGTGCCTGGAGTAGTGCCTATTGGCTTAGATGAAGAAACAGTACAACCTGTTCAGATTAACTTTAATAAGAATCGCCATCTAATGTTGATTGGTCCAGTTCAAAGAGGTAAAACGAATGCGATTAAATGGTTGTTACATCATTTGTTAGAGCAGGAGACCGGCTTTATAGCTATATTTGATTCATTTGATAGAGGTCTAGCTACATTCTCTGAGGATTCAAAAGTAGACTATTTAGAAACAAAGGATCGATTAATCGAGTGGATCACCAATGTAGAGCAACATTATACAGAAGTGGAGAGCAACTATCTAGCAAGCTTACAAAACGGTGAGACACCAATCATTGTTCCGGCGCACTTCATTATTGATGGTTATACAAGATTTTTACAGGTTGCAGATGTAGGCATTCAGGACCGCCTATCTAAGCTAATGAAAAAATATACTCATCTAGGCTTTAACGTGATTGTATCAGCTAACAACTCCGAAATTACGAAAGGCTTCGATGCCTTTACAAATGAATTGAAACTAGTAAGACAAGGATTAGTCTTTATGAAAAAATCTGAACAAACTCTGTATACAGTGCCTTATGAAAGAAAAGAGGTTGAATTACCTATAGGTTATGCGCATTTCGTATTCAACGGAAACGCCACAAAGGTTTTAATTCCGTTATGTAAGATGGAGAGGAAGATTACCCAATGAAAAACTTAAAGGGAACAGGATTATGGAAAATAGTTGCAGGGATTGTTTTAATATTAGCTCTCCCTATTGTGTTCTTCCAGCTGATGGGGGTCAGCATACTAGATTTAGACAATCCAAATAAAAGGGTTATTGCCATTGTTAATGAGGATCAAGGGATAACAAAGGGTCAGGAAAGTATTGATATGGGAGTAGAGGTAGTTACGATTTTAGCCACCGACTCACCCTATGACTGGAAGGTTGTGGGCCGAGGAGCAGCTGAAAATGGGCTTAAGTCCAATCAGTATGAAGCAATCGTCTATATTCCTTCTAATTTTTCATCCAATGTAATGTCTTATGATCAGCAAAATCCAGAGAGAGCTGAATTCTCTTATAAGGTACATGCTCAAAAGGCTGGACTCCGTAAAGAAAGAGTACTCCATGAAATCGAGTCAGCTACCGAACGTGTAAATGAAAAAGTGTCGACTCTTTATTGGACATATGTAGCACAGGAAATGGACCATATTAAAAAGGAATTCGCCAATATTTTAGGGAAAGAAACAGAATTTCTATCGACGATGTCCGCTTACTATAAGCCAGAATCTGAAACACTAGCTGAAGAAATGAAGCGTCAAAAGGAACAGATGGCTGGATTGCTTTCTACTATAAGCTCCGCTAACAATTCACATGGGGCTAGGATTGAAAATGCGGAAACTTTTGGAAACCAGATGGCTGGATTCATCAGCTACGTTCAGCAATATAAAACATTCCAGGATAGCCAAAAGGAAATATTAAGAAAAGTACAAGACGATAGTCTCGCTAAGATAAAGGTTGCTGCTGCATCTCAGGCGGAGCACTTCAATAAAACAGTTCAGCAGCTAGAAGATAGTAATGAAAAGCTAAATGACGAAATCTACAAGGTTAACAATATTATTGATGCTAATCAGGAAAAGTTTAATGCTCTATCTGAATTCCGTAAAAGCGAGGTAGATCGTCAGCTGAACGACTTACTAGTAGTTCAAAAAACTGCAATCGATCGCTATAACTATTCAGTTCTTGCCAGCTTAGAAAAAGGAATGGAGGCAAGAAAAAGTGGTACAGCTGTTTTAGGCATAATGGATATTGGAACAGATCCTCAGCCGTTAGTTACGATTGGTGAGGAGATGGCAAGAAAAGCTGCAGCAAAAACGGAGACTGTTCTTCCAACATTAGAGGAGGAGCGTACAAAAGTTAATGAAATTCTTGTTGCTCTACAGTCCTTAAAAACAAAAGTATCTGCAACAGACCCAGAATCTACGTTGTTAGTAGATTTAGACCAGCTGCAATCTGAGTTAACAAATGTTACTGCTCTCATTTCCCAAAAGGAAAACATGTGGAGCAGCTCTAGTCAAGAAGGAACCAATGATTATGCCAATGCAGCAAAGGAATATACAAGTTTGTTAACTAATTACCAGGCGGTATATGGTGAATATCAATCCGTGCAGCAAATTATAGATACCTATCCGGCCGATACGGTAAGGATAGGATTGGAGATTAGTCAAAAAGAAGAAGTATTGCTGACTCATCCTAATTTATCAGCAGAACAGAAAACTAGACTACAAGAATTATTTAGTAAAAGAGTTACCAATACAGAGCTAAGCTCTTTATTGTCCTATTATGCAACTTTAGAGCAGTTTGAATATACGTTAAATGAAGGAGGGGAAAGCACCAACAAGGATGCCCTGCTAGAGGATGAAATTCTAACAGCCTTACTTAAAAATGTAGTAGATGTTAATGAATTAGAATTAGAAGGCTGGACAGCGGTAGAAGAAAGCATTCCAGAAACTCAATTGGGGATGACCGATTTAAGCACAACCTTCGCAGCTATTATGTCCGGACAAAGAGAAACAGTCGAGGGCCAACATTTATCTTTATTAAATGATTTAGATACGATTGATAAGCAGGCCAATCTATTGCTGCAACAAATTCAAAACCCAGCCACTATGTTAGGTTCAGGTGAGCCTCAGCAAACAGTAGGCGAAGGAGAGGTTGCATCGAGTCAACAAAATGTGAGCAACCAGCTAGTTTCGCTTAGTCAAATGATGAATACGTTATCGGACCGTCAGAATAACCTAGTAAATTACGCAAATGAGTTGCACGCAAAAGCAGATAATATTAAAGCTACGTCTGACGAGTTTAGTAACAAATGGGAGACAAACGTGGATGCTATGTCTGATTTTGATGGAGACATACAAAGCTTCCTAGCAAACACTTATGTAGATGGACAGGAAAATGGTTATGCATTTAATCATTTTGTGAATCCTTTAGGGGTAAAAGGTGCAGCTGCCGTCTCAGAGGAAGGACAAAAGGTTCCACCAGTTATCTTGTTTATCATCCTGCTTATTTGCAGTCTATTAATAGGCTACTTTACTTATCAATTAAAGGATGGGGCAGTTGGGCTTCGTATTGCAATGACGATCATCTTATCTGTATTAGTAGGGATTATTATCAGCTTATACAGTATCAATATGTATATTTTAAATGACGATCGCGCGATTCAGTGGACTATATTTACTGTGCTCTTACTATTGGCAAGTGCATCTATTGTACGAGCAGCATTATCATTTGGTCAGGCAGCTGGATGGCTAGCAGGAGTGTTACTTATGTGTGTTTATATTATTCCTCTGCTGATATTAGCGGTTCCTGATGTGAACGTTCCGGATATTTTATCCAATGTGTACCTATCTATCAAGTATGAAGCAGAGACAAACTTTACGATAGGAGTAATCATTACAGGCGTTATCGCAATCATAATGCTAGTGGTGTCCTATTTTGTTAGCAAGAATAATAGTCAAAACGCTACGACAGTAGATGAAGCGTATGAAAGCTAAAAAAGTTATTTTAGTTGTCCTCTGTACAGCGCTACTCTGTTTTTCTAAAAGCGGAGTAGTGCTAGCAGATGAAAACAAAACAATAGATGAATTAGAGCCTTTGCTATATGAAAAACTAGAGTTTAAGAAAAATACAGACTATCTACATGATGTGAAGAAAACAGAAATGAAAAATACAATTCCTATCAAGCAGTTTGATATCTTTTTTGATGGGAGAAAAAAGCTGCCTAATCGAAATGACTCATCCTTCCTTTTTCAAAGTGATGAAAGAGGAGAGAATAGCACGGTGGCAGCACGTTCCTTAGAATTAAAGCTATTCACTTCTGGTGATCAAGAAACAAAAACGCAAAGAAATTCCGCATTCAAACAACACCAAGAACAACAAGGTAGTTCAAATGGCGGACTCCTTACATTTGTTTTCCTATCGATTATAGCCATTGGAATCATTATTCTTTTTGCGGTATTTTTACCGAAGCTCGCATCAGCATCAAACGGTGCTCCAAAAAAGAAAAAGGATTTAAGAGAGGGTGAATTAAATTGATTATGTATTGGTATATGAAGCTAGCAGAAGTGAAAGCGAAGATAGCTAGGTTAAATGCGTGTCAGGCTTCTCTCACAGGGAAGCAAGGAGAATTTCAGTCAAATGAGCCTAAATGTATGGAGCCAGAGCTTACTACAACGACTTGGCATGGAACACTTGCGACAGCCTTTGATGAGATTCGTGAAGCAGGAATACATCAACCTTACCTAGAGATTATAGGAACTCAATTTGCTGCTGTATTTTCAGCAATTGCTGCAAAAATTGCTGAACTTCAAGCAGAGATAGTTAGTATACAAGCGACTATTGATCGGCTTTTAGCTGAGGAAGCTGCCAACAATATGAAATAATATCGGGGGTGTATGTATATGTCAGAGGAAATAAAAATCGTTTATGCAGATGTAGAGAACCAATTAGAGCAAATGACAGCCGCCAATGAGGCACTAAATCCGACAAAAGAGGCGCCGATTGAAGGCAATGTATTAGATGTGGTTACTAAGCTAAACGAATTATCCGTGAACTTAGAAACTTTATTAATTAAATATCAGCAGCTATTAGGAGAAAACATACTTACGACTACAAGTTCGGTTGAGTTTATGAAAGAGACCGATGAAACAATTTCAACTGGTATTCATGGGTCCGGTGGCAACAGGATGTTGGCTCAATGAAGGTATTGGATGTAGATTTACTTCAGACAGGAATAAAAAAAAATGTGGATATGCTGACGCGTTTAGAGGAAGAAATGAAGGGAATTGAAACTTCCATAACTGGTTTAGTGGAGTTGGATCACTCATTAACTGGGGAGGGGGGAGCGGCTATCCGATCATTTTACAATGATTGCCACCTTCCTTTTAACAAGTTCTTTATAGAATTTAATCAAGATTTCCAAACTAAGCTAAACCAAATAAAATCTGCTCTGGATTCGTTGGAGCCCGAGTACGCTGGTCATATTCAAGAGAGCTTTCTAGAAGGTGAGGTAGAAGAAGGTTTAACTACCATATCTAAGACTACTAGCACGTTAACAGATGATACAAATGCAATTATGGATCAGGTTGCTGATATCGTAGCGCTACCTCATTTAGATGATAGTGAGGTGCAGCAAGGTGTAACAGATTCACGTAAAAAGAAGGATCTTACTGTTGAAAACTTACATGAATTTGATACGACTCAAACTTCATCACTTTCTTCTGTAGAGTCAAACCTGAAAACACTTGATACATGGCTACATGAAATGGATGGACTGATGAAGTCAGGTCTTTCGGATATACATTTTCCAGCTGAGGATTGGGCTCAGTATACTTCTACTGACCCGATTCTTAGTGATATGTCTACTAGTGTAAACGATCCTGGTTCTGTCGCTGATCAAGATCCTTCTGGAGAAGCTGGGAAAGTTTCTGAAGATAATAGATTTGATCAAGTTAATGACTCTCTCGGATATTATGGTAATGCTAATACTATCGCGAAGGATGCTAAATCAGGGTTTCTTATGTGGATGGCTACTAGGAATGGGGAACTATCTTCTGATCTAAGATTTTATGTTCCTCAAAAAGGCGGAACTTCTTATCGAATTTATGCTAGTCCACTAGCTATGGGAGTATTGGGCTTTCCAAACGAGAGTGGTGGGATGTTAAAATATGCTGGAAAGAAGCCAGGGCAGTCTGGTTGGTCACCGCAAGGAGAAATGGTGTTAGAGAAACATCCTCACTTAAGATATTGGGGAGAGAATACTACTTTAGGGGAAAAGGGTAAAACTATTGGTTCCGCTACTCTTAGAGGTGCAGGAGAAGGCTTTAAAGATGTCTTTGATTTAAGAGGAATTGCACAAAATGGGTTAGTAAGAGGAGCTACTAAAGCTGTTGCCCCAATTACTGCTGGATTAAGTTACTATGATAATTATAGTACTGCCAAGGAGAATGGTTCGAGTGATGGAGCGGCACATGTAAGAGCAGTTGGAGAAACTGCTGCCGATGTGGCGATCGGGAGTGCCATTCAAGTAGGCTTAACTGCAGCAGGTACTGCGTTAATACCAATACCAGGACTAGGGACATTTTTAGGGGCAGCTGCAGGCGTAGGTGTCAATATGTTACTAAATGCCAAAGGTAAAGATGATGAATCCGTAATGGATAAACTTAAAGGTTTGTTCCGGTAAGAAAGAGGAGAGACATTTGGTAAGTAAGTTGAAGGAAGAAGATTTTGAGGTTTTAAGAATACCTTTAGAGTCTGGAAGACAAGGACCAACTCAATTGGCGATAGCCCTAATATTAGGTGCAATATTCATGCCTATGATTTATGCATTAGAATACTACGTGGCAGCTTACGATTCTATTTTCCCTTATAAACAGAAAATTTTAGAGGTACACTTTTGGTTTACTGGTGTATTGGTTATTCTCTCCATTGTTTATGCTATTCCATTCATATATCGTAGAAGCCAAAGATTTCAATATTTATTGACCATATTAGTCTCTCAAAATCTTTTTACTTTTCCTTTATTTATTTGTGCATTGTTTTTTATAGGAAAAGAAGGAGAAGGGATGAAGGCTACGCCGGAGTCTCTTCTAAATTTTACATATGTTTTATTGTTTATTGGTTTACTTATTTTCCTCATAACATTTGTTCGATTTTATATTCTTTTGCGAAGAGGACAGTATAGAAAAGGCTCTAGCAAGGAGCTCCTGCGCATTAAATATGAAAAAAAATCTTTCTTACCTACTGCTATATTAGTGGGAATCGGATTGGTCTTGGTTCTCCAATACATTGTAAGGAATTCTGCTATACATGACATAAATATGTACGGTGTAGTTCTTATTGGTATAACACTATTTTTTGTTATGCTATTTATTTTACCGGAGCAGCTAGTAATCTTATATTGTAAAATGCGGTTTAAAAGCTTTAATTTTAATGAACATGGTTACTTAAATAGTTCTGAGTCTAAATAGAGAGGGTGAAACTGATGGGAATTGAATTATGTGCACTAATGTTCGAAAACTTACTAGTTTATCAAACAGAAGGTGAAAAGGATAACTGGCAAGAAGGTATATATTATTTAGAGGATATTGCTTTAAGTAAAGATGTGTATAGAAATGGTCCATTATTTTTCTCTTATAAAGAGAAGGTTGATAATAGTGGCCTAATAGAGTTTACTTATTATTTACCAATTAGTAGTCAGGTCGAGGTTACAGAGGACTCTGACTTTACTTTCCAAAAGGATTTTAAATTAGATCGAGCATTATTATTAAGACAGGCTGACGAAATGCTTAATATAAATGTTGCTTTTGATGAAATAAAATCATTTTCTAATGAAAATAATATGGAGATAGAAAATTATTTTTATTGTGTTCTTTTAAATGTGTATGGAGAATACATAGTGGATTTATATGCTCCATTAAAAAGCCAGGGTGATGAAGAATGATTGTAGAAAACCATCAAATTGCTTATCGGAATGTGGCTTCTAAGTTGTACAATTTTTTCCCAGAAGAGATTGAAATTGCTGTCCAAGATTTCATACAGATATTATCAGATAACAATTATACACCTACAGGAGTAGTATTCTATTCGGTTATTGGTGAGTCTGTCGATGGAGTGATGACGGCTGAGTTACTTATCCAAGTAAAAGAAAATTCTTTAATGATACCTGCTGAGGAAGCAGTAAAGTTTTCTAGCTATTTTTCTGTAGAAAATTTACTAATGACTCGAGTAAATAGTAACTTCGATGTAAATTCTCAAGAAAAATATCAAGAGTTATTTAGCTATATGCAGCAGAAAAGTTATACGCAGAAGACCCCACTTTTTGTAGAAATCAAAAAAATGCATATGAATGATACATCCTATGTAGAAATGAGTATAGGCGTTTTGTAATTTACGAAAAACATGGAAAAGAGCTATAACTTATTAGTAAAGCCTGTGCCAACTACGGTGTAGGCTTGTTTGCTATTTGGAGTATAGGTAGTGGGAAAAATTGTATTCTTATATTGTAAAATTGCTTTTTAACGATTTGGAATATTTATCGTTAATGATGGAAGAATGCGTATAAATTTCAGAGTGTTTATTTAAAAGACTGTATACTACTGGGATCTACAAGGAATAGAAGCTTATAAAGAATGGGAGATGACGAGGAGAATAATGGGAAGGCTAAATGAGGAAGATTTTGCAGTTTTAAAAGGACCACTAGAATCTGGTCGACAAAGTCCGTCAGGTTTAGGACCAATATTATTTATATCCGTTTTTCTACAAGCCTTAGTATTTTCATTAGAGTATTTCATGGTTGGTCCGAATACCGTATTTCCTTATAAAGATAAAATTATAGAGATTCATTTATATGTTACAGTTGCTTTGATGATACTGTCGCTTGTTTTTGCTATACCAATGGTTTATAGGAAGTTTAATAGATTGCAGTATTTAATCTCTATTTTAGTTTCTCAAAATTTATTTTCCATCTCCTTTTTTATCTGTTCCTTGTTCTTAATTGGAGAGGATACAGGGAGAGAAGTGGTAAGTGCTGAGAAATTGCTCAACATTACATATCTTATCCTAAGTTGTGGTTTACTGATATTCACTGCTACATGTGTAAGGTTCTTTATTTTATTGAAAAAAGGACATTATAGAAAGGGTAGCGAGAGGGATCAGGTTAGAGGTCAACTAGAAAAGAATACTACTCTTCTAATTTTTCCTGCTAGTCTCTTTGGGTTAATGATTGTGTTCATTGTCGGATATATTGTGAGGATAATGCCTGAGTTTAATGTAGATTCTATTTTAATTATTGCTATTGGCATCGGACTATTCTTTGTCATGCTGTTTGTCCTTCCAGAGCAGCTAGTTATTTTATATTGTAAGTATAAATACAAGAGTTTCAATTTTAATGAGCGAGGTTATTTGTATTCCTTGAATGAAGGCAGAAAAACGACTAATAGAGGACAAGGTGCAAGAAAAGTTTAAGGTAGTCTTTTTTTATACTACAAAGCATAGGGAAGTTAACTCGAATCTATTAAAGGATGATTTGCTTGAAATTAAAAGAAGAAGATTTCAAAGTATTAAGAGAACCATTAGAATCTGGCCGACAAAGTCGAGAAAGTCTTAGTGCTACTTTAATCATTGGCATCTTTTTACAAGCTTTAATGTTTTCTTTAACTTATTTTTTGACTGGGGATATCACTACTTTTCCATATAAGGAGGAGATAATAAATACTCATTTTTGGATTACTGCAAGTTTGATAGGATTAAGTTTGCTTTATGCTATTCCGTTTGTTTACAAAAGAAGTGAAAGAATACAATATTTGCTTGTCATTGTTGTTTCACATAATATGTCCTCGATTCCTCTCCTAATTATGTCTCTGTTTTTAATAGGATTGAAAGATGAAGGCTTGACTACAAACGAAGGTACTTTATTGAAAATCGCAACTATTATTTTAGCGATAGGATTATTTTTATTTGTTGCTACTTTTGCTCGATTTTATATCTTACTAAAAAAAGGTCAATATCGAAAAGGTTCCAAAAAAGAAGAACAAAGAAGTGAATTAGCAACTATGGCTTTTTTTCCAGGAATCGCATTAATATGCGGAATTGGATTAGTTTTGATTGCTAAGTATATCTCTAAAAACTCCAATTACTATGACAGCAATTCTCCTTTAATTATTGTTGGGGGCATGTTTTTATTTTTTGTAATGATAGTTATACTACCCGAGCAACTCGTAATTTTATATTGTAAGTATAAATACAAGAGTTTCAATTTTAATGAGCGAGGTTATTTGTATTCTAGTGAGGATCAAAACGAGAAATAGAAGTTTAATCAATGAACGGAGTTGACTATACAAGTAATGGGCAAATTAATGGAGGAAGATTTCGAAGTATTAAGAGAACCATTAGAATCTGGCCGCCAGAGCAGGGAAAGTATAAGTGTGGTATTAATACTTGGGATTTTTTTACAAGCGTTAATATTTGCTATAAATTATTATTTAGCAGCCCCTTATTCTCTTTTTCCTTTTAAAGAGGAGATAATTAACATACATTTTTGGCTTACTGTTGGTTTAATAGGTTTAAGTATTGTGTATTCTATACCTTTTATTTATAAAGGAAGTGAACAAATACAGTACGCACTTTCCATTTTGGTTTCCCATAATATCGGTTCCATTTCATTCCTGATTATTTGCTTATTTACAATAGGTTTAGAGGATGAGGGCATGACGAACAATGCGGGTACATTATTGCAAATTACCTACGCTATTTTAGCAGTAGCACTCTTATTATTCATTATTATAATGGCCCGTTATTATATCTCGCTAAAAAAAGGGCACTATCGAAAAGGCTCCAAAAAAGAAGAGCAAAGAAACGAACTAGCAAATATGTCGTTTGTCCCTAAAGTCGTATTAATAGGGGGGGCTGTATTTATACTGATAACGAAGTGGATCTCTCATAACTCTAATTACTATGACAGCAGTACTCCGGGTATCCTTGTTTTGGGCATGATTGTATTTTACGCAATGATAGCAGTCTTGCCGGAGCAGCTAATCATTTTATATTGTAAGTGTAAATATAAAAGTTTTAACTTTAATGAGCGAGGCTACTTATATTCTATTGGGGAACAACAGGTTAAGAAAAAACGAGGGCTAGAAGCATAGCACAATATTACAGGTGCCTGGCACTTGTAATATATTGAGCATATAAAAAACGCATCCGTTTAAAAAAGGTGCGTTTTGTTTTTTAAGGGAAATTTATTGAATATGGAGGACATTCTTTTCTATGATTCTCTTTATGTGTGGAGCAGAGGGACGGTGCTTAATTACCATTGTTTTTTAACTTGAATTCTTGCTACTTGATTTAAATTGATCGTGTATTTGTTTTCGGTTTCTACGAACATCCCACCATTTATGTATTCGCGGTCTGCTGTTCTAATATCTGTATTTGTTTCAAATAATAGCTGATGGCCATCGTGAAAGGACAATAAAAATTTATATTTTTTTATTTCATTGACATTTTTCAACCATTCACCCCCCTTTTCACAAATATACCATTTATACATACTATTTACAAATAAATTGGTAATTATAGAGTATAAAGTAATTAGTTATTCAGATGGAATATAAAAAATAGGTTTTAACGAGTACATAGTATATAATTAATGGACAAACATAATGTTTAGGTTGAAATTTAAAGGAGTATGAATTGATTGAGTAAAAAGTCTATAAAAAATGAGTTGCCAGGAAACTATGAGGAACTTAAAAAAGCAGCTAACCGTACTGGAAGCTGGAGAACTCGTCTAAGTGCCGTAGAAGAGCTGGGAAATTACAATACAAGCCAAGTGATCGATATATTAAAAGTTAGAATGGAACACGACCCAGTTTTTCAAATTCAAGAAGAAGCATACCGCTCATTGCTTGAGTTAGGAGAAGATGTTGTATTACCAAAGCGTAAAAAATTCGAATTGGTAAAAGGAGCAAATAAAGTATTTGTTCGCGTGAAAAAAAGTCTACCTAAAGACCATACATTTGAGGAGTACTTAACTAAGCTAAAAAGAATGCGTATCGACGTATATGATGCGTATGAGGGCGAAAAAGGCTTAGAATGGCTCGAAGAAGAATGGAAAAAATTATAATAATATTTACGAAAGGTCAATTGATAAATAAATTGGCCTTTTTTTGTATATTTATGGATAAAATATTACAGGTGCCAGGCACTTGAAATAATGTAAAATAAAATAGAATAGTAGCATAATAAAATTTTAAAATAAGGGGGAATTAGTATGGCACAGCTTTTATGGGATACGCCAGATAAACTACGAGAATTGTTGTGTGAGCTTGTGAGCTGGAACAGTATCACGCTAACCGATGGGGAGAGAGAGTTTGCTCCTAAGCTAATAGAGAAAATTCGAGAGCTTGAGTATTTTCAAACTCATCCGAGTCAGCTACAGCTTCATGATGCAGGGTTGGCAAGACAAGTAGTTACGGCTTTTTATAAGCATCCGACTGCAACTGAAACGGTTGTTCTTATTAGCCATTTTGATACGGTACAGACAGAAGAATATGGAGCTTTGGAGCCTTTAGCTTATTTTCCGGAGGAGTTAACGAGAAAGTTAATGGACAATCCTAGTGAGCTGCCGGAAGATGCTCAGGAAGATTTGGCAACCGGCAAGTATTTGTTTGGTCGCGGCACAATGGATATGAAGATGGGATTAGCCTTACATATGCAGCTAATTGAAAAAGCAACGGTAGAAGAATGGCCAATCAATTTAATTCTCACCAGTGTGCCTGATGAAGAGGTAAACTCTGCTGGTATGCGTGCGGCTGTTACTCAGCTAGTTCGAATTCGTGAAGAGTTTGGTTTAGACTATAAGCTGTTTTTAAATAGTGAGCCTTCCTTCTCACAAGTGCCAAAGGACATAGACGAGTATATATACTCAGGTACAATCGGTAAAATCATGCCCGCCGCGCTATTTTACGGAAAGGAAACTCATGTAGGAGAGCCAATGAAGGGAATGACGGCTAATTATATTGCTTCATTCTTAACACAGCGCATGGAATATAATCCAATATTTACAGAGCATGACCTTGGGGAAAGTACTCCCTTGCCAGTTTCTTTACAACAAAAGGATTTGAAAATGTCTTATTCGACACAAACACCGTACCGAGCAGTTGCTTTGTATAACGTGTTTTTACTGAAAAGGACTGCTTCTGACATTATGGATTTGTTTGAACAGGTTGCGAATGAAGCAATGGAAGCTCTGAATAAAACCTATCAACACATCTGTGAAAGGGAGCAGGTTCAAGGAATTGGACAGGTCAGAGTTTTGAAATATGATGAGCTACTGGCGTACGCCAATAAAAAGTTGGGGGTAGAGGAAGTTCAAAGGCTTAAGCAAGAAGTGCTTGAAGAAGAGGAATGGGACGATCGTGAAAAATCACTACGAATAGTAGATAATCTCATGATTCAATGTCAAGAGCTTTCACCAGCTACTGTGTTGCTCTTTGCTCCACCGTATTATCCAGCCGTAAATTCATCCAAAGATCCACTTATTATGGAAGCGGTAGAGCTAATGAAGAAATCTGCACAATCCTTTAATAATACGGTAAAGCAAATACATTATTTTAATGGGATTTGCGATTTGAGCTATGTAAATTATGAAGACGATGGAAAAGGCTGGACAGCATTTGAAAGCAATACACCAGTTTGGGGAGATACATATGATATCCCATTTGAAGATATGGCAAAGCTAAAAGGTCCAGTGCTTAACGTTGGACCGTTTGGCAAGGATGCTCACCAAAAAACGGAAAGATTACATATAGACAGCGCTTTTGTTGAGATGCCAGTAATGCTAGAAACCCTTATAAAAAGCTTATACAAATAAAAAGTAGACGCCCCTTGTAACAGGGGCGTCTATTTTTGTGTCTTCTTAAAATATATTACAGGTGCCAGGCACTTGTAATAATGTAAGTATTCGTTAGAGCTTAAATTTGTTTATGAGGTTATGAAGTTGTTGTGCTACTTCGGATGTTTCAGCGGAATGCTGTGAAATCTCATCTATAGAGGCAGAGGTTTCTTCTGTTACGGCTGAAATGGTTGTAGTCACCTGTTCAATTTCTCTGATAGATTCTGTAAGATTTTCAATAAGTCTTACTACTTGCTGAGAGTTAGAAGCTTCTTCTGTTGTCATTGTAGAAATCATTGAGATTTCCTCTACTGTCTTACCGACCGCTGTAGAGATATTCTGTAACGATTGGGAAGTTTGCTGAACGGTAGCATTTCCTGTTTCGATTAGTTTAGTGCTGGCATCTGTAGAGCTGACAACGCGAGATATGTTTTCTGTTATCTCTTTTACGATTTCCTCTACTTGTTGGACCTCTAGGTTAGATTGTTCCGCTAGCTTGCGAACTTCCTCGGCTACAACTGCAAATCCTTTTCCATGCTCACCGGCACGAGCAGCTTCTATAGATGCATTGAGTGCTAAGAGATTTGTTTGTGCAGCTATACCCGCAATAGATCCAGTTATTTGCTGAATTTTATTAGTTGCTTCATCAAGTCTACCGATCATAGCACTCGTTTCAATAGCAGCGCTTCTTATTTTATTCATGTCTCGACTAGTTTCTTCGGCTTTTTTGAGACCTTCTTGAGCAATCTGCATAGTGGTCATTGATTGTACAGAGCACATGTCCGCAGTTTCCTTTGAATGCTGTAGGCCGGTCGCTAAATTATTTAAAATAACGGTTGAGCTTTCAGCAGATGCAGTACCGGTTGATATAGATGCAACATTTTCGCTCATATTATTAGCGATTTGATGAGCTGCTTCTTTCATTTCTTTCAAAGATGCAGTAGTTTCTTCTGCATTTTTCATTAATTGAGAGGAGGTATCTTGTATCGTCCCAATGATCGTGCGTAAGTTGCCAGCTAACATATCCAGCGTCCTGCTTAAATTACCAACCTCATCCTTACTTGAAAACTTTGTGTCCTCAACTGCTAGGTTTCCTTTCGCAATTTCTTCTGCGTGAGCAATTAAAACAGATAAAGGCTTTGTTTTTCTTCTAATTAATACTAGGGTTATGATGGATGCTAAGAGTAGAGGAATAATACTTAATAATAATCCTTTACTAACTACGTCCCATGTTCTGTCAGAAACTATGTCAGCATTAAAATCTATTACGCTAATTGCAATAATTTCTTTTGTTGGATCATGATCCTTAAAAATCGGGGCATAACCCGATAAACGGTTCATCCCAGCATACTCGTAGCTTTCGGAATAGGTAGGGTGTCCCATCTCTACAAGCATATTAACTGCTTCTTGATCTATATAGAATTTATCTCCTGCTTTAAAGCCGGCATCTTTTAAGTTCTCATCAGTAGCTAATAAATTCCCTTCTAAGTCAATAATATATTGAGTTTCAAATATATCTTTATGAGCAGTAGTCCAGTTTAGCTGCTCACCTACGCTGTTGACAGCAACAGTGTCTCCAGTAAGGATATTATTAATATCTTCTGGTGTAATTAATCCGGTAGTAATATTAGCACAACCATAGGCTTCAATTCCTGCTGCCTTGTATAATTCTCCATAAGCTGTTTTATAGGTAGCTATAGAAGTAATGAGAAGCATAACAATCATTACCCCCACAATAATTGCACCAAGATGAAGCGTTAATGTATTTTTCCATTTCAATTTCACAATAGTAATCTCCCATTCTTTTTGGTAAATAGTAGTTAATCATTTATTTATAACACATTTATACTATGCGTTGATAGAGGAATTGTACATAAAGATTATAAAACATACAAATTAATTAGGTATATTGTACTTTAATGTTCATATTTAAAACAGGAATAGAGTAGTAGCATAATTTCTAGCTTGTAATCTTAATGTTACACAACTGTAAAATCACTAATGTTTAAATCGTGTTAGTATGGGTATAGAGAAATTTTCAACGGGAAAAAATAGAGAAATTTTTCAATACTTCTTTGGGGGAACATCAAAATTGACTTCTTTGTTTAAAAAACTCATCACGATCTTAACATTAACTCTAGTTTTAGCCATGGGAACATTTGCGGGAAATACAGAAGCTGCTAGCTCTGTAAAATCCAACGAAATAGTATCAAGTGCGAAAAGTTTAATAGGAATTAAATATCGTTATGGTGGTACAACGAAGGCAGGGTTTGATTGCTCTGGATTTATTGGGTATGTGTACAAAGGCAAAGGTGTCTCACTTCCGAGAACTGCTGCTGGAATGTACAGTAAAGGAACGCCAGTGACAAAAGCTAAACTAGCTGTTGGAGATTTAGTATTCTTCAATACAACTGGTAAAGGTGTTTCACATGTTGGTATGTTTATCGGGAATGGCCAATTCATTCATGCTTCATCTTCAAAAGGTGTAAGAATCGATAAAATTAATGACCCTTATTATTGGGGTAAAAAATACGTAGGCGCTAAAAAAGTTGCTAACGTTCAAGTAGCTAAAAAATAATGAAATAATATAACCGTTTCGGCTAAAGAGCTGAAACGGTTTTTTTTATTTGGCTATGGTAAAGTCTAGGGTTGATTTAAGAGGTAAATAAAACACTAAATCGGAAGTAGAATAGATTCCCGTACCAGCCGGACGCTTCTTACCACTGGAGTGGCCGTCTATCGATCCAATCAATAAATGGAGAACGGCTTTTATTCATAAAGCACTTTTTAAAAATTACTCGCATAAATAAGAGGAAAAAATGATTCTAATCATATGTCCTAATCTATTTATGTTCGTTATATTCATTCGTATTACCTTGCCCCTTTTGTAATGTTTACCGAATATAAAAAATTCTGTAGTTTTTAAATTTATGTAGAAAAGTCCACTAGCTGACTTTCAGCTTTTTAGCAATAAAGCCAATTGGAGTGCTACAGCATCCTGAAAGTTAGTAGGATTATAACCTGTTGCTTGTGCTATTTTGTTTAATCGGTATGTGAGAGTGTGACGATGGATCCCGAGCTCCTCTGCGCAAATAGAGAGCTGTAAACTGCAATCAAAGTACTTTTGTAAGGTGGTTTGTAGCTTATCGTCTAGTGGCTCTAGTAATCTTTTCGTATAGGTTTGAATCTCAAAGGATTCTTTGTTTTTAAAAAGGGAATATATTTCTACCTCCTCAAAGGAAATAAGAGGTTTCGTAGAGTTTCCGTATTGATGAGCTAGCTTTGCAGTTCGGTAACCGTAATGAACCTGCTCTAGTAATTGGACTTCTCTTCCAAGACCTAACGAAATAGTATAGTATTTCATTAATTTTTCTGCCAATAGGCTAACTTTACGAGTAAATGTGGGTTGATCTAAGCCTGAAATTAGAATAAAATGCTCGCTTGCTTGGTAATGCCCGACTAATATAGAATCTGTTTCTAAATAGTATTCTATTTCTTGGATAATGTTTTGATAGGAGGGGGACTCCGGATCGACTTCCAACATCATGGTATAGAACGGTGGTTTGTTTTGAAAACCTATCTTGTTTAGCCTCTCCTGTAAATATTTTTGAATTGGCTGGCGACTCATTAATTCTTCAAAGACGAGCTCTTGTATTTTACGCTTCCATTCTCTTTCCGAGACGATTAAGGCTTGATGGACCATCATTTCCGTTGCTAGCTGGAGAAGCGTTGCGATCTCCTCCAAATCAGCTGGTTCCCCTGTTACTCCAATTACCCCCACTAGTTCATTTTGAAAGAATATAGGTAAATTAATGCCTCGTTTCGTTTGGGGAAAAAGATGATTATTCTCCTTTGTAATCCAAAGTGGGGCCTTAGTTTTGGCCACTTCGATTGCACCTTCATGGATGTGATTAACCCTAAGCTCATCGCCAGAGGCAAGTATGACTCCATTTGTCTGCATTACGTTAATATTTCGATGAAGACGAAGCATAGTTTGCTGTACTATTTGTTCGGCTAATTGCTTGGTTATCAAGTGACTCACCTCTATGTATAAAAAAGTAACTGTTATAATACAGCCAAATTATACATTAAGTATAATGTATTCATTTTTTCTTTGCAATATAATCTTTGTAAGCGCTTTAACTGAAGGAGAGTGTATATGAAAATTGTAATTAGTCCTGATTCTTACAAAGGTTCATTGTCAGCAACTGAGGTTGCTAAGACTATTTCCAATGCGATTCATGAGGTTTCACCTTCTGTCGAAACTGTACTACTACCTGTAGCAGATGGTGGGGAAGGGACACTAGAACCACTTGTCATTGCCACCGGTGGAAGATTTGTAACAGCAACCGTTCAAGATCCATTAGGGAAACAAATCGAGGCGGTTTATGGGGTGTTAGGTGACAAAGAGACTTGTATCATAGAAATGGCGAGAGCTTCTGGTTTGACTCTATTGTCAAGAGAAGAAAGAAACCCATTAAAGACATCAACGTTTGGTACAGGTGAACTAATCCGTCACGCACTCGATCAAGGATTTCGAAAGTTTATTGTTGGAATAGGGGGTAGTGCAACGAATGATGGCGGTGCAGGTATGCTACGTGCATTAGGGGTGAAATTTAGGAATAAAGTAAAGGAAGAAATAGCAGCTGGGGGAGGCTCACTTGCAGATTTAGAAGAGTTAGATATCAGCGGACTGGATAAACGAATTAGAAGCTCACATTTTACACTAGCTTGTGACGTGGATAATCCCTTACTAGGAAATAACGGGGCCACAGCTGTATTTGGTACACAAAAAGGGGTAACTCCACAAATGGAGAAACTGCTGGAGAATGGATTACAGAACCTTGCAAATAAAATTGCAGAAGTGACAGGGGTGCGGATTCATCAGATGCCAGGAGCGGGTGCGGCAGGTGGCCTTGGCGGGGCATTTCTGGCTTTATTTCCTATACAGCTTAAGCCAGGGATAGAAGTTGTCATGGAGGCCATTCAATTTGAGGAGCATTTAGAAGGTGCAGACTTCGTCATTACAGGAGAAGGTAAAACGGATAGACAAACTCTCTCTGGTAAAGCTCCGATGGGAGTTGCTATTGCTGCAAATAAAAAAGGAATTCCCGTTATACTGCTTTCTGGTTTTATAGAGAAAGAAAGTGAAGTAGACTTGTCCACCTATTTTTCTATGCTTGTTAGTATAGTAGACCATTCAGTAAGCGTGAAGGAATCACTGAATGATCCGATTCATTATTTATCAGTTAGAGCTAAGGAAACAATGCAAGCCATTCTAAAGGAAGAGGTGTAAGGTCATGTTGTTTTTAGTTATTTTGTTAGGAGTTATTTTTGTTGTAGTGTCAACTGCAGTGTTGAAGCTCCACCCATTTTTAGCTCTATTAATTGGTGCCTTCTTTGTAGGTATTGCTTCTGGTATGCCGCTGCTTACTGTTGTGGAGAATGTTAACTCTGGTTTTGGCGGGTTAATGACGAGTATTGGTATTGTGATAGTTGCAGGAACGATCATTGGGGTTATTCTTGAGAAGTCGGGTGCAGCTTATCGAATGGCAGAGGTTGTCCTTCGTGTTCTAGGTGAAAAAAGACCGCAGCTTGCCATGTCCATCATAGGATTTATCGTTTCCATACCAGTATTTTGTGATTCAGGCTTTATTATTCTATCTAGTTTAAAAAAATCGTTAGCAAAACGTGCGAAGGTCAAGGTAGCCTCTATGGCGGTAGCTTTATCTACAGGACTTTATGCAACACACACATTAGTGCCACCAACTCCAGGACCAATCGCTGCAGCAGGTAATATTGGGGCAACTGATTATCTTGGAACTATTATTTTAGTTGGGCTGTTTGTAGCAATACCAGCTACGATTGTAGGTTATTTATGGGCAGTGAAAGTAGGGTCAAAAATTGAGGTGCCCGCTGATCAGGAAGAGGCAATGGACTATGAAGAGGTTATTAAATCTTTTGGAAAAATGCCATCTACCTTTAAAGCGTTTTTACCAATCGTATTACCGATTTTATTAATCGGCACGGGCTCAGTTGCAGCGTTAGTTGGCGATGAATCAGGATTAACAAATTTCTTAAGGTTTCTTGGCTCTCCAACAGTAGCATTATTGTTCGGTGTATTTGCGTCCTTCTTATTGCTACCTGAAATTAGTGAAAAGACGCTGTCTGGCTGGATTGGCGAAAGCCTTAAGGAAGCAGCACCAATTTTATTGATCACCGGTGCAGGAGGAGCATTTGGTACAGTTATTAAAAACTCTGGAGTAGCAGAGCTTCTGCAGGAGATGGATTTAGGAGTATTAGCGAACGGAGCTTTATTCCTACTAGTACCATTCCTAATTGCTGCAGCTCTTAAAACAGCACAAGGATCCTCTACAGCTGCCCTGGTCATCACTTCATCACTAGTGGCGCCGATGTTACCAACTCTAGGTATAGAGGGTGCATTACCGCTAGCGCTAGTTGTTATGGCAGTAGGAGCAGGAGCAATGACGGTGAGCCATGTTAATGACAGCTATTTCTGGGTAGTAACCCAATTTAGCGGCATGAAGGTTACAGATGCATACAAAGCTCAAACAATGGCTACTTTACTTCAAGGAGTCACCACCATTATCGTGACGGCAATCCTTTGGTTTATATTTGTCTAATATTAAAGGAGATTGTTTAGTCGCTTATGTTACAGGTGCCTGGCACCTGTAACATAAGCGGTGCACATAAAAGTCTTGATAAAGATAAAAACCCCATCTAGACCCGGTTTATTCACCGTGTTTAGATGGGGGTTTTGTGTTTAGTTAAAGTTAATCATGTCATCGCGATAGTTTTGTTTTAAATCGGATTCCAGGAAGTTCATATATCTAACAAGGAGCTGTGATGCTTTTCCTCGAGTGAGGACCTCGTTAGGGTTGATGCGATTCTTTCTGTCTGGGTCGATTAAGCCTAGTTCACTTGCTACATAGATACTATCCTTTGCTGCCTTAGGTATTTTGTTATCATCGGCAAATTTAGTTGTGTAACCAGGAGTTGGAGCTCGTCCTTCTAGTCCAAGTGAACGTACAATAATCGTAACTGCTTCTGCTCTCGTAATAGAATTGTTAGCGCCAAATAGATCTTTGTTGACCGGGCTTACGATTTCTTTGTTTAAGGCGCTTTCCATATATACATAGTTCGGATCCTTGATATCTAAATCTGAAAATAAAGCTTTTCTTACATTTTTCTTATTTTTTGGTTTTTCTTCTAATACACGCAAATCTACAGCTTTAGCTACTGCAACTGTGAATAGATCCTTTTTCATTGCAGCATCTGGAGAGAAGAAATTACTGGATTCATCGAGAATACCTAATGAATATAGTTTTTCAATATTTGGTTTGGACCAATGCTTTTCGATATCGCGAAACTTAGGGACGATAAGTCTTTCAATAGTTGGTGTCTTATCTTTATTGATGTATACAGTCCCTGTTGTGTTGTATGGATTAAATGGAATCTGATATTCATACTCCGCTATCATATTAGACTTACTTACAACTGAGTGTCCACCAACGAAGCTGGATAGATTTGGAACATGCTTTTCGTATTCCAAAACTCGAGATTTACTGTCAGAAACCTTGCTAGTTACAAATGAAGTTCCTTGGGGGGAATCTATTTCATAGTCAATCAACTGAGTGTCAGTGGAACCCCAGAAATTTTTGTAGCCAACATTATTTCCTTCCATATAAACAGTAATTAAATCATTGATTGTTTCTCTTCCACTTTTTTGACTGCGCTTATAAATTTTTCTTGCGATTATATTGCCAGAATAATAATCGGTTGCTGGACGATTATCGATAACCGAACCTTGAGAAAATTGATAGTCGTCTAATGTGTAAGTCGATTTATCAGCCAAAGTTACTTTTTCAGAATAGCTTTTAACAGTAGTCTTAGCTGTCGTTTGATTCTTTGTAGCATGAGTTGTTAAGTCAGAAACATATACTACGCTTCTTGTTAATTTATCTCCAGCTTGATTACTCAAATTGAATTTATAAGTAGAGGTTAATTGGTTTTTATTTTCTTTCTCAGTGACGGTTGCTTTACCTGTAAATTTAATAGGAGAGCCACTTAGAAAAAATACTTCTTCATAAGAATACTCATCTAAAATGCCACCATTAAAATCTGGTGCTTTTGCGCTAGCATTAGTTGGTCTTGTACTTACTATAAGAAATAATGCCATTAGTGTAATGATTATTTTTTTCATAAGTTGATTTTTCATTTGGATTGTATTTACCTCTTTCGCTATGTAATGGAGGGTACGCAATTATACCCTCAAAACTATTAATCTACTAAAATAATTTTTGCTTGGTAGTATCCACTATGAATCATGTAGAGTCTGTCATTCTTCTTCAAATTTTCTGGTTTAATTATTTGTCCGTCTTTAATCAGCATTGTATTATTTAAATCTATATAATTACGTTGGTATGCTGGGAGCCAGTCACTATAAAAATGCTCGCTTACATCCTTAATACTTAGTTGATTAGTATTCCAATGGATCGGATTTAATCGTCCTATAGAAACCGAAGCGTCTGGTGTTGAATAACCGACTATTTTGGCTGCAATAATGTGGTTATCTTTTATATAGAAGTAACCGTATTTTCCATTGCTAAAGCTGAAATCCTTCGTGGCACTGTTGTAATCCTCTGTTACAACTGTATCATTGCTAAAGCTGAAGTTAGAATTCCCAGTCGAATACCAATAGTTATTAGACAGAACTTGAGTATTGGATAGCGAGAGCTGATACTGACTGGTGTAATTTATTTGTCCAAAGTATATTTGATGATCTGCTAAGTTAGTACTTTGGAAACCATCATTAGTTATATGGATGACATTGGCATACTCGTTGGAAGATACACCGTTGGCAATAACAAATGCTTTTCCGCTTTGCTGTAGCGCTGTCGGATCTACTAACCGTCCGTTTCTAATAATAATGGTTCCGCTATGATAGGGAACGGTTCCGTAATTAGTTAATTTGATATTTTTATTCTTTGTATCTATGGCGTATAGGTTTTCATGTAGCGTCCGTTCGTTTGTCTTTTTAATAATCATTTTTTGAATGATTTCTTTTCCGGAATGTTTAACTGTTACATAGTAAATCTCGTTGTTTCGATAATTACGAAGCTGACTTTTATCGATTTTTTTAGTGCCAAGGAAAATAGGTGTCTTATCTGTAAAGTTCTTGGATTTAATAGTGGTGTTTGTGGTTCTCCACTTCCAATTAATAAACGCCTTTTCCTCCTTGATGACTAGCTTATTTTGTTTGGAGTCGATTTGCTGAATGATACCTTTATATATATTTTCTACATTGACACCATCAGTAGTTATTTCAATAGAGGATAAAGTGGTCGTGTCATGGTCTGATATCTTCAGTTTAATGCGATCTCCCACATATAAAACGCTTAAGTCTACGATTTTATGATCTTTATATATTTCTGTGTTCTCGTCTAAATAAAATCTAGTCGATTTTTTATCTTTGAGATTGATAGCGATATACTTAGCATTTTTATCAATTTCATTGACAGTACCTGTAAAGCTTTGTCCAATTGCTTCAGGTTTATTATTCTCAGGAGAGCCTTGGTCAATATATGTGAAACCGTTAAGCTCTTGAACCGATTGACCATCCACTATCGCTTCTACCCACAGACCTTCCTTAAACGCACCAATTGTAGTAGGCGTTGCGTTGATGTACAAAGGGGTATATTTATCAATGGTTAGCCTTACCTCTTTTCCTTGTTCATTGATTAAAATTACTTGTGAAAGTCTTTTCTCAGTTGTTTTGTCCTCAAGGGTAACCTCTTCATATATGGTTTTTACGAAAAGTCCGTTAACCGAGGAAGAAGCATTGGCAGGAACAGAAGAAAAAATGGTGCTTATGATTAGCAATAAGCTTAATATGTAAAAAGTATTTCTAAACACACATAAAACTCCTATCTATTGGTATTTTATTATACTTTTTTATCGGTATAATTAAAGGGATTTTAAGATAGAATTCCTTTATTTTTACAAAAATGAAAAGTAGAGTTAAAAATACACAAAATTTTTAGAAAATTTTTTAAAAAGGTATTTTCAATTTGGATAAAAGGAGTATAATTGCATGTAATATATTGCACATTTATAAAAGTTGCAATTTACTAAATAATTAATTGATAGGGGAAATACAATATGAATAGTGTAAAAATCAGATTCACAGAAAATGAAATTAAAAATGAAAAAACACCGGCTAGCCAACTTGCCTTTGGTACTAAATTTACAGATCATATGTTTATTGCCGACTATACTGCAGGAATTGGATGGCATGATCATCGAATTGTCCCTTATCAACCGATTACATTAGATCCTTCTGCAACTATCTTACATTACGGTCAAACGGTATTTGAAGGGATGAAGGCATATCTATCTAAAGATGGGGTCGTTCGTTTATTTCGACCAGACCAAAATATGAAACGAATGAATACTTCTTGTGATCGACTAAGTATGCCACAAATAGATGAAGAGTTTGCTATGGAAGCTTTAAGAGAACTGCTAGAGATTGATAAGGAATGGATTCCAAATGAACCAGGAACATCTCTATATATTCGACCATTTATGATTGCAACAGAAGCTCATCTGGGAGTATCTCCTTCGAAGACGTATAGCTTTATGATTATAATGTCACCGGTTGGATCTTATTATAAAGAAGGTATCCACCCTGTTAAAATACTAGTAGAAAGCGAATATGTTCGTGCAGTGGCAGGTGGTACAGGAATGGCCAAAACAGCTGGGAACTATGCTTCTAGCTTAAAAGCCCAGGAAGTGGCTGATAGAGAGGGGTACTCACAGGTTTTGTGGCTAGATGGCATTGAACGAAAATATATTGAAGAAGTAGGAAGTATGAACGTATTTTTTAAATTAAATGGAGAGGTTGTCACTCCTGCTTTGAATGGTTCCATCTTAGATGGTATTACTAGAAAATCAATTATTGAGCTACTAAAACATTGGGATGTGCCAGTAACGGAACGAAAGGTTTCAATGGAAGAGATTCGAGAAGCTTATTTAGACGGGAAGCTAGAAGAGGCCTTTGGAACTGGAACAGCTGCAGTTATTTCTCCAATTGGAGAACTTCGTTGGAAAGGCGAGCTTTTCTATGTCAATAACGGGGAAACTGGAGAGTTATCTAAGAAATTGTATGATACATTGACCGGCATCCAACATGGAACGGTAGAAGATCCTTTTGGCTGGGTAATGGAACTTAAGTAAATGTGTGAATCGCTCCTAGATGAAGTATAGGAGCGATTCTTTTCTTTTAAAGGTGAAATTATAGATATTTGAGGAGATTAACGACTAGTTAAATGAAATTAGTTAATGGTGGGTTGTCCTGTTTCAAAGTGCTTTTATCTGTCTATAACCGGCACAGGCATACTGTACATAATATGGTTCAATAAGTATGGATTTCATAGTTAAAATGTATATCTTGCTTCATTCGAAAATTTTCACAATAAGCTACGTAGTTCCTTTCTTTTATTTCTGGGTGCTTTTCGATAAGAGATGGAAGTAATTCGCTGTTAATAAAAGGATCATCACTCTTCTTATCATAAAAGTAATATTGAAATGAACTATAAGGATAATACTCCATTTTGCTAGTCAGAGCCTTGGAAGTCGTTAGAGGGTTTTGATGAATATAACTACTTACATTCAGTAATCCGATAGGGTCGGAAACCATACTAGAGAAAAACCTTGTTTCATAGAGTTGTCCAAAATAATTATATTTGCGCTTGAAGTATTCGGAATAAGTCTTATTGATAGATAACATCACTTCGGAAAGTGGGGTCTCTGGCGAGCGGATTAAAAGGTGATAATGATTATTCATAATACAGTAAGCAACAATCGTAAATTTAGATTTTTTATATGTACGTCGTAAAGCACGGAAAAAGAGGGACACATCACCTTCGTTTAAGAAAATATTCTGTCGATTATTGCCCCTCATTGTCACGTGATAGTAAAGCTCTGGTTGCCAAATCCTACGCATTCTTCCCATTTCGCTAACCTCCATCTATTCTTTTAACAAACATACTATAAACTTTTAAATTGTACAATAATGGAAATTATGCAAAATTCGCAATAATTTGATTTTTATAAACAAAAGATATATATTCTCTTCTTATATCGCTAAAATCTTTATGAAAATAAAATAAACAACGTTTATTTCGAGATTGTTACAGGTGCCAGGCACCTGTAACAATCTACTCACCAGGCGCCTGTAATATTCCATTACAGGTACTACAATAGTTTCTATGGTGTATGTAATTTGGTCGGTATATTGTGTTAAAATAGCCATAAAGAGGGTGATTCGGTATGAAAGATCAAATCTTAATCATAGAGGATGAGGAAAATATTGCTCGTGTTCTACAATTAGAGCTGGAATTTGAGGGTTATTCTGTCGAAATTGCTTATACAGGGACAGATGGTCTTATTAAATATAGAGAAAAGCCATGGGACTTAGTGCTATTAGATTTAATGCTACCAGGCTTAAGTGGTTTAGACGTGCTAAGGAGAATTAGGGCTACTGAGGCAAAAACCCCAGTAATTTTATTGACTGCAAAAAGCGGTTTAGAGGATAAGGTGAAGGGGCTGGACTTAGGAGCGAATGATTATGTTACGAAGCCGTTTGAAATTGAGGAGCTTCTTGCTCGAGTGCGTACGGCTATTCGTTTTAACAAACCAGCGTTGGAAGCTCCGCTTAAAGCAGAGAACGTTCATATTTTTCATTCTATTATTTTAAATGAACAAACGAGAGAGATTACGAATGATGGGGAGCATGTCAATTTGACGCCCAGAGAGTATGACCTGCTGCTTTATTTGATGAAACATCCAAACCAAGTACTGACGAGAGAGCAATTGTTAGACGCTGTGTGGGGCTTTGACTATTATGGGGATACAAATATTGTGGATGTTTACATACGATATGTACGAAAAAAATTAGAGGAAAAAAATTGTTCTTCTTACATTCAAACGGTAAGAGGGGTTGGATATGTTTTGAAGGAGCTAAGAAATGAAGCTTAAAGCAAAAATACATCTTTTCTCTACTTTTTTAACACTAGTCATTTTAGGATTAATGAACATAGGCATCTATTTTATATTTGAATCCATGGCTTTCGATACCGAATACAATCAGCTGAATAGTGAAGTAGATGAGCTGGTTGCCGCACTTAGTAAAATGGGTATGGAGGATGATCCGGCTACTATTTTGCGGGCATTTATACCGCCAAACGGAGGGATAAGAGTAATTGATGCTTCAGGAACCTCTATTGTTTTTGTAGAGTCTATTGAAGAAATGAAAGACTATACTCCAGAATTACAGGATGGGGAGCGATATACCTCAGGTTATTTTCGAGGCGTACCTGTTCTAACAATAACCAAGCCAGTCATATGGCAAAATGGAGAAGTTGTGGAAATCCATACGCTCAAACAGCTTATAGAAGTGGATAAAAATTTAAACTTTCTCCGCTGGACTTTAATAGGGGTAACCATCATAGGAATGCTCTTAATGACTATTTCAAGTGTCACTTTGGGCAATATCATTACGAAGCCTATAAATAAATTAATAAATACAATGTCCCAGAGCAGGGTGTCAGGGAAGTATCAAAAAATAGAATTGAGTAAAAATCGTAAAGACGAGATGACTCAGATGGGGATCGCCTTTAATGAAATGATGGAGCAGCTAGAAGAAAATTACAATAAGCAGGAGCAGTTTGTCTCGGATGCTTCCCATGAATTAAAAACGCCACTAACTGTCATTGAGAGCTATGCAAAGCTATTATCACGTCACGGCTTTAAAGACAAAGCTATTGCAGAGGAATCGGTAAATGCAATCATTCATGAAACGGCAAGAATGAAAGAAATGATCTCTCAAATGCTGTTGCTGGCCAAAGGAAACGGTCAACATACTCAAAAAACAGAAACTATTGATCTTTGCGAGCTTGTAGAAAATACTTTGCAATCCATGCGCACTGCCTATAATCGGAAGTTTATACTCAAAGCAGATGGACCTATCTATGTGGATACGGATATGGAGCAGCTAACCCAGCTACTGTTTATCATTCTAGATAATGCAAGGAAATATAGTGAAAAAGAAATTAAAACGACTATTACCGAGGAAGAAAGTCGTACGGTTATATCCATTTTAGACTACGGGAATGGTATTCCCAAAAAGGATATTGATTATATCTTTGACCGCTTTTATCGCGTCGATGAGGATCGTAACAGGAAAACAGGGGGGACCGGTCTTGGTTTATCCATAGCAAAAGATATTGCTAACCGTCTTTCTCTGGAGCTGGAAATAGATAGCACAATTGGATTTGGTACTACTATTTATATTTTTATTCCAAAATCTCCAATTCTCATCAATTTTTAATGTTTGTCTTTTAAAATAGAATTGGGGGGAGGGTAAGCATAAATGAAATTTACTAAAATCAAAAAATATACATTGGTTTTTGTATCAGTGACAGTCATTGTAGGCACTGGGTTTTTGTTTAATGTGACCCAAACGAACCGACATTCTTTGTCAGAGAATGAAGTTCGTACCCAGCTAGAACAATTGTATGATGCAGAAGTAACTGAAATTACGTTAAAAGAAGATGTATATAAGGCTGTGATCACAAAAGGCGGCTCCGTGTATTTAGTAGAGGTTAACTCTACTAATGGAGATATCTATACAATGGAGCAGACGAATGAATATATGTTAACAGGTTCAACGCAACCCGTCACTCAATCGGAATTTGCTACATATAGCGATTCTTTTGAAGTTAGGGAATACCCTTTAACTAGTAATATTCGTAAAAAAGAAGCAAACAATAACATTGTTGTAGAAATGAGTCCAATCACGCAGATACAGGTGAAAGAAGATGTAAAGAGTACTGTTAATAAAGTAGAAACAGCTCAAGCGACTGAGATGAAGTTGATAAGATCAAGTATTTCTGCCACTTCTTCAATAGAAGAAAAGTTAAGTGATGCTAAAGTAGACAAGCCCATTACAGAAGTGATTAAAAATGCTATAAAAGATGTTTTGAAAACGGATCCTGTGAAAACAGAGGAAGTCAAAAAAGAAATAGTCAAAACAGAAGTTGCAAAATCAGATGAGAGTAAAGGTGATTCTAAGGCAGAGACTTCAACTGAGTCAATAGAAGGTATAAAATCGGACTCATCTAAAGTGGAACCAGCCAAAACAGAAGTGGCCAAGACAGAGTCCTCTAAAAGTGAACCTACAAAAGTGGAGTCTGTAAAGATAGAATCTACTAAAGGAGAGGCTAGCAAGGCAGAAGAACCAAAAAAAGAGGAAACAAAGAAGGAAGAAACAGATACGAGTTCATCTGTTACCAATAAAACACAGACTGATACTAAAAAAACTGACGAAGCAAAACAGGAAAGTACAGCTACTGTGTTAATCACTGCGGAACAAGCTACTAAGATAGCTCAGCAACAATACAAAGGTACTGTGGAGAACAATTCCTTCGTAAAAACAAATGAAGGTGGCTACTATTTAATCGTAATGCAAACGGCAGATGCAAACTCGAAAGATAGTAAGGATAAAAAAACAAAAGCAACGATCCAAGTACATGCAATCTCTGGTAAAATTTTATCTGTAACATGGGAATAAAATTCTCATCAATTTCTAATAAAACTCTCTTTGTATTCTCATTTAGTTCAGATATGATGAATATATAGAAAAAATATCTTTAATGTTGTTGAACGAGTTTTGAAGGAGCTCTTTCATCAACTAAGTATAATAGGGGATATATCACACGAGCGATAAAACGATGTGACAGTACGAAGGCAAAAAATTACGGCGTATCAAATATACCTTGAGCGATAACAAGGAAAAAACATCTCATTCTACCATCCCCGTAGAATGAGATGTTTTTTTTACCCAAATATATTTGTAACTTTGTTGGAAAATAGTATATCCTTTATTTAATTGAAGAAAGTCTGAATTATTTAATTATAGCTTACTATACAAATAGAGGTGAAAAGATATATGTATGACGTGGTAGCATTGGGAGAGATATTAATCGACTTCACACCAAATGGTCAATCTGAAAATGGAAATGTATTATTTGAGAGAAATCCGGGTGGGGCCCCAGCAAATGTATTGGTTATGCTTAGTAAACTAGGGGTTAAAACGTCCTTTATAGGTAAAGTAGGTGCAGACGAATTTGGTCAGTTTCTTCAGGAAACTTTAATAGCCAATTGTGTTGACACGACTGGAATAGTAACAACTGAAGAAGTGAATACGACGTTAGCCTTTGTTCATCTCCAACCTAATGGAGACCGTTCTTTTAGTTTTTACCGTAAACCAGGTGCTGACATTACTTTAGAGGAAAAAGAAGTGAACTACAAGTTAATCGACAAGGCAAAATTATTTCATTTTGGTTCCGTTTCCATGACAAGTGAACCTGTGAGACAAGCGACTCTTCGTGCAGTGAGCTATGCTAAAGAGAAAGGGTTGCTTATTTCCTACGATCCTAATTTACGCGAAAATCTATGGGAGGACCTAAGAGAAGCGAAGATAGTCATATCTGATAGTTTATGCTTTGCAGACATACTAAAGGTATCTGAAGAAGAACTTCATTTTTTATCGGATACATCTAATTATGAAAAAGGTACTGAAATATTAAGTACAAACTATGGAATTCCATTGATCTTTGTGACGCTTGGTGAGAAAGGATGCTTTTTTAGATATAAGGATAAAACGGAGCTAATACCATCCTTTATAGTAGAAGCTATTGATACAACGGGTGCAGGAGATGCATTCTTTGGAGCCCTACTATGCAAGATTTTAGCAGAGTCAAATCTGGAGGAATTAACTATAGAAAAGCTTAAGTCTAGTGTACACTTTGCTAATGCGGCAGGAGCATTAGCTACGACAAAAAGAGGTGGAATACCTGCACTTCCTGCATTAGAGGATATTTGTCAATTGCAAGAGAACCGCCAGAATGAAGTCTAATATTTGCATAAGAAAACGTGAAATCAAGTTACTGATTTCACGTTTCATTTATTGACTAATTATAGAGAAGATAATTTGATTATTTTTTTCTTTTTGTCAATCTTCCTAATGCGAATGCTCCTGCAGCAAGACCGATCATAGTGTTCGTTTTTTTGTTGAATACTTGTTTTACAACCAGATTCATGTTTGCAGGGCGTTCTGCAAGACGTCTCATAAAGTAACCGTACCAATCTTTTCCAAATGGTACGTATGTGCAGAAGTTAAAGCCTTCTTTAGCTAGCTGTAACTGCATATCCGTACGGAAACCATATAGCATTTGGAATTCAAATTTATCGTGTGAAATATTATTATCAATTATAAATTGCTTAATATGATTTATCACATTATGGTCATGCGTTGCGATAGAAGTAAATTTACCATTTAATAAGTGCCATTCTATAAGCTCAATATAATTTTGGTCGATTTCTTCTTTTGTTTGATAAGCTACATCAGCAGGTTCTTTGTAAGCTCCTTTTACAATTCTGAGACGGAAGTTTTTATACTTTTGAATATCCTCAGCTGCTCGATAGAAGTATGCTTGAATTACGGTTCCAACATTATCGTATTCCTTAGACAGCTCATCTAAAATGTCAAAGGAAGGCTGTAAATGTTTGTTGGATTCCATGTCTATATTAATGAATGTATCGTATTTTTTTGCCACTGCTGTAATATCCTTTAAATTTTGCAGAGCAAAATCATAATCTATATCCAATCCCAATTGAGATGGTTTTAACGAGATATGTGCATCAACTTGATGGCTCTCTATTGCCTCGATCACTGCGATAATTTGAGCTTTGGCTTCTAAGGCCTCTTCTTTTTCAAAGACAAACTCCCCTAAATTATCTACCGTACAAGAGATACCTTGAGCATTGAGTTTTTTAATACTTTCCATCGTTTCTTCGATATTAGTTCCAGCTACAACATGTTGGGCACCCATTTTTAAACCATACTTTTTAGCTGCACCATTTAATATTTGGTTTTCTGATAATGTCATAAAAATATCTTTTAACATGAGGATACTCCTATCTCTATTGTGATAATTAATTATAGCATAAATCCCCTTTTTTCGTACAAGTAGTACGAATATCCTCCATAACATTCTACGAATAATCGGTATTTTTATCTTTTTTTAAATTATTAGAAAATGTCTTGCGTAAATAGTCGAATTGAGATAACTTTTAGTAGTATATGAATCTATTAATAGGAGCATTTATACACATAATACTAGGAGGTAAGACATGAGAAACAAGAAAATTAAACAAACGGCAGTAGCAGCAATTGTAGCTACATCACTATTCTCAGCTTCAAGCATTTCCTTCGCAAGCTCATCTTTTCAACAGGTAATAGACAATGCCAGAAAAGACATCAAGCAAGCATCCTATTCTTATAATACACCTGCTCAAGCTGGAAAATTAGCTACGAGCAAAGAATTATATCCTATTTTAAATAAAGCTAAAGCTAATTATCAAAAGGCAAGAAATGAAATAAATAAATCCAATGTAAAAAATAAGGCTGCTCTTTTAAAAAGTCTAGATGAATTATATACAGAACGAGTGACAAAAGGACTTATTCCTTATATCGATGCATATAACTATGCAGACAAATACTTAACACCAATCATGAAAGAAATAGAAGCTGCCGAAGCGAGTAATAATTGGGCTCAAATAGAAAAAGGGTACCACAAGCTATCGGCCCAATTAAAAACAAGAACAGCAATCCTATATCGTTTTACGGGTAGAGATGCTCGTCATTTATTACTAACTCAATATAAAGATCCAGCAAATGAAGTTAGAAACGAATTAATGGTACCCGTAACAGTTTATATGAAGGTGAATCAAGCTCAATCATTACTAACAGCAGGTAAGACAGAGGAAGCAAACAAAGTAATTGAAACTATTCAGCCACTATTGGATAGACTTCCGAGTGACAAGGAACTTCCTGCAGTTAAACAGCTTTTAGAGATGGTACATGCGTTGGCAGATACGGTTGAGGCAGATTTTTCTTTATCCATTATGCATGTAAATGACACACATGGTCATGTAGAAAAAGGACCAAAGCGTGTTACGGCAGTGAAAGAGTATAGAGCTCTTCATCCAGATGCTCTCCTTGTAGATGCAGGAGATGTATTAACTGGTACACTTTACTTTAACGAATTCAAGGGACAAGCAGACTTAGAAATAATGAATATCATGGACTATGATGTGATGACATTTGGTAACCATGAATTTGACTTAGGAGCTTCGCCAGAAGGACATAAGGCTTTAAAAGAGTTTATCGAAAAGTCTAATTTCCCATTTGTTAGCTCTAACGTAGATTTCTCTCAGGATGATTTATTCCAGGGACTATTTAATGTAAAAGTATCATCTGACCCTAAAAATGGACAAATCTACAGCGGAATCGTAAAAGAAATTAACGGTCAAAAAGTAGGTATATTTGGTTTAACGACTGCTGAAACAGAAGGAATTTCAAGTCCAGAAAAAGTGAAATTTACAGATTACATTAAAGCAGCGCAAACGATGGTGGATGAGTTTGAGAAACAAGGAATAAACAAAGTAATGGCAGTTACTCATATTGGTTATGACGACAATCCAGCAGTAGACAATGATTTGGTGCTAGCAGCCGCTGTCACAGGAATTGATGTAATTGTTGGTGGCCACAGTCATACACAGCTGGACAAGCCTGTGATTGTCAATAAAGACAGTAAGGGTGCTGAGAAAGATCCTACCGTGATTGTTCAAGCATATCAATATAGTGAATTCCTAGGGACTTTACAGGTAGACTTCGATAAAGATGGAAGAGTAATTGCTCACGAAGGTGCATTAATACCGATAAAAGACCAAAAAGATGATGAAGAAGCGCTAAAGCTTATTGAAAAGTACTCTACTAAAGTTCAAGAGGTTAATTCAAAAGAAATTGGAGTAACTTTGGATAAAGATTTAGAAAACCCTCGTGTAAGTGGAGATGATTCACAGCCAAGTGTACGTAAAAACGAAACAATCCTAGGTAATATTATTACTGATGGAATGCTAGCAAAAGCAAAAAAATATGATGATAAAATAATCATGGCACTTCAAAACGGCGGAGGAATTCGTTCAGATATAAAGGCTGGCCCAATTACGGTTGGTGATGTAATTACCGTACTTCCATATGGTAATACATTAGCGACGATGGAAATTAGTGGAGCTGACCTTAAGGCCGCATTTGAAATCAGCTTTAAATCATATCCTAAGGAAAATGGAGGATTCTTACACATTGCTGGTGGTAAGGTGGAATTTGATTCATCGAAGCCAGCTGGCCAAAGAGTTGTTTCTATTAAATACTTTGGTGCTGATGGTAAATTAGTAGACATAAAGGATACAGAGACATATGTAGTTGCTACGAATGCATTTACAGCTAAAGGTGGAGACAGCTATGATGTTTTCGAGAAAATTTATAAGGCTGGTAAAGTAACGGACCTTGGACTTTCTGATTGGGAGAATTTAAAAGAACAGTTTGAATCTCTTGATAAAATACCTACAGAAATTGAAGGTAGAATTGTAGACGTAAAGAAATAATAGTAATGCTTCAGCCCCTATCCAACCTGATAGGGGCTTCTATTTTTTAGAAATTAAAGTCAAAGGAAATAAAAAAGGCTGTAAGCAGCATGTACTTACAGCTCAAATAACTATGCTTCAAATTCCCAATAATTCTTAGTGAACTTTTTAATTGTTTCTAGGTTTGGTTCAAAGCCTATCCCATAGCCTGTCGGCACAGTAATATATCCATCCTTGGCAACGACTTCAGGAGTAATAATATCCTCGTGCCAATAACGGGAAGAGCTAGAGGTGTCGCCAGGTAGTGTAAAATTAGGCAATGTGGTAAGTGCAATATTATGTGCACGACCAATCCCTGCTTCTAGCATTCCTCCGCACCAAACGGGTACATTTTTCTCCAAGCAATAATCATGGATTTGTTTTGCAACCGTCAAACCGCCGACACGACCTATTTTTATATTAATTACTTTAGTGCTACCTAGCTCTATTGCTTTTTTCGCGTCTGCCAAAGACAGAATGCTTTCGTCTAAGCAAATAGGTGTTTTAATTTGCTGTTGTAATTTTGCATGGTCGACAATATCATCGTAATCTAGTGGCTGCTCAATCATTAAAAGGTTATATTGATCCAGCTGTTTGAAAATTTCTATATCCTCGAGGGTATAGGCAGAATTGGCATCTGCCATTAAAGGTAATTCAGGAAACGCCTCTCTTAGTGAGGAGATTAAAGAAATATCGTTTCCGGGTTTAATCTTCACTTTAATGCGTTTATATCCTTCCTTTACATAATTCTGTACGACATTTACTAGCTCTTCTGTACTTTTTTGTAGACCAATGCTAACGCCTACTTCAATTTTATTTACATTTCCACCTAGTGCTTCGGCTAAGGTAAGGCAATTTCTTTTTGCAAAAAGATCCCATATCGCACCTTCTATCGCAGCCTTAGCCATATTGTTTTTACGTATAGGAGAAAATATTGCGGATACCTCGTCAGGGTGACTTATTTCTTTATCTAATATTAAGTGGACAAGAAAGTCTTTAATAATGTGTAAATTAGTTTGAAAGGTTTCCTCGTTATACCATGGAGCATGAAAGGCGGTAGATTCACCCCAACCTGTATTTCCTTCTTCGTCCATAGCTTCGATTAAAAGGAAAGGCTTCTCTTGTACACTGCCAAAGCTTGTCACAAAGGGAGTCTTCATCGTCATATTCAGATGGTATACTGTTATTTTCTTTATAATCATTTTATAGCTCTCCTTTGTTGGAGGTTTATTTCTTCTTTTTTATAAACTGATAATAATTCACTGGTTCCTTTGTTTTTCGAACTGCAATAATGGAGTAATTTTCAGTAAATAAATTTTGTATGATTTTTCTAATTTGAAGATCCCATTTCAATGCTAGATCAGGCTCTGTGACTCTCATTTCTTGAATCATTTGAGGAATTGGTACCTCATATGCTTCCTCGGTCGGTACAAATATGCATGGCTCGATTAAGACGGGATAATTATTTTCTGTAAAGTCAATGTGAAAAGGTTGTGTAAACTTTGTATTCTCCGGCATCGATTATCCTCCGCTTTCTTACTCTTAATCTACCACTCTTTAGGCTTAAATTCATTGGGTATATCTTATGAAATTAGGAATTTTCTTCGACATTTTCAAAAAGAAAATGAGTCGGGATGCTTTGATACATTAATTGTCTGTTTTTAAAGGCATCTTTCTGTTCCACAATTAAGCCTGAAACAATCGCATTCATAAAAGAAAACAAAGGAGCTACAGCATCAAAGGTTGATTTATTTTGTGTAGAAATAGGGAATAATACGTCACTATATTCATGAATAGGGGCAAGCATGGAATCACTAATGCCAATAATAAAAGCCTTTTGTTTTCTAACTAGCTCTGCTATTTGAAGAGTTTCCTTCAAATAACGATGAAAAGATATAATAATAACCACCGAATTTGAATTCATACCTGCAATGGTTCTAATCACATCCTCTGTATCAGGTCGTATAAAGTGAACATTTTCCTTTACTAGACCAATGGAAAAGGATAGCCAGTTAGCAGCGGGATATGAGGTACGAAGCCCTAGGACATATATCGACTTCGCCTTGGAAAGTCGTTGTACTGCAGCGTAATAAGATGCCGCGTCTATTTGATCCATCGTAGCATTAATAGAATGAATATCTTTTTCCATGACTTGTCTATGAAAGCTTTCTTCTTTCGATAGCTCAATTTCAGTATATTGGTACGGACTTGTTGGGGTCTCATTGATAAAATAATGTTCGCGCATTAGTTTTTGAAGCTCTACATAGCCTGAAAAGCCAAGGGTATAGGTAAATCGAATAACAGTGGATTCGCTAATTCCAATTCTGCCACCTAATTCAGCAGCTGAACATAGCGCTATGTCCCGAGGGTGATCTAAAACATAATTAGCCATTTTCTTTTGGCTTTTAGACATAGTAACATAGTTTTCACGTATAAGATTATGTAATTGCACGGGGGTTCTCCTTTTGAAGTTAAGGCATTATTTTCTCTTTCGTTTGAAGGGGATACTTCAATTTCTAATATTGCTTAATTTATCACAATATTCCATTGATTACAATTAATTTTTAAAAAGAAGAGTTTTAAGGAATATACAAGGATATTAAATGCTCATATATTACATTTAATGCAATAAACATAGGAAAGATAGATGATTAAATTATGTGTGTTACATTTATCGGTCGATTTAGAGTAAAGTTTATCTTTTATAGTGAAAGCGATCATTAAAACAGTAATTTAAATGACTATTAATGACAACGTAAGTTATTTGCCCTTAAATCCATTTTTCATTCTGATAGAAAAATTTGTATCAATTAGCCCTTGCCTATAATGTAGCCAAATAAAAAACCCACGAATCGTGGGTAGAAGTTAGGCATCATTTTCTTTTTCGTCTTTAATTTTCTCTTCTTCTAAATCGAAAAAGGGACAGCCTTCTCCAATCATATTAAGAGAGGCAATCTCATCTAGATCTCGTCTCCTTTTCATCTCATTAGGATCAATAGGATTTAAATTTGATATCAATCAATATCCCCTCTCTACTTTTACTTTACTATATTCCAAGATAAATGAAAAAAGTCCAAAAAAAAATTTCATTCGCCAAAATAGGCATAAAATTCTATTATGCCTACAAATTTAATCGTATTTAGTCAAAGTCACGTTATCTAATCAATTCTGAAAATTGTATATTTGTCATATTGGAGTAAAATAGGACAAAAAGGAGTGGTGAGTAGTGTCGGTTCAGCATTTTGTGGAGGGAATGAATAAAAGTATTATTCATGTCGAAAAATCAGTAGAACAGATGGTGCTTCAAACGAGTATGACAAAAATGGAGCATCATCAAATAATGCAAGCCTTGCTTGAACTAAGTGAAAAGATAAAATTGATGGAGATGTCTGTTCAAATACAAAAAAGAGAAGAACATTCATGATGTCTTCTCCAAAAATGTATTACGTTAATTCTTTAATGATTTCTTCCATATCCCTCAAAGGTAAAAGACAGCTATTATTTTGACAAATTTCCACAGCCAGATCATCTGTCGAGTCAATCATAGACCATACATCGAATGGTCTATACGTAGTCAGTATGACCGTCAGTACATCACTTATAGATCTTCCGCGGAGTTTTATTTCTCTACCCCTGCTGTTTAGTGATTGATAAGCTATGACTGAAGACAGGAGAGAGGTTGGATAGAGAGTAAGATCCTGAGTAAAAGTAGAAATCGTCTTTTCTGCTTCCTCCAGCATACTCATATCTCCCGTAATCTTAGCTAGTCTCCACAGCTGCCACGCAACGGTTCCATTTCCAGCGGGAATAATTTGATCCATAATTAATTTTTCTCGTACAATTAGTTTTTCCCCTTCTGTACTTGTGAAGTAGAATCCACCAGTAGTGTCATCCTTAAAGTTGTTCATTATATCCTTGACTACATTCTTGGCCCTCACTAGATAGTCTGTTTTACCAGTTGCTTCATACAGTTCAACTAATGCCCAAAGTAAATTAGCATAATCGTCTAAATAAGCAACATGCTTTACCTTTCCATCTCGATAGGTTGCATATAATACATTCCCCCTGATGAGCTGACTATTAATAAATCGTAAAGCTCTCTCTGCACTGTTTATGAAATCGGAGTTCGTAAATACTGCTCCAGCTTTTGCAAGGGCAGCAATCATCAGCGCATTCCATGAAGTAAGAATTTTATCATCTATATGAGGAAAGATCCTAGATTGACGTTGTTTCAAGAGGATTTCTTTAGATGTTTCTAAGCGTTCCTCCAGTTCATCCTCAGATATGCTCAGCTCTTCCAGTATAGGGATGATGTCTGTATAGATTAAGTTAAGTACATTTTTACCTTCGAAGTTACCTTCTTTTGAAACATCATAGCATCTTGCAAAAAGAGAGCCTTCCTCTTCTCCTAGTACTTCTATTATTTCATCAAAAGACCAAACATAATAAGTGCCTTCCTCGTCTTCGCTGTCTGCGTCAATGGCTGAGTAAAATGCACCTTCAGGGTGGGTCATCTCTCTCTCAAGGAATTTTATTGTGTTATATACAATTTCCTCGTACTGGGGAATTTTAGTAATCTGATAAGCCTCGGTATAAGCCATTACTAGCAAGGCTTGGTCATAAAGCATTTTCTCAAAATGTGGAATTAACCACATCTCGTCGGTTGAATATCTAGAAACCCCCCCTCCAAGATGATCATAAATTCCTCCACGAGCAATGCCATCCAATGTAGTTTCCACCATATTAAGAGCATCTTCATCATTTGTTTCGTGATAATACCTCATTAGAAAGAGCAATTGTAGGGGAGAGGGAAACTTAGGGTCTTTTCCGAAACCTCCATATTGAGAATCAAACATTCCTGCTAACTGGTCGTAAGCAGTTTCTATTATCGAAGGAGTTAATTCCTTATTATTAGGTTCACCCATAGGTTCTTGAAAAGCATCTATTAATTTATCACTTACCTCTTCCAGCTGTTCCGTCTCATTTTGATAGGCATTGTGTAACCGAGGCAGTAAATTGATCAGTCCAGGCTTTCCATACTTCTGTTCCTTAGGAAAATAAGTTCCTGCATAAAAAGGTTTTTGCTCAGGAGTTAAAAAGACATGAAGTGGCCAGCCGCTTTCTCCAGTCAACATCTGACATACTGTCATATAGATCGAGTCTATGTCTGGTCTTTCCTCCCGATCCACTTTTATAGAGATGAAATGCTTATTTAAAATATGTGCTACCTCTTTGTCCTCAAAGGATTCCCTTGCCATTACATGACACCAATGGCAAGTACTATAGCCGATACTTACGAAAACTGGCTTGTTTTCGGCTTTTGCTTTCTCAAATGCTTCCTCGCCCCATGGAAACCAGTCAACAGGATTATTGGCATGCTGGAGTAAATAAGGAGATTGTTCTTCGATTAATTTATTGGTTTTACTATTAGTTGCCATTCGATCACCTTCTCAGAGGAATTTATCCAATTACTTTACCCCGGATCTTAGTTTTTAATCTTAATGAGTAAAACTCGTATGAGTAATCATAAAGAAGAAATAAGTTTCTAATTGTAGCGGGAGAGTGACTCCGGTGGTATGGATGAGATCGATAATTCATTTAACCCGTTAGAAGGTAACCGGTGATAGTTTAACACTCATCCCAAGAAAAGTGTCCGGCTGGTATGGAAATCAATTCTAATTTCTGACTGATAGAATTATTTGAACCAAACATTCTCTCTAGCCTGAATCTAAAAAGGAACCATGCTTACGCTAAGGCAAGCATGGTTCCTTTCATGGTTAGAGACTTATGCCGAGTGAGAGCAGTAAGTAGTTAAGGGAAACGATTGCTACAGAGATGTGTAACAATACCGTCAACCAATTTTTTTGCGTCCCTTGGAAATCCTGAACTAGCATAGCCACTGACCAGATAAAAATGAATAGGTAAGCAAACTGTAATAGTATAGCTGGTAACATAGTAAAACCTCCTTTTTGTATCATATGAAACAAAAAAAAGTTGGAGTCAGCGTATATCATTCTCTAAAAGCTATCATGTTATTTTCTGCCCTTTAACTCTCTCTTTCCAAATGATTAATCTGCTGTTTCGCCTCACAAAGTTATGCTTATTTTCTCGTATGAAAGTTTGAGGACCTCATTTGTAAATTTATCTTAAAATTATATTTTTTCTTTTTGTTCGTAAATATTTCATTGAAAACCTTTGACAAGCTATGAAAAAACGTGTAAATTATCAAATGGGCGAACAATTACCTTTATTTTTAATAAAAATATTCGTGTTTGGGAGTGTTGGAGAGTGGAAAACGTTTTTGATTATGAGGATATTCAATTAATTCCTGCGAAATGTGTGGTTAACAGTCGTTCGGAGTGTGATACGACAGTTTCGTTAGGTGGGCATAAATTTAAATTACCGGTAGTCCCTGCAAACATGCAAACAATTATAGATGAAAAAATAGCTTTGTATTTAGCTGAAAAAGGATATTTTTATATCATGCATCGATTTCAGCCAGAAAAGCGCATAGATTTTATTAAGGAAATGCAATCTAAAGGCTTGATCGCTTCGATAAGTGTCGGAGTCAAAGAGGAAGAATATCATTTCATAGAGGAGTTAGCGAGCAAGTCATTAGTACCTGAATTTATTACAATAGATATTGCACATGGTCATTCTAATGCCGTGATTAATATGATTAAGCATATTAAAAATTACTTGCCAAAAAGCTTTGTGATTGCAGGAAATGTAGGAACTCCAGAGGCTGTACGGGAGTTAGAAAATGCAGGAGCAGATGCTACTAAAGTAGGGATTGGACCAGGGAAGGTTTGTATTACAAAGATTAAAACTGGTTTTGGAACTGGTGGATGGCAGTTAGCTGCTTTACGCTGGTGTGCAAAAGCTGCTAGTAAACCGATCATCGCTGATGGCGGTATTCGTACGCATGGTGATATTGCTAAGTCTGTTCGTTTTGGTGCATCCATGGTAATGGTCGGTTCACTTTTTGCTGGTCATGAGGAATCTCCTGGAGTTACGATTGAAAAAGATGGAAAACGTTTTAAAGAATACTTCGGATCTGCTTCTGAATTTCAAAAAGGCGAGAAGAAAAACGTCGAAGGTAAAAAAATGTTCGTCGAGCATAAAGGACATCTTGAGGATACTTTAAGAGAGATGGAGCAGGATTTACAATCTTCCATTTCGTATGCAGGCGGAAACAAATTGGATGCTATTCGTAATGTAGATTATGTAGTTGTGAAAAACTCTATTTTTAATGGAGACAAAGTATATTAATTTCAAAAAAAAAAGGACTGCACAGTTCATCGAGCTGTGTGTTCCTTTTTATAATTGAATCTATTTCATTCGCTTTTAAATAAAGATTTTCCCTGGGTTTAAAATTCTGTTTGGATCAAATAGTAATTTTATAGATTTCATTAATTCAACTGCCTCACCATGCTCCTTGAGCTGGTATTTCATTTTACCGACACCAACCCCATGCTCACCAGTACAACTACCACCTAGGTCTATTGCTTTCAAAGCAATTTGGTCATTTGTATATTTGGCTTTAGCTACTTCTATTGGATCGTTCGGATCGAACATGACCATCGTGTGAAAATTACCATCACCGACATGTCCAAAGACGCCTCCTATAAGACCACTTTCCTCTAATAGCGTGCGACCGAATACGACCATTTCTGCTAGCTTAGAGATAGGTACACATGCGTCAGCGCCCGTGTTGTCTTTTCCTTTAATATGCTTATAGGCATAAGAGAGCTCGTGCCGAGCCTTCCACAAATCAGCGCGGTCTTTTGGAGAATTGGCACGCTCCCAATTGCTGCAGCCTAAATCCTTCATTAATTCTTCCACTACTGTCGCTTCCTCTTCCACGATATTAGGAGTCCCTGCAAACTCGAAGAAGAGAGAGTGCTCCTCGGGGAATCCATAGTCGCCATACACGTTTACTTGTTTTATACTTTCCGCATCTACTAATTCCATTCTAAGAACTGGAATCCCACAGGACAGTACTGCTTGAGCAGCTTCTGCACAACTCCCAGGTGTTTCAAATGTACAACGAGCAGCAATCACTTTCTCTGGAATACCGTGGAGTTTTAAAGTAACCTTTGTAATTACTCCTAGTGTTCCTTCTGATCCTGCCATAATTCCGTTCAAGTTATAGCCCGAAGAAGATTTTTTTGCCTTCGATCCTGTATGGATAACGGTACCGTTTGCTAAAACGACTTCTAGATCTAAAATTTGATCTCTCATTGAGCCGTATCGTACAGCGGTCGTTCCACTTGCATTATTTGCGACCATTCCTCCAATAGAGGCATCAGCACCAGGATCAATTGGAAAGTATAGACCGTGCTTATTAACAAAATGGTTTAGCTGTAGACGTGTGATACCTGGCTCCACAGTAACCATCATATCCTCAGGATTAAATTCTATTACCTTTTTCATATTATCAAAGCTTATAGATATCCCCTTGTGAATTGGTATAGCTTGACCTTCAAGGCCTGAACCTGCGCCATATGGAGTAACAGGTACCTTATGCTCATTAGCCATTTTGAGAACGTTCACAATGTCTTCCACACTATCCGGAAAGATTACAAAATCCGGCTCCACAAAAGGGTGGGAGGATTCATCTCGACTATGTCTATATAATTCTGATTCACTTTTACTTATTTTCTCTTTTCCTAGTACCTTTTCAAATTGGTCAAATAGATGTGCTTCCATAAATGACAATCCTCCTGTATATCTAAAAATTCAAAATATTTATTTACAATAATATTAACATAATATATTATTCATGTATACAGTATACAGGAAGGAGAAATTATTTTGAAAAAGCTTTCTCCAAAAGAATCTTTAGCTGATCAAGCGTTTAATGCTTTAAAGGACGCTATCATTAATGGAAAACTAGCGCAGCAGGAAGAATTACCAGAAGAAAAGCTAGCGTTAGATTTAGGGATTAGCCGAACTCCATTGCGTGAAGCTTTAAAAAGATTAGCGGCAGAGGGTCTTGTTGAGGTAAATAAGGCTAAACCAGCAATTGTAGCAACTTTTACAAAAGAAGACGGCCTACACTATATGGAAATACGTAGATTATTAGAAATATATAATATTGACCAAAATGCAAATTATATTTCCGAGGAAGTATTGTGTGCACTAGAAAAAAATCTTGTGGAGCAATTAACTTCCATTAAAGAGGAAAGATACAACACGTTTAACGACTTAGACCAACAGTTTCATTTGCTGATTGGAAGTATAGGACCCAATCGAAAGCTGAGTGAACTGATAAATGATGCTAACGCTGGAAGTAATCGTGCTTTTCTAATTCTGTCCAATACATTAGAGGTCAGTGCAGCGGAGGCTTATTATGAACATGAAGAGATAGTAGGGGCACTGCGGGCACATGATAATGATTTGGCTAAACAACTTATGGCAATTCACCTAGATAATGTAGAAAGAAGATTTTTATTATATTTCAATGAGGAGGAAAAGAAATGAAAAAATTATTAGCTATACTACTGATCACTTTACTTACGCTAAGCGCATGTGGAAGGCCATCAACAAATACGTCAACATCTAGCTCTGGGGAGGAACAAGATCAATATATCATTCGAATTGCATACTTAGTATCTGAGGAGCAATCTACTCATTTAGCTGCTAAATCTTTTAAAGAAAAATTGGAGAAAGAATCGGATGGACGATTGAAAGTTGAACTATATGCAAATGGTCAATTGTATCCTTCTGACCGAGAAGGAATTGAAGCGGTACAGTTAGGTAATATTGAAATGACTATTCCAGCCGTAGCGCCATTAGCTTCTTTCAATAAAAAGTTCATGGTTTTTGATTTGCCATTTTTGTTTAATGATCATGATGCGGCATATCGTGCGCTTGATGGAGAATTAGGCGATAAACTTCTTGCCGAATTAGAGAACAATGATATGAAGGGCCTTGTGTTTGCTGAAAATGGATTCCGTCATATGTCTAATAATGAAGGACCAATAGAAGAGATTGCAGACTTAAAAGGTTTAAAATATCGCACCCTAGAAAATCCAGTACATACAGATACATTTAAAGCTTTTGGTGCCAATGCATCACCTTTTGCTTTTGGGGAATTATACACCGCACTGCAACAAAATACATATGAAGCAATGGAATCACCCATTTCTTTATATTATACAAACAAATTTTATGAGGTTCAGGAATACCTCACTTTAACTAGCCACGTCTATGCTGCAACTATCTTGTTGATGAACAATGACTTCTATAACAGTTTACCAGAGGATTTGCAGGAGCTAGTGCAAACTGCATCTGAAGAGTATCGAACAGAACAACGTGAAATTGCCCAAAAGCAAGATGTAGAATTTCTTGAGAAATTGAAGCAGGAAGGTATGAAAGTAAATGAATTGACGGAAGAGCAACGTAACGAATTCAAGGACGCAACTCAATCAGTTTATGATAAATATGTATCTGAAATCGGGGAAGATCTTGTCAAAATGGCAGAGGAAGCAAACAACCAATAATAAAACAGGGGTGAAATGTATATGCTAAAGAAATTTGCAAGGTTCGAAGAAATAATGCTAGTACTTTCCCTTGGTTTAATGGTAGCTCTTATTTTTGGTCAAGTAATAGGCCGATATGTCTTCTCCTCCGCACCAAGCTGGACCGAAGAAATGGCTCGGTATATTCATATATTTCAAGTCTGGATAGGTGCAAGTTATGCAGTTAAGTTAAGACAGCACATTCGTGTGGAAGCATTTATCACCCGCTTCCACGGCGTTTATCGTCAGGTGCTTGAGATTTTATCGATAGTAATTTGGTTTGTAATGGCACTGTTTTTAGCTGTGTTTGGTACAGAACTTGTTTTAAGTAGTATTAATCATGGACAGCTGGCTCCAGCTATGCAAATACCAATTTGGATTCCATATTTAGCTATACCACTTGGTGGGATTGGGATGGCTATTCGGTTAGTCATTCAAGTAAAAGAAGTAATACAAGGCAATTACGACAAACCAAAGGATGAGGAGATTATGCTATGACGGTAGCTCTTTTGTTCGGTACTTTGTTTATCTGCCTATTAATCGGAGTTCCCATCGCCATCTCCTTAGGTGTTTCTGCACTAGTTGCCATTTATTTCGGTTCTAATCTTCCACTCGGTATTATAGCCCAAAAAGCTTTTACATCCTTGGATTCATTCCCGCTATTAGCAATCCCTTTCTTTATGCTAGCTGGAGTATTAATGAGTAAAGGGGGAGTTTCCAAAAGATTGCTGGACGTAGCTACTGCTTTAGTAGGTTGGGTAGTAGGGGGGTTGTCTTTAGTAACCATAGTAGCATCCATGTTTTTTGCCGCTATTTCGGGATCAGGACCTGCAACGGTAGCAGCAATTGGTGGTTTTATGATTCCTGAAATGAAAAACAAAAAGTATGACGGCGGGTTCGCAGCTTCTGTATCCGCTTCAGCAGGATCTATAGGCGTAATTATTCCACCTAGTATTCCATTTGTGTTGTATGGGGTAATAGGAAGCGTATCTGTAGGAAGCATGTTCCTAGCAGGGATATTACCAGGTATTATTATTGGTATAGGTTTAATGATCACTGCGTATGTTATTGCTAAAAAACGTGGCTATAAGTCCGAGGGAAGTGCACGCTTCTCGTTTAAGGATGTGTTAAAAGCTACATACGATGCCAAGTGGGCATTGCTTATCCCAGTTATTATTTTGGGTGGGATTTATGGGGGCTTCTTTTCGCCAACGGAAGCTGCAGTAGTTGCAGTAGTCTACGCTTTAATAATTGGCTTGTTTGTTTACAAGGAGCTTACGTGGAAATCGGTATTTGAATGCTTCCGTGAAGCAGTAGTTATTAATGCTACTACGATGATTATTATTGGTCTTTCCGTATCCTTTGCATATTTCATGACTTTAGAACAGGTGCCCAATGATATTTCTTCTTTCTTGACTGAATTATCTACCAATCCAATTGTCATTTTACTAGCTATTAATGTCATACTATTAATAGTAGGAATGTTTATCGATACAATATCTGCTTTAGTCATCCTAACACCAATTCTTTTGCCGATTGTTATTGCAGTCGGTGTCGACCCCATTCATTTTGGGGTAATATTAGTTGCTAACTTAGCAATTGGTTTTATCACACCACCTCTTGGAGTAAACCTATTTGTAGCTTCTAGTGTTGGTAATGTGAAGTTTGAAAGAATAGTAATGGCCATTATCCCATTTTTGTTCAGCATGATTGTTTGCTTAATCCTCATCACCTTCTTACCGAGTTTATCTTTATGGCTTCCGAGTATTCTAAGTAATAAATAATTGTGAAAGAAGGGTAATTATATGTCTTTACAACTTAACCCACGTGCGATAGCACTTGAACAACCTGGTATTCGTCAGTTCTCGAACCAGCTAGTTAATTTCCCAAATGCAGTTAATCTAACAATAGGACAACCAGATTTCCCTACTCCACAGGCAGTGAAGGATGCAGGAATACACGCTATTCAAAATGATTTGACTGGTTATTCTCACAATGCTGGGTTAATAGAGTTAAGAGAAGCTGTTAATAATTTTTTTACAGATAAATATGGTTTTTCCTACAACCCAACTAAAGAAATTGTCATCACAAACGGTGCGAGTGAAGCTATCGATACAGTTTTTCGAACTATTTTAGAAGAAGGCGACGAGGTTATATTGCCGGCTCCGATATACTCGGGCTATGAACCTGTTATTAAATTTTGTGGCGCTAAGATCGTTTATTTAGATACAACTAATACTGGTCTACAGCCTTCAGCAGATGAATTAGAGAAGCTTATTACAGATAAAACGAAGGCTATTTTGTTTAATAATCCTTCAAACCCTACTGGCATGGTTATTGAAAAGCAGGTAATGGATCAGCTAGTGGAAATGTTAAAGGATAAAGAGGTTTATATTGTCTCCGATGAAATTTATAGTGAGAATACCTTTTTAGGAGAGCATGTTTCGTTTGCTTCCTATCCGGAGCTGCGAGACAAATTATTTTATATCCATGGGGTTTCTAAGTCGCATTCGATGACTGGCTGGAGGATTGGATTCATATTAGGTCCTGAGAAAATTATGGAGCATGTGTTAAAAGTACATCTTTACAATTCTATTTGTGCTTCTTTGCCATCACAGTACGGTGCACTAGAGGCATTAACCAATTCCAAGGACATCCCAAGCGCAATGAATATTGAGTATGTAACAAGACGTGACTATGTATATGATCGCTTGTTAAAGATGGGTCTTCCTGTCATTAAGCCGAATGGTGCATTTTATATTTTTCCTTCTATAGAAGGTTTAGGTATGAAGTCTTTTGATTTTGCAACGAAGCTACTACATGAAGGTGGAGTAGCAGTAGTTCCTGGCAGTACCTTTACACCTTATGGAGAAGGCTATATTCGAATTTCCTATGCTTATTCCATGGCCGTATTAGAAGAGGGTTTAAATCGTTTAGAACGTTTTATAAATTCACTTTAACCAAAACCAGCGATTGATATCGCTGGTTTTACTTCTTAAAAAGATCTCTACTTCTAGTTTAGGAAAAGGGGGGAGTAAAATGTTCAAATTTAATGAATTAGGACAAGAAATCATAATTGAGTTAAGTCAATTAATTCAAGAAGAAGTAATTTTAACTGACTCAAGAGGGTTTATTCAAGTAAGCACCGATCCCACTCGAATTAACCAGTTTCATGAAGGTGCTTTACTTAGTTTAAAAGAAGAACGTTTAATATTAATGTCTGAAGAGGAAGTTAAAAATCTGAAAGGAGTAAGAAAAGGGGTTGTTATACCTATTATTATAGATGATAATCCTATTGCTGTAATTGGTATTACAGGAGAACCAAATAGAATTCAGCCTCAAGCCCTTTTAATTAGAAGAGTTGTGGAATTATTTATACAGGATGCTTTAAAAAGAAAGGAAAAAGAGGAAAAGATACGCGAATTTGAATTTTTTATGATTGACTGGATAACCTCATCTACAAAGGATAAGTATTTTTTTAGTAGAGCCAAATCACTTGGAATAAATGTAGAGAATTATAGACAAGTAATAATGATCCAAGAATTAGAAAATAATCATCGTTTTACTGTGGAGGATTTAGAGTTTATAAGGTCTATTCAATCCCTTCATCCAGATATTATCATTAGTAGATGGGGACAAGATAAACTAATACTAGTTGTTCCTTTAATAGATCAACTTGTTTTAAAGACAGAATTAGAGAACTTAATACTACATGTAAAAAGAAAAATAAAAATTATGTCAGCCGTAGGAATTGGCGGAATAAGTGAAATTAATGATCTTACAATTGGATTTAATCAAGCAGAACGAGCTTTAAAAGTTTCTAAGAAAACAAAGCGAATTGTCTTTGAAAGAGAGTTACTTTTTGATTTAATAATCCATAGTCTTCCAAAGGAAACAAGAGATCAATATATAGAACGGACAGTCTTTGCCTTAAAGAATGAAACAGAGCTTTTAAATAATTTGCGAATTTGGTTTAGGGAAAATCAATCTATGAAAAATACAGCTGAAAAATTACACATTCATAAAAATACATTGACCTACAGATTACAAAAGGTTGAAGAATTAACGGGTCTATCTATTTCTAAAATACATGATTTATTTTTAATATATCTAGGGGTTCGATTATTAGATGAATTTCAAAATGGTGAATAATATTAGTGAGTTCTCAAAAGTATCCTTAAGGGATACTTTTTTTGTTCCTATAGCCAAATTTTTTGTCTAAATAGTGACTAAAATTTGTTTTAAATACTATATATTTTCAATCATTAGAATATTAAAATTAATGAAAGCGCTTACCTTAAAGGTTAAGGAGATGAAATATGGAAAATCAAGTGCTGGAAAAACTAATCGCAGTTGTTGGAAAGCAAAATGCTAGAAGTTCAATTGCTCAAAAGCTTGCCTATTCCTATGATGCAACGGCAAACTTTCAGGCTTTACCGGACCTAGTGCTTTCTCCCTCAAATACAACGGAAATACAACAAATAGTTCATATTTGTAGTGAGAATAGAATCCCCATAGTTTCTAGGGGCTCCGGAACAAACCTAGCTGCGGGAACTGTGCCTACATCTGGAGGAGTAGTTTTACTGTTTAATAGGATGAATCAGATATTAGAAGTGGATGAAAAAAATTTAACGATTACTGTTCAACCTGGTGTAATAACTAAAGATATTAATGAGTTAGTTGAACCTATGGGTCTTTTTTATCCTCCAGATCCAAGCTCCATGAAAATTTCAACCATTGGAGGAAATGTAAGCGAAAATTCAGGAGGATTAAGAGGGCTAAAATACGGAGTTACTAGAGATTATGTCATGGGGTTAAAAGTTGTCCTTGCAAACGGTAAGTTGTTAGTGACAGGAGGTAAATTGGCAAAAGATGTTGCCGGTTATGATTTAACTAGCTTATTTGTTGGATCTGAAGGCACGATTGGTATTATTACAGAAATAATTCTTGGACTAATTCCATTACCAGTATCTAAAAAAACATTATTAGTATTTTATGATCAGCTTGAGCAAGCGGCAGAGACTGTCTCAGCTATTATTTCTGCGAAGATTGTTCCAACTACTTTAGAGTTTATGGATAAAGGAACAATAGAAAACGTAGAAGAGTATATGAAGATAGGTTTACCTACAGATTGTGAAGCAATGCTTCTAATTGAACAAGATGGAGATCCATATACGGTTGAAAAAGATATGGAAGTTGTACATAAGATATGTATGGAGCATGGAGCTATGTCCACTCAGTTAGCCCAAACAGAAGAAGAAGCCCTCCAACTAAGTACAGCAAGAAGAGTTGCGTTATCCGTGTTATCAAGAAAAAGACCAACAACTATATTAGAAGATGCAACAGTCCCAAGATCAGAAATAGCTAACATGGTGAAAGAGATACAGCGTATTGCTATCAAATATAATTTAATGATTTATACATTTGGCCATGCGGGGGATGGAAACTTGCATCCGACATGCTTAACCGACTCCAGAGATAAGGAGGAAATGGAAAGAGTAGAGACGGCCTTTAGCGAGATATTTGACAGTGCTATTCGGTTAGGAGGGACTATTACAGGAGAACATGGTGTAGGAGAAATGAAGGCACCTTATTTAGAATGGAAAATAGGAACAGTTGGAATAGAAGTTATGAGAGGACTAAAGCAAACGCTCGATCCGCTTAACATAATGAATCCTGGGAAAATTTTTGCAAAAGATCGAAAGCAAAGGGTTGTGGTTCAAACATGAATACGCTCCAAGAAAGAATGAAAATGGCTTTTACTCATGTTGATGAGAATCTCTTAATGGACTGTATGCGTTGTGGATTTTGTTTGCCTGCTTGTCCTACGTATCTCCATAGTAATTTTGATGAAACTCAATCTCCTAGAGGAAGAATAGCTCTTATGAGAGCAGTAAGGGAGGGGAGAATAGTTTGGGATGGTTCAGTAGAAGAATCTTTTGATCTTTGTCTGGGGTGCAGAGCTTGTGAACCAGCTTGTCCGGCAGGTGTACAGTATGGAACCCTAATAGAAGAAACAAGAGAAGCTATACTATCTGTGAAACAACAATCAATAAAGGAAAGATTTGCTAGGAAATTGGCGTTCGACCACTTGTTTGCTGATCAAAAAAAAATGAACAATGTTGTAAATCTGATCACATTTTATCAAAAATCTGGTTTACAAAAGGTTGTTAGAAAGATTGGATTTTTGGAACTTTTCCCTCCTTTTATGAAGGAAATGGAATCAGCTTTGCCCAAGCCACCCAAAAAAATTACCGAGAACAAATCAGCTGTAAAAGCTAAAACAAGAGTGGCTTTTTTCTCTGGATGTCTAATGGATACTATGTTTAAGGAAACAAACCAAAATACAATAGCTATTTTAGAAAAATTAGACTGCAAAGTACTAATTCCTAAAAACCAACAGTGTTGTGGAGCATTACATAGCCATAGTGGTGAGCTAGAAAAGTCTAAAAGAAACGCAAAAGAAAATATAGAGGCGTTTGACTTAGACGAGGTAGATTACATTGTAAATAATGCTGGTGGGTGCGGTGCTTTCCTAGGAGAATATGAAAAACTTTTTTCAATAGAGCCAGATTTATTACAAAAAGCCAGAAAATTCACTGAGAAACAAATAGATATTAGCTCCTTACTAATTAAACTGGGGATTACAGATTTTTTGAAGGGAATGCCTGATAAATTAGGCCATGAACTTTTAACCTACCAAGATTCCTGCCATTTACGGAATGTTACAGGTGTAAAGGAAGAGCCTAGAGAGATTTTAAAGGCAGTGAAAGATTGCACTTTTATAGAGCTTCCTAATGCCGATCTTTGTTGTGGTTCAGCGGGAATATATAATTTACTTCAACCTGAAATGGCTTCTCTTATATTGAGTTCTAAGATGGAAAAGGTAAGAGAAACTCAAGCTAAAACAATTATTACGTCCAATCCTGGATGTCTGCTTCAAATGAAGGTAGGCATCGAGAAAGAAGGGTTGGGAGCTACTAGTCGTGCCATGCATTTAGTTGACTTTGTTTATGAAAAGATTTTCAAATAAAAATTGGAGGTATAACAAAT
>JBEMAY010000017.1:0-56307 GCA_040274765.1 Psychrobacillus sp.
CTTCCATAATGAACGATGGGTAGCAGGCTTATTAAGCAGTGCACTAAGTGCCCGCAAGGGGGAAAAGCTATTTCCTGTGTCAACCTTGTCCGTTCCATTGTCTCATGGGCACGGTCTGAGAGAAAAGTAGATTGAAATAAAAAAGGACGAAGTACTGAAATGGAGCATCCTCCAATCTTCGTCCAAACGATATGAAGTTAGGCAACTCAAATAAGCAGGTAAGCACCTGTCAGCTTTATTTAGTCATGTTAAAAATAGACTTTTCCTTTTTGGCTCCCTCGGTAAAGCAGGGGTCAAACAGGTAAAACATAAAAAGGGTGAGGGAGCCAAGAGGCGACCACTTCCTATAGGAAATCCAACAGATCCTCCAGCTGTCCGGATCAACTGGAAATTCTATCGGAAAGAGCTCTTATTACTAATATACGAGGGGGATTTTTGTGGACACAAACCGAGTGCTAGTAGTAGAAGATGATAAGAAAATTGCAGCACTACTGGCTGATACTTTAAGAAAATATCACTATGAAGTGCATACTATAGAAGATTTTGATCAAATAATTGAGGAGTTTACAGCCTTTGAGCCACACATTGTATTGCTTGATGTGAATTTACCATCTTATGATGGCTATTATTGGTGCCGACAATTAAGACAGCTTACGACGTGTCCGATTATTTTTGTTTCGGCAAGATCAGGCGAAATGGATCAGATTTTTGCTCTAGAAAATGGAGGCGACGACTTTATCACGAAGCCTTTTCACTATGAAATCGTCTTAGCTAAAATACGAAGTCATTTAAGAAGGACGTATGGGGAGTATGCGGCAAAGCAGGAAGAAAGAATAGTCCGTGCTGGAAAGCTACAGCTTTTTTTGGAGCGGATGGAGCTACATATCGGGAAGGAAGAAATTCCTCTTCAGAAGAAAGAGTGTACCATACTAGAATTGCTTTTAAGAAACTATCCTAAAGTAGTGACGAGGGAGCAACTATTAGAAGAACTTTGGGATGATCAGTCCTTTGTTGATGAGAACACATTGAATGTGAACATGACAAGAGTTCGAAAAAAGCTTGCGGATTACCATGTGAGTTCTACCATTGAAACAGTACGAGGAGCAGGTTATCGCTTAAACCTTAGTTCGGAGGAATCTTGATGTTTCGATTATTTATAAAAGAGCATGCTATTTTTATCATATTTCAAATTTTTCTGGTGTTATTTATCATGCTTCTCTACTGGTTGGATGGCTTTCGTAACGTGGATACTGCCGTATACTCAATCGTGATTAGCACCATCCTAACACTTACCTTTTTAGGAACCCTTTTTATAAAAAAAATGTCGTTTTATAAAAAAATATTATCTGTTCCAAACAAAATAGAGGTTGTCTTGCAAAAAGAAGGTTATTCCCCAGAAGTAAGACAAGTGGAGACGTATTTACAGCATATCTATCGTTTATATCAAAAAGAAGTGCAGCTCTTATATGCAACTCAAAATAGGCATTTGCAATTTATGAACAGCTGGGTTCATCAAATGAAAACTCCAATCTCTGTTTTAGAAATGATGGGACAAAGTGGGGAACAAATGGACTCCAAAAGTGTTCTCGAGGAAACGGATCGATTGAAGCGTGGATTAGAAGCGGTCCTTATGAATGCAAGGCTTGATACATTTGAAGAAGATATGCATATAGAACAAGTGAATGTAAAGCAAATCGTGACAGAAGAGGTTTCTAAAAATAAGCGATTGTTTATTAGCCATCGAGTTTATCCTGTCATTGAAATGGAAGAGGATTGTGTAATCGCAACGGATGCTAAATGGATTCGTTTTGTAATCGCCCAATTTATAACAAATGCCGTTAAGTATACGATGCAGGAAAATAAAAAGATATTTTTTGAAACTGCTTTAGAGGAAGAAAAAGTAATACTGAGTGTGAGAGATGAAGGGATTGGCATCCCGGCTTCAGATATCAAGCGCGTAACTAAAGCCTTTTTTACGGGAGAGAATGGCCGTAAAAGTGGAGAATCTACTGGTATGGGATTGTATTTGGCTCAGGAAATCTGTAGCCGTTTAGGTCACAAGATGAGTATCAAGTCGATACTGGGAGAAGGAACGACCGTATCCATCTTATTTGAAAAGCTAGACGCTAAGGAAAGGGATGACAAGGATGTCGATATTAGTTCTTGATGATATAACGAAAGTCTATGAAGGAAAAATAGCTCACCTTGCCATTAATCAGCTTAGCTTTGAAGTGGAAAAAGGAGAGTTCCTTGCGGTAATGGGTCCTTCTGGAAGTGGGAAAACTACCTTGCTAAATATAATTTCCACAATCGATCGACCGACCTCTGGGGATTTCTTTATAGATGGCTTAAACCCATTGGAGCTGAAAAAGGATGACTTGTCCTTATTTAGAAGAAGACAGCTTGGCTTCGTTTTTCAGGACTTCAATCTTCTGCCAGCACTTACTGTAGAGGAAAATATGATTCTCCCTTTAACCTTAGACGGGCAGCCGGTAGAATCGATGAGGGAAAAGGTCATTGAAATAGCGGAGTCATTGGATTTAATGAATATACTCGAAAAGAGACCAGCAGAGATTTCTGGAGGACAAGCGCAGAGAACTGCGATCGGTAGGGCTTTGATACATAAGCCATCTATCATCCTTGCAGACGAGCCAACCGGAAATTTAGATTCTAAATCAGCACGTGATGTATTAGAAATATTAACTCAGGTCAATCAAACGAGTAACACGACCATTGTGATGGTAACTCACGATCCAATCGCTGCCAGTTATTGTGATCGAGTGCTGTTTATCAAGGATGGGGAGTACTTTAACGAAATTTATAAGGATGACCGAAGACAAACCTTCTTCCAAAGAATATTAAACGTCCTTTCTCTCTTAGGTGGAAACGTCAACGATTTAAACTCTTTGCGAATGCCTTGATGAAAGATGAAAGTTAGGTGGAAATATAGAATGACCTTTCAACAATTTGCTTATCATAATGTCATTAGGAATAGCAGAATATATGCTGCTTTTTTTCTAGCTAGTAGCTTTTCTGTTATGGTGTTCTTCGTCTATACGATGTTAATGTTTCATCCAACGATTGAGGACCAGTTTTTACGTGATATAGCATTTGGTGGAATGCTGATTGCAGAGATTATATTAATCATTTTTACATTGTTCTTTTTGTTTTATTCGATGAGTGCTTTCATTCAGGCTAGGTCACATGAGTTCGGTGTCCTTTTGAATCTTGGCATGCAAAAGCAACAGCTAGGTCGAATGATTTTTATAGAAACAATGCTCCTGGGACTTATTTCTGTTACGGTCGGCATATTCTTTGGCTTTTCATTTTCGAAGTTCTTTTTTATGGTGATTCGAGAGCTTTTTTTACTCGATAGCCTTCCTTTATATCTTTCTTGGAAACCATTTGCGTTAACAATCATCGTTTTTGTTACGATGTTTGTCGTTATTTCTTTTAGCAGTGTCGTTTTTATTCGTAAAAAAGATATTATTCAGCTCCTTAGAGGATATAGTAATGATGAGGAACCAACTGCTTATAAAAAGTGGAGAGCATTACTGGGGTTCGTACTCATTTTATCTGCCTACGGACTTGTTATATTTTCAGCGTTTCAGATGTACATTGCACTTAGCTTTGTCATAGTGATATTAGCATTTTGGGGAACGTATTACTTTTATACGGACAGTATCCTCTACCTGCTACAGGTCATTCGAAACAAGAGAAGACTTTATTGGCGTTCTTTTCGGTTAATAGCTTTCGCTGATGCATCGATCAAAATTCGAGAGAATGCCAAAATGTTTTTTGTTGTTACGATTGTTTCGTGTATAGCCTTTCTATCAGTAGGGATCGTTACTTCATTTACATCCTTTACTGCGCAGTTTAGAGAGTTAAACCCTGTAAGTATTTTCTACTCCAGTGATTGGGACAATCCCTATGAACAAGAGCACGTGATGAAGCTAACACAGGAATTACAGAATGAAGGACTCTCTTATGATTTAGTTAAATTTAATCTAAAGAAGCAGACATCTTCTAGTACGGGAGAGACGGTCAACGTCATTAGACAATCTGAAGTTAATAGTCTTGCACTTGCACTCAAAATTCCTCTCGTGGATTTGCAGCCGGGACAGGCATTGTTAGTGCCAAATACAGAAGAAGACTTTGGAAGTATTCGAGTGGAAAATGAACAGACAGTATTAGAGGAAAGTAATATTCCTCTTCGTATACAGGATATTTACAATAAGCTGATTTTTCCCTCTTTAGCAATAAAAGACCGAACAATCATTATTAATGACGAAGACTTTTCATTAATAACAGAGCCATTGGCAGGGTATGAGGAGCAGGAATCGAGAATGACCTTTTATGCCTTCCATATTTCTGAATGGCTTCGTACGAAGGATATTGGTACTAGTTTAGATCAATTGATGAGTGAAACTGTAAGTTCTGCTGGTATAAATTCCAATCCTTTTTATTATGTAAATCCAGGGTTGAACTATTCCATTATTCGAGCGACCTTCTCGTTACTCCTATTCACGGGGCTATTAGTTGCTGCAGTCCTTATCCTAGCAGCAGGTAGCTTTGTATACTTTAAGCTATACACGGATTTGGAAAGAGATAAGAAGCAATATGATGTATTGAGAAGAATGGGAGTAACCGATCGGGAGCTGGTCAAAATTGTTAATAGGCAGCTAATCCCACAATTCTTCTTACCTTGGGGGTTAGCGATGATCCATAGCACATTCTCATTCTTATTTTTACAGGCATTCTGGGTGGATCTGGCTGCAGTTTCAATCGCCAAAGAAATGCTAATAGTGTTAATAATATTTACCATCATACAGCTTTCCTATTTCTATTTAATAAGATGGAGATATATTGCCCATATACAAGAGTAACTAGCTATATATGAGGTGGGAGCGGGATTATCCTTGCTCCTATTTTATTTGAAAAGGGAATGGTGCAAACCTTCATTTTATATTGAATTGTCAAAACTTTTCTTATATAATTAAGGTTGGGGATTATGAATGACGGTTCATTCAAAAATAGATGGGAGCTGTAAAAATGAGTTTAGTGACACACGTTCAACAAACGGCCTTAAAAAACCCAGATAAAATTGCTTATCATTTCATGGGAAAAGACACTACTTATGCTGAATTCAATCAGTCGGTAGAACGCTTTGCAGCCGCTTTACATTCACTAGGGATAGAAAAAGGAGATAATGTAGGGTTTCTACTAGGAAATTCACCACACTTTTTAATTTCTCTTTATGCAACGATGCGACTAGGGGCAACCGCAGTACCAATTAATCCTATATACACACCAGATGAGATTAGCTACATCGTAAAAAACAGTGACGCTAAAGCCATTATTGCGTTAGATGCTTTTATACCACTCGTAGAAAAGGCAGCTGGTGTTTTTTCAACAGTAGAAAATTATATTATCTGTGAAACAGATCCATCAACACCTGAAAAGCTTGCAGCTCTTCCAGCTACCTTAAAGTCTAAGGTGAAATCGTTTACATATTTGATTTCTACAGCAGTGGAAGCAGTACCTCAAGTGGAAATTGATTCAGATGACACAGCTGTCATTCTATACACATCTGGTACTACTGGACATCCTAAGGGTGCTATGCTGACATTTAATAATATTTACTCGAACGCTCGTGACGTTGCCGAGTATTTAAACTTCAGCACAGACGACCGAGTAATAGCGACACTTCCAGTATTCCATGTATTTGCATTGACGGTAGTAGTAAATGCACCATTATTAATGGGGGCTACTATTCTGTTAGTTCCTAGATTCAGTCCACAGGAAGTGTTCCATGTGATTAAAGAGCAAGAGGCAACTGTCTTTGCTGGTGTACCAACGATGTTCAACTTCCTATATCAATTCCCAGAAGGAAAGGTAGAAGATTTCTCTACGATTCGTTTAGCGATTTCTGGAGGATCCTCCTTACCGGTTGCTTTATTGCACAACTTTGAAGACAAATTTAAAGTGCGTATTTCGGAGGGCTATGGTTTATCAGAGGCTTCTCCAGTAACTTGCTTTAACCCAATTGATCGCGACCGCAAGGCAGGATCCATTGGAACTTCTATAGTTAACGTAGAAAACAAAGTGGTAAATGAGCTCGGGGAAGAGGTACCGGTAGGAGAAGTTGGCGAACTGATTGTTCGTGGACCGAACGTCATGAAGGGCTATTACAAGATGCCTGAAGAAACGGAAAATGCAATTCGTGGTGGCTGGCTTTATACAGGTGACCTAGCTCGCCAAGACGAGGAAGGCTATTTTTATATCGTTGACCGTAAAAAGGATATGATTATCGTCGGTGGATACAATGTTTATCCTCGTGAGGTAGAGGAAGTATTATTTGCGCACCCTGGCATCGTAGAAGCAGCCGTAATTGGCGTTCCAGATCCTAACTTTGGAGAAGAGGTTCTTGCCTTCGTTGTGAAAAAGGATGAATCCTTAACAGAGGAACAGCTTCACGATTATTGCGCTGAAAAACTAGCAAAATATAAGATTCCAAAAAGCATTGAGTTTTTAGAAGAGCTTCCAAAAAATACGACAGGTAAAATACTACGTCGTACATTGAAGCCAACATCAAAAGCTAAATGATAGTAACTGTCTCCCTAAATGGGAGGCAGTTTTTTGTAGGAAGGAAATCGATGGATTTTCTGTGTGATTGTCGTAAATTAGTGAGTTGTTTGGGGAAGCCTGGCTAAATGTGGAGAGTTGTTTAGAGATTGTAGTAATCTACTAGTTGATTGTCGTAAAAAAGAGAGTCAATGTCGTAAAGCTGGCTAGAAGCGGAAAGCTGCTTAGAGATTGTAGTAATTTACTAGTTGATTTTTTCTCGGAAAATAAAGGAAATTGATTTAGCGTGTCGAAATAAGAAAGACAACAAGAAAGTGAGGAAAAATAATGACGAAAAGACAGTTAGAAGCAAAGGATCTATTTAAGTTACAGTCCATTACAAATCCAGTAATCTCTCCATCTAGCAAGGAAGCTGTATTTACACGAACGGAAATGCATGAAAAGGACAATAAATATTATTCTTATTTATATCACGTAGACTTGGAGAACGATGAGGTTACTCAGTGGACTCATCAACAGGAGCGCATATCATCACCACGTTGGTCTAATGATGGAAAATACATAGCATTCATGTCAAATCGGGATGACAAAAACCAGCTCTTCCTTTTATCTTCCAAGGGTGGTGAAGCAAAGAAGCTAACTAATTTTGAAAAAGGCATCTCAAGCTTCCACTGGTCCCCTTGCGGCAAAAAAATATGGTTTGTCGCACCTTTAAAAGAGGGAAAAAGTTGGAATGACGATCCAGAAAAAGAAGAAAATAAGCAACCTGAGGCGTATGTGGTAGATAAGATGAGATATCATGCAGATGGTGTAGGCTTATTACCACAGGACATGTATAGACATATAGGGACCATTAATTTAATAACAGAGGAGATTGAACAGTTTACCAAGGGAAATCACCAGCATAGCTTACAGGCAGTCTCACATGATGGGAAAAAAATAGTAATAGGAGTTAATAGAGAAGAGAATCAAGACTTCTCGTTTAAACAACCCTTGTATTTAGTGGACGTTGAATCGAAGGGAGAGAGCATAATTGTAGATGAAGAGGGTTATTTCGGTGGTGCAGCTTTTTCACACCAAGATGAATATATTGCCTTCGCAGGCTCGGATCGAACTTATGAAAATGCAACGCACGACAAAGTTTACGTATATAATATCCAAACAGGTATAAAAGAGGCACTGACAGAAGGAATTGATGCTCCTGTCGGAGACTATTCTGGTGGTGATTTACAACAGGGGGCTAGTGCTCCAAGTGTTGCGTGGACAAAAGATAACTATGTATATTTTCAACTCTCTACTATGGGTGACGTCCGCCTATATGTAGCTTCTTTAGAGGGAGAAATATATCCAGCAACTCCTGAAAATGAACACATTTACGGCTATGATATTGCGAAAGATGGCACTTTTGCACTCGCTACGATAAGTAATTCAGTATTTCCCGGGGAATTATTTAAGCTTAATTTGACGACTGGGGAGAGAAAAGCACTAACTTCATTCAATGAACAGCTTTTGGAGGAAATAGAGCTTGTCGAACCAGAGGGAATTGTTTACAAGGGAGCTAAGGATTGGGATGTTCATGGATGGCTGATGAAGCCGACTAGTTTTGAGGAAGGAAAGAAGTATCCACTAATTGTAGAGATTCATGGTGGTCCACATACGATGTATGCGAACACTTTTTTTCATGAGCTTCAGCTATTAGCTGCTAAAGGCTATGGGGTGTTATATGTAAATCCAAGAGGTAGTCATTCGTATAGCCAAGAATTTGTAGATGCTGTAAGAGGTGACTATGGTGGTGGAGACTATGAGGATATTATGGCAGGAGTAGACTATGTATTGTCGAACTATGATTGGATTGATCAGGAACGCCTAGGGGTAACGGGTGGAAGCTATGGCGGTTTTATGACGAACTGGATTGTGGGGCATACAAATCGCTTTAAGGCGGCTGTAACCCAACGCTCTATCTCCAATTGGGTGAGCTTTTATGGTGTTTCCGATATAGGGTATTATTTTACTCCTTGGCAAATTGGTGCTGATATGACAGATATTAATAAACTCTGGAATGCATCTCCATTAAAATATGCAGCTAATGTGGAAACTCCGTTACTTATTTTACATAGTGAAAATGACTATCGTTGTCCAATAGAGCAAGCTCAACAGTTGTACATTACGTTAAAGGGAATGGGGAAGGAAACGAGCTTTGTTCGTTTCCCGCAAGCAGATCATAACTTATCACGAGTAGGTTTACCAAATTTACGTCAAACGAGGCTCGAACAAATTACAGGATGGTTTGAAAAGTATATTTAATGATAAAAAAAACGCCCTTCTCTTCCTTTTTGGAATGAAGGGCGTTTATTTAAATCTGATTTTTCTTTTTATGGAAACCATTTTTATAATAACTAAACACTAAACCGAGTATCCATATTGGACCAACTATAAGGGCAACTCTTGTATCAGGGAAGTAAGCCATGAGGCCTAACACTAACACTAAAAAGCCAAGCACGAGATAGGAGCCATATGGATAAAATAATGCCTTATAGGAAAGTCTTGAAACCTCTCCTTTAGTTAAGGTTTTACGGAATTTTAATTGAGATAGTAAGATGATTCCCCATGTCCAAACTGCCCCAAAGGTTGATATACTTGTTACCCAGATAAATACCTTTTCCGGTACTAAGTAATTGAGTAAAACACCAACCAGCAATAGTGCAGCAGAGAAGATAATCGCTTTTGAGGGAACGCCAGTACCGCTGATTCGTTTAAAGGAAGCAGGTGCTTGTTTCTGTTCTGCTAGATTGAAGAGCATTCTTCCTGTACTGAAAATTCCACTGTTACAGCTTGATAACGCAGCAGTAAGTACGACAAAGTTAATAATACCTGCAGCTGGCCCAATACCAATCTGCTCAAACATTAAAACAAATGGACTACCATTGTCTCCGACTTCATTCCAAGGGTAAATAGACATAATAACGAACAAAGCTCCTACATAGAACAATAAAATTCGCCAAAATACCGTGTTAATCGCATTAGGAATAACCTTTTTAGGATTTTTTGCTTCTCCAGCTGTTACACCAATCATTTCAACGCCTAAATAAGCAAACATGACCATTTGTAAAGACATGAATATACCCGTAATTCCATTAGGGGCAAAGCCACCGTTTGTCCAAAGATTACTTATACCAACGGCAACACCGCCATTACCTATCCCAAAAATAATTACGCCAAGTCCGACGAATATCATGGCTAGAATTGCCACAATCTTGATAAGGGCAAACCAGAACTCAAATTCTCCATATGCTTTTACAGCAATCAAATTAACTAAAGTCATAATAACCAATGCAGCTAAAGCCCAAATCCATGATGGCGTTTCAGGAAACCACATTTTCATATATACTCCAACTGCTGTAATTTCAGCCATACAGGTTACTACCCATAAAAACCAATAATTCCATCCAGTTATATATCCAGCTAAAGAACCTAAATAATCCTTTGCATACCTGCTAAAAGAACCGGAGACCGGGTTATGGACGGCCATTTCTCCTAGAGCTCGCATAATAATGAAAATAGCTAGGCCTCCAATAATATAGGAGATCAGAATAGCTGGTCCGGCTAATTGAATGGCTGTTGCGGAGCCTAAAAATAATCCAACTCCAATAGCAGCGCCTAACGACATTAAGGTAATGTGCCGTTGTTCCAAGCCTCGTTGTAATTGTTGATTTCCACCCACGAGAGTAGCACTTCCTTTTGTATATGTAATTTTCACAAATAACACTTTACCACAATAGAAACTATATAGGAAATATTCTTTCAAAAGAATAGTATGATAAAATTATATGCATGGAAGTTAGGGGGCATGAAAGTGAATAACATTAACATAAGACCTGTTTTAGAAGACGAACTATATCGGTTATGGGAGCTAAGCCTAAAAGAAGATGCTCCAGAATGGAAAAAGTGGGATGCCCCGTTTGAGCCTTACACTTCCATGACTTATGAGCAATTTATTTCTAAAAAAGACTATTTTATAAATCAAGATGATTTTTGGGGAATTTATTTTAAAGAGGAGTTAGTTGGAGCACTGTGCTACTACTGGGAGCATGAGGCCTCACTCTGGCTAGAGATGGGAATTCTGATATATGATCCAAAATATTGGAATTCTGGAATAGGGACAATAGCACTTAAAATGTGGATTGATCATCTTTTTAGAGAGCTACCCCTTGTACGCGTTGGCTTTACAACTTGGTCAGGTAACGAGCGAATGGTCAAGGTGGGAGAAAAGCTAGGTATGACAATGGAAGCGCGCATGAGAAAATGCCGTTTTTATAACGGGGTCTACTACGATTCCATCCGTATGGGCATATTACGAGAAGAGTGGGAAGAACAAAATAAAGCCTCTACTTGAACGGAACAATACCGTTTTAGAGGCAAAAGCACTGAAGATGGATTCAGTGGTTTTTATATTGACTGAAAATTAAATCAATAATATAATTAGTGAAATTAGATGGTGAGGGGATGGTACAGAGATGGCTGAAACTGAAAAAATAACAATTAATATGAACGTGGTGGACTTAGGTAAGGCAGATTTATTAATAGAGCAAGGCTTTTATTCGAATAGAACCGACTTCATTAAAACTTCTATTCGAAACCAATTAAACACACATGCGCAAGTTATCGACCAAGCAGTGACCACGAAAGCTTTTAATATGGGGGTAAGCTACTATGACAAACTTACATTAGAGCTGCTATCGGAGCAGAATAAAACACTATCTATTAAAACGGTAGGTATGCTTATCCTAGCTAATGACATAGATCCAGAGCTGGCACTAAAAACCATTAACTCCGTGAAAGTATATGGAGTATTTAAAGCCTCTCCAAAACTTAAAGAAGCACTACAACCAGTGATAAACTAAGAGTATGCCCGAGCGGAATTTGCATAGCTACATGGCATTTGTGCAAGGTTCCGCTCCATCTCTGCAAGGTTTTGGATGATCTGTGCAAGGTTCTAACTCGTCTCCGCAAGGTTGAGGAGGGTTAGCGCAAGGTTTTATTACTTTTCCGCAAGATTCCGGATTGTCTCGAATTAGCGCAACACATTATAGGTTAACCGCAACACTTCTTCCCATAACTGCAACACTTTTCATTCCCGCAACACTTGCTGCGATATGCGCAACACTTTCCGATTTCCCGTAACACTTTGCCCCATTAGCGCAACACTTTTTCCATATCTGCAACACTTTTCATTCCCGCAACACTTGCTGCGATATGCGCAACACTTTTCCGATTTCCCGCAACACTTCGCCCCATTAGTGCAACACTTCTTCCTATATGCGCAACACTTTCCCTATACAAGCCCCTTTCAAACAAAAAAGAGCGCCCCCACGAAGGGGAGTCACTCAGTTTATCCATGGTTCCATAATTGTAACTTCTTTATTTGTTGCATCTAGTTTAACTTGTCGGCCGATTGGCATCGTTAGCATCGGATGTGTATGGCAGCAGTCGAAGTCTACTAGGATTGGGATGTTTAGGTCCCCGATTGTTTCTAGTAGTATATCAGATGGTTGTCTACCTGTTCCTTCGTCATCGAATAGCTCATGCTTACCGAGTATGATTCCTCCAATGCGGTTAAATACGCCATTAACTTTCAATAAATTGAAGTTTTTTTCTACGACGGATGCAGGTTTCATCGTGTCCTCGATGAGGAGGATATCGCCTGCTTTAATGCTTGGCATATAGGGGCTTCCCCAGAAACCATACATGGCGTTAAGGTTGCCGCCGATTAGTTTGCCCTTAGCGATGCCCTTATTGAGACAAATCCACTCATTGTCTCGCTGATCCTTTGCTTTCGTTTTATCCTCCCAGTTCACCATTTCGTCTGTCCAATAGGGAGGGGTAGGGATGACGTACGGCGCTTGCTGTTCTTCGATTAGCATTTGATTGAAATAGTCATATGTATAGTCGACAAATGGCTCAAATTCTCCGAAGGAAGGAACCAGAGCGGGTCCGTAAAAGGTTGGTATTCCTGTTTGGGCGTAGAGTGCTAATAGAATGGCTGTTGCATCCGAATAGCCGATTACAATTTTGGGATCCTTCTTAAACGCCTCATAGTCGATATATGGGAGGATGGCATTGGAATTAGTACCACCTATTGTAGACATGATGCATCGAACATCAGGATTTCGGATTAGCTCATTTAATTCCTCTGCCCGTGCCATTATACTTCCTGATCTGTAGTAATCATGCTTTCCAGTTAAGCTTCCCTCGACAATCTCGAATCCCTTGGAATACAAATAAGCCTTAGCACGTGCAAAACGCTTTGGGGAAGAGTATGTAACAGGGGAGGAAGGTGAATAAATTCCAATTTTATCTCCCTTTTTTAATCTGTTTAGTAAAGTCATTTAACTTCCACTCCTTTATATATACTATAAAAGAAAAAATGCAGCCTAACTAGAAGTTTTTGAGAATTTAGATTAGTATTTCATTTCTTGCATAAAAAGGATATATTAAATAAAAAAAGGGGTTAGTTTATGAATGATTATATTTTATTAGAAAACAATGGGTTTTATATAAGTACGGATAAGGGATTACTAGATATCGATGTGATTTATAATTATTTAACGAATGATTCATACTGGTTAAAAGGGGTAACGAAGGTATTAGTGGAGGCCTCCATAGAAAATTCTGTATTATGCTACGGCATCTACGAGGGAGACCCATCATCTGGTGCAGCGAGACAGGTAGGATTTGCTCGAGTAGTTTCTGATTTGGTCAGACATTCATGGTTAGGGGATGTTTTTGTACTTCCTGAATACCGAGGGAGAGGCTTAAGTAAATGGCTTATGAGTGTGATTGTTGAGCATCCGAACTTAAAGGGAACAAACTTTCATTTGGCTACCAAGGATGCGCACTCATTATATGAACAGTTCGGATTTAAGCCGTTAGACAGCATAGAAAAGAGGATGGCTAGACCATATGACTGGGATGCTATCCATGCAGGCTACAACAGTATAAATAAGGGATAGGGTTGTGAGTCTATGCTTTTAATGATCTGAAGCATACTTGATATTCCTTCAAAACTTTGTAACAACCTCTAACCATATGACGAGTACTTCTTCCAAACTTTTTATATAATAAAGGAGACAAAAAAAGAAGGAGTTCACTTAGATATGCAGTTAGCAATAACCTTTAGTATATTGGCAATTAGTATTGTTTTATTTATAAGTAATCGAATACGAGCCGACTTAGTGGCACTGCTTGCACTTTTAGCCTTTGTTATTACTGGCATTTTAGAGCCGAACGAGGCGCTTGTTGGGTTTTCTAACTCTGTAGTCATTATGATAGCAGGTTTATTTGTCGTAGGAGCAGGCATAGTAAGAACTGGACTTGCCCAAAGTGCGGGTAATCTCCTTCTTAAATGGTCTGGTAAAAGTGAACAAAAGCTATTTATTTTATTATTAATAATTACTGGTAGTGTTGGTGCATTTATGAGTAATACTGGAACGGTAGCATTAATGCTGCCGATCGTCATTAGTATTGCAATTAGCATTAATAGTAGCCCGTCCAAATATTTAATCCCATTGTCTTATATAAGCAGTTTATCTGGCTTATTGACCTTGATAGCAACGCCTGCCAACCTTATTGTGAGTCAGGTGCTTGTTGATAACGGCTACGAAAAGCTTGGTTTTTTTGAAATTACTCCGGTTGGTATAGTAGCCATAATTATAGGTATTTTATATTTTGTTGTCGCAAGAAATGTGGTACTTCCAAAAGGGAATAAGAAAGATACAGGTGGTGCTGGTCACAAGCTTTCACCTAAGCAGCTGGCCATTGATTATGAGCTCGGCGGAAATCTCCATCGTTTAAAAGTTCCAGAGGATTCTTTAATGATCGGAAAGAAGCTAACGGATTTAAAGCTACCTGCTAAATACCATTTAGCTATTTTGAAAATTGATCGTAAATCTACAGAAGGTATCAATCTTTTGCCAATGACATACCAGGAGATGGCGGGTCCGCTTAGTACCGTTCAAGCTAGGGATGTTCTTTATATTCAAGGTTCTTTGGAGAGGACAGAGGAGCTTGCGAGGGACTATAAGTTAGATGTGGATGATGATGATTCAATGCCAGATGTATTAGTTTCTAAACAGCTTGGGATTGCTGAAGTGTTATTAACCCCGCATTCTACATTGATCAATGAAACAGTCGCCAGTATAAAGTTTCGTGAAAAATACAATCTAAATATCCTTGGCATAAATAGAAAAGGGGACTATGTGTTAAGCGAAATGGCAGATGTTCGCTTACGGTTTGGTGATGCCCTACTCGTGCAGGGGGCATGGGAAGAAATTGAACTACTTGCCAAGACTACAAACGACGTAGTAGTTATTGGACAACCGAAAGAACATGCAAGTATGGCTGCTGCTAGTGGGAAGGCTCCAATTGCAGGAGCTATCATGTTATTCATGATTATTTTAATGATTTCCGAGCTATTTCCTGCTGTTATTTCTGTTTTAATAGGGGCTGTATTAATGGTTGTCACCGGTTGCTTGCGTAATATGGATGATGCCTATGGAAAGATGAACTGGGAAAGTATCATACTGATAGCTGCCATGCTTCCTATGGCAACTGCCTTGGAAAAGACCGGTGGAATGGTTATTTTATCCGAAGGTATTATCGATCTTCTTGGGGGATTTGGGGCATTAGGTGTATTAGCAGGAATTTATTTTATCACCATGGTGTTTGGTCAATTTATCTCGAACACGGCAACAGCAGTTTTGTTTGCACCAATTGCCATGACTGCTGCCCTTAGCATGGGAGCTAATCCATATACATTCCTAATCGCCATTGCCGTGTCTTCTAGCATGGCTTTCGCTACTCCGGTTGCATCGCCGACCAATGCATTAGTAATGACTGCCGGGGGTTATAAATTCTTCGATTTCGTGAAGGCGGGTATACCGTTGCAATTAGTTATGTTCGTGGTCATGATGATTGTCATTCCGATATTCTTCCCTTTATAAAAATGGTAAAATATTCATAAAGAAATCAAAGGGGGAAAATGAATGAAAATGCCAACTCATATCGTGGCTGCCGGCGGTATCGTCGAAAATGAAAAAGGAGATATTCTCTTAGTGAAAACAGAGCATGGGGGATGGGTTTATCCAGGTGGTCAAATTGAGGTAGGAGAGAATTTGATCAATGGTTTAATGCGAGAAATAAAAGAGGAAAGTGGGATAGACGTTGAGGTAGCACAGCTTATAGGCGTTTATTCAAATACCGGTATGTACAAATGGTATGATGGCATCACGGATGTTCCAACGAAGATTATGTTTGATTTTGTTTGTAAGCCAATTGGAGGAGAGCTATGCACCTCTGAAGAAACTTCGGAAGTTAAATGGGTACCAAGGGATGAGGTACTTACTATGATTACTGCGGACGCTATTAAGACGAGATATCTTGCATATTTAGAGTTTGAGGACAAAGTGATTTATAAGGAATATGTAACAAAGCCAGCCTTCGACCTAAAATTGGACCGACATATTTAAAACCCGATTATAAAAATTTTAAGCATACGAGAGCATTCCTAGCCGGGATTTGCTCTTTTTTTTGTTTTTTACCTTTTAGAAAGGGTAATAAAAATAGTAACATCTTCCTTTTATTAGTCTGCTGAATATGATATAACTAAAAGTGTTAATTCAAAGTAAACAACTTGGTTTAATACACTTCATAAAAGGGGTTAGACGAATGGGTAGAGAATTTGTAAATATTTTTGATGGATGGGCAGAGTCCTATGACGCATCGGTGTCAGGAAAAGACCCAGAATATCGCGATGTTTTTGAAGGCTATGATTCTATTTTAAATGAAGTAGTTAATCGAGTTTCCGGAACTTCTATAATAGAGTTTGGAACTGGGACGGGTAATTTAACAGCACTGTTAGTGGAAAAAAATTTAAATGTAATTGGCTTTGAACCAAATGAAAAAATGAGAGAAATGACGGCAGAGCGTTTTCCAGATAAGGAAATCCTAGATGGTGATTTACTTCAATTTGAAATTGGAGAAGGAAAAATAGACGCGATTGTTAGTTCCTTTGTTTTTCATCATTTAACGGACGAGGAAAAAGGAAAGGCTCTAAAGCTATATTCTGATCTTCTTGAACAAAATGGCAAGATAGTATTTGCGGATACTGCATTTATTACAGAGGAAGCAAAGCTAGAACAGATTAAAAAAGAAAGAGCTAGAAACTTTCACAACGTAGCAGACGATTTAGAAAGAGAATACTATACAACGATTCCAATTCTAACTAAATTATTCGAGGAAGCAGGATTTCAAGCGCATTTCTCGAAAATGAATGATTATGTCTGGATTATGGACGCAACGAAAAAATAAGGAGCGATTTATGATGAAAAAAATGAACGTAGAAAGCTTTAACCTAGATCACACAAAAGTAGCAGCACCATTTATACGTCTAGCAGGAACAAAAGAAGGAAAACATGGCGATGAAATATACAAATATGATATTAGATTTAAACAACCAAACAAAGAACATATGGAAATGCCAGGGTTACACTCTCTCGAGCACTTAATGGCTGAAAATATTCGTAACCATACGGATCAAGTTGTAGATTTAAGTCCAATGGGCTGCCAAACAGGGTTTTATTTATCAGTCATTAATCATGAGGATTATGACGAAATCCTCACTATCCTTGAAAAGACATTAGAGGATGTCCTACAAGCAACTGAGGTGCCTGCGTGTAACGAGGTTCAATGTGGGTGGGCGGCAAGTCACAGCTTAGAGGGAGCAAAAGAAATTGCTTCTGAAATGCTATCCAAAAAAGATGAATGGCGACAAATTTATAAAGAGGAAGCATAAATGAATATTTTTAATAGCGTGCAAGAGCTGATAGGAAATACACCCGTAATAGAGATAAATAATATCTCTATCCCTAACAATTGCCGCATATTTGCCAAGCTTGAATACCTAAATCCAGGTGGTAGCGTGAAGGACCGCCTTGGTTTAGCGTTAATCGAGGATGCAGAGAAATCCGGCAAGCTTACTCCTGGTGGGACAATTATAGAGCCTACAGCTGGGAATACCGGAATTGGTGTTGCACTTGCAGCAATCGGGAAGGGATATAAAGTTAAGTTTGTAGTTCCTCAGAAGTTTAGTCTCGAAAAGCAGACCCTTATGCGAGCACTGGGTGCAGAGGTCATAAATACGGACACAGCATTAGGTATGCAAGGAGCGATTAAAAAAGCCCAGGAGCTAGTAAAAGCAACACCAGGTGCTTTTTCACCCTCTCAATTTTCTAACCCTGCTAATCCCAAAACCTATGTGCACACACTAGGTCCAGAGCTATGGAGAGATTTAGAGGGTCAAATTGATGTTTTTGTAGCGGGGGCTGGCTCGGGTGGAACCTTTATGGGCACGTCCACCTTCTTAAAGGAACGAAATAAAAAGATCAAAACAGTAATCGTAGAGCCTGTTGGTTCCATTTTAAATGGAGGAGAAGCTGGCTCTCATGCAACTGAAGGGATTGGCATGGAATTTTTACCAAGCTTTATGGACACATCTTATTTTAATGCAATCCATACCGTGAGTGATGAGAATGCCTTTACTGAATTGCGCAGACTCTCAGAAAAAGAAGGGTTACTGGTCGGAAGCTCCTCAGGGGCTGCCTTCTATGCAGCAATGAAGGAAGCAGAAATAGCATTAGAGGGAAGTCATATCGTTACTATCTTTCCAGACTCAAGCGAACGGTACTTGAGCCAGAAGGTATATGAATTATTCAAGGAGGAATAAATAAATGCGCGCAAAAACTAAGCTTATTCATGCAGGAATCGTTGGAGATGAAGCAACAGGTGCCGTCTCTACACCGATTTACCAGGTGAGTACGTATAAGCAAGAAGCTGTAGGTAAATTTAAAGGCTATGAATATTCACGTACAGGCAATCCAACTCGTCATGCGTTAGAAGTATTAATCAGCGATTTAGAGGGTGGAGTAGCAGGCTTTGCCTTTTCCTCAGGGATGGCTGCGACAAGCTCCATCATGATGCTCTTCAGTAAGGGAGACCATGTCCTATTAACGGACGATGTTTATGGTGGAACGTTCCGAGTGATTTCTAAAGTATTGAATCGTTTTGGAATCGATTCTACATTCGTTGATACAGGGGATCTTGCTAATGTCGAAGCAGCTATTCAAGAAAATACTAAGGCAATTTTCTTGGAGACTCCAACAAATCCTTTATTGAAGGTAACAGACATAGAAGCTATAGCAAAATACGCAAAGGAAAAAGGACTCTTAACGATTGTAGATAACACGTTTATGACTCCTTATTTCCAACAGCCAATCGCTCTTGGTGCAGATATTGTTGTGCATAGTGCGACAAAATATTTAGGTGGTCATAGTGATGTAGTAGCAGGTCTTGCAGTTGTTAACTCCGAGCAGCTAGCGGGCGAGCTGCATTTTATTCAAAACTCAGTTGGTGCTGTGCTAGGACCACAGGATTCTTGGTTATTGATGCGTGGTATTAAAACGCTAGGGTTACGTATGGAAGAGCATAATGCTAGTGCACAACGTATAGCAGAGTTTTTAAACGATCACGATGCAGTTGGAAAAGTATATTATCCAGGCCTTTCTTCTCATCCAGGCCATGACCTGATGCAAAAGCAAGCATCAGGATTTGGAGGTATGATATCCTTTGACGTTGGAAGCGCAGAAAAAGCAGATGAGCTGTTGGCGAAGCTAAAATACTTTACTCTTGCGGAAAGCTTAGGAGCTGTAGAAAGCTTAATCTCCGTGCCTGCCCGTATGACTCATGCCTCAATTCCAAGTGAACGTAGAGCGGAATTAGGTATCACGGATGGATTAGTTCGCATTTCTGTAGGCATCGAGGATGTAGAGGACTTAATTGAAGATTTAGAGCAAGCACTAAGATAAGTGTCCAAACAATAAAAAAACAACCTACCGGTGATAAAATCGCCTTGAACGGTGATAAAGTCGCCTTGAACGGTGATAAATCCCATTGAACGGTGATAAAATCGTCCTGAACGGTGATAAATCCACGCCGAGCGGTAATAAAGCACATTCGGTATGCAGATTGTTTAATAAATTTCTAGAGACCCCTTTACTACTAGGGGTCTCTTTTTATTAGCAACAAAAGATAAAGTGATCCTCATTATTCCAAACGTGTAAATCATCTGCAACATAACCGCGTAACCACAATTCTCCGTCAATCTTTCTAATATAAAATCCTTTTGGAAAATTATCGTCTTCACTAATTATTTCCGAAGCTATTGTGAGAGACCCAGTAGGAGCTTGTTGCGAAATATGATTTTCTGTATTCCCTTCTGGTTGGTCTAGATACTCTAATCTTAGGTAAGGACCTACCTCTAGCGGACATAGGCCTAAACCAACATCGCTCGCTCGTTTAACTATTTGAGGCATGGTCGCTCCTTCTGGGAAACCGAGGTCCCTAATAGTTAGAGTAACTGTAGTAACATTATACTTCGTTTTAGAGGGAGAGAATTTATCATCAGATAGTAGTATCTCTGCATATTCATTTAGCTTAATAGAGTGGTTTTGCAGTTTTTCAATTAGCTGTAATTTTGTTAGAGTCCCAATCTCTAGGGTTCTAGTATTAGCTGCGTCCTTCCAATCTAGTCGCATTTAACATCCCTCCTTAATAGTGGTATCGTAGTTTTAATTTCTTTCTTCGTTTTCTAATTCCTTTTCAATTTCTAGATCACTTAATGGTACTAGCTCATCTTTTGTCCCATATTTTTTAATTATTATTTTACCGACCCTGGACTTATCTATGGCATCCTTCACTGCTGTGAAAATGACTACGTACAAAATGATGAAACTCAAAATCCATAGTAATACAAATTCCACTAATTCCACCCCCAAATATTATAGAAACCAGTATCTTAAGTTAAGCTGTCTGAAAAATTCAAAAAATATTTATAAATACCATATATTAACTATACATGAATGCCGAGTTGATTGTAATAAAAGGAAGGGATTTAAAAGAATTTAATCCATTTTTTCTATTTTAGAATAATGTTTTATTCCGATTACATAGGGAATTATAAAAAATAGACATGAACAGAAAGGAATGAGCAACCATAATGAGTGCAAATAAAACAGCAATTATTACAGGTGGGGGTGGCGGTTTAGGACGTGCCGCTGCTTTGAAATTGGCTGAGTCAGGCATCAATATTAGTATTATTGATGTTTCAGAGGAGCAAGGAAATGAAACAGTTCGTTTAATTGAAGAAAAAGGGGCTAAGGCCATCTTTGTCAAAGCTGATGTGACTAAGGCTGAAGAGGTTAAAAAGTATGTAGAAAAGACAGTAGAAACCTTCGGGTCAGTGGATATGTTCTTTAACAATGCTGGTATCTCTGGACCTGGTAAAAGATTCTTGGATAACTCCATTGAGCAGATCGATCTTGTATTGGATATCAACCTGAGAGGTGCATTATATGGGTTATACTACGTGTTACCTGAAATGATCAAAAATGGTGGAGGTAGCATAGTCAATACTTCCTCTACAGCTGGATTAGTAGGTCAGGACGGTGTTGTAAGCTACTCTGCAACGAAGCATGGAATCGTCGGAATTACAAAATCAATAGCAGCAGAGTATGCAAGCCAAGGTATTCAAATTAACGCAGTGGCACCAGGTTCAACGGAAACGCCTATGGTAAAACAATATAGAGAGGCAAATCCTGAGCTCTTTAAAGCAGTTTCAGCGACTATTCCACAGCGTCGTATCGGACAACCAGAGGAAGTGGCAGAACTAGTTACATTCTTGCTAACAAGTGAGGCAAAATATATAAATGGTGCTGTTGTACCAATTGATGGTGGATTTACTGCTATCTAGGTAACTTATTCAAACAATTGCATACTATAACTCTAAGGCATACCACTAATGTGGTGTGCTTTTTAAATAGCAAGTTAGTAAGAAGTAGGGATATCTTTTATTTACAAAAAAACAGGAAAAGGAATAGGTCCCAGCCTATTCCCATTTAAAAAGAGATGAAAACGAGAGTATTACCAGAAAAAGGCCCCAGCTAATGCAACACCAGCTATTGCACCTAATGCAATACCATAACCAAATCCTGGTCCGAAGCCCCAAAAACCAAATCCATATCCTCCGAAGTGGTTCTCAGGACGAATCCATACCATATCTTGATCTACTTTAGTAATTCTTCCTACATGTACTTTTCCTTGTTTATCCGTGATTCGCACTCTTTGTCCATGGTATTTACAGCATAAATTATACACTTGTGACTGACTCATTTTTTGTCCTCCTCTCTCAAAAAATTACATACAAGTATGTTTTATAACATATGCCGTATGAAAGTTTTCAAGGTAGACAATCGTCTATGTACTATAGACATAAGTTTTAAAGAAAATCGAACATACAAAAGAATGAAGAGAAAAGGATGAGATGTTGGCTGTCATAAGAACCTCTAAATGGTTACATCAATTTATAGAAGCTTGTGAGAAGAAGGAAGGGAAAGAAGTCTATCTTCAGCAAGGAGAAATCCTTTGTGAACCTCTTATGGAAGTATTCCCGAATGAAACTAGAGAGGCTATACACTATGAGCTTTTACAATATGGATTATTTGAACCAAATGAATGGGAAAGCTTATCTGACACAGTAGGCGAACTGGAAAAAAGAAAGGTTTGGGAACTAGTAAACAAGGAATACAAAAGTTTGAGAAAGCGGTGGGGAGGTCCAAAAGTTCCAATTTATATCTTCCCGATTAAATTAAAAGGAACCGGCCAAGCAAGAGAGCCTCTGCCAGTGAAAAATGGTGTCGCTTATAAAAAAGCTTTATTCTTATTTTTGTCAAAGGATCTCTCCGAAGAAGAGATCAAGGCGACTTTAGTGCATGAGTATAATCACGTATGCCGATTAAATTTTTTAGATCTTACTCCTTCCGAGACAACGTTAGCGGATTCTTTAATTATAGAAGGTTTGGGAGAATATGCTGTAAAAGAGGAGTGTGGAGAAGAGCAATTAGCACCTTGGACGGCACTATATCCTTTCAGGGATGCTACCGAGATATGGAAGCACCGTTTCGTACCATCCTTAGGTTTAGAAGGTGTAAAAAATCATCAGCTATTTTTGTTTGGTCGTCCAAGAAGTTATTTTCCAAGGTGGATAGGATACAACATAGGCTATCAAATAGTGGATACGTACGTAAAGAATCATGGACCTTTTCCGAAAGGGGAATTATATCACAAACCAACTAAGGAAATTATAGACGGATCTGATTTTGCTCCAAAGTCATAATTAGAATTGACATTTAAATATTCTATAGCCCACCATGTTTCCAAACTCAGCTAAAAACTGGTTATGCTCATCCCACACATCATATAGCGACATATCAATATAACTGGATGGGTTCATGTCTTCAATTTCAACTTCGTTCATATCGGCTGGGTTTTCTACTATTTCTATTTGTGAAAATCCAGCCTTCTTTAATATTACTTTCCACTCCTCCTCATCAATCAGCTGCTGAATCCCATAAAGCTCCATTACTTTATGTTTTATTTGATCGGTCACATTTGTACTGCCTGTCATTTCAATTAAAAGTAGCTTTCCGTCCTTTTTTAATAGACGAGCTACCTCCTTCAAGGCTAACAAAATATCCGTAAATACAAGAACCGATTCAGAAATAATCATATCAAAAGAATTGCTTTCTAAGGGTAGACACGTAATGTCTCCTTCGATTAACTGAACATCGACCTCTAATGGCTCAAACCTTTCTTTTGCCTTCTCAATCATAATTGGATGGTTATCAACGGCGGTTACCTTACAACCATACTTTGTATCCAAGAAAGCGGAGGTCTTTCCAGTTCCACAGCCTATATCTAATACTGACTGAGCTGCTTGGATTTTTTCTTTTCCTAATATAAATTGTGTTAATCCAAAACCACCTGGATGAGCACTTCCAATTCCAAAATAAGAGAGTAAATCTAGGTATTTATTTGACATAAAGCAACCTCCTAAATTTCGTTACAATAGCATATGCACAAAAAAGCTAATATGCTAGGTAGATTAAAGGAAAAACAGCGTGGAGGAGAGAATAAATAAGGAAGAGTAATAGAACTAGGAGATTGTTTAAATGGAGAATCGAATAAGAAATGGAACCATATACTTAACTGAAATGACAGAAGACTATCTACTGGATATTCATGCGTATGCATCCATTCAAGAGGCTAGTAAATACCAGCCTTGGGGACCTAATAGTTTGAGCGACACTATAGCATACTTAGAGGAAATTTTAGCAGAGAACAAAAAGGAAAAAAGAAGTAGACTCGTGTTTGCTGTGATTGAAAAAGAGAATAATAAAATGATTGGAGCTGGTGAGCTTTTTCATATTGATTTCTCCAACAAAAACGGGGAAATAGGATATATCATTCATCCTGAGTTTTGGGGTAAAGGCATAGCTACTCAGGTAGCCAATATTTTGATTGATTTAGGCTTTAAGGAACTAAAACTCAACCGTATTTATGCTACCTGTGATGCAAGAAATAGTGCATCGGAAAAGGTACTAAAGAAAATAGGGATGAAACAAGAAGGATTATTAAGAGAAAATATTCTACTAGCCGATGGTTGGAGAGATTCGCTTCTCTATAGTATTTTGAATCGTGAATGGCATACAAAACGACAGGAGGAATAGAATGGCAGATGTATTTCAAACATCAATTGAACAATTTTCAAAAGTACACGATGAGTTTATTGGAGCATGGAACTTAGCAATGTCTACAGGGGATACTAGAGGTCTTGAAGTGATGAATAATAATTACTATGTTACCTTTTTTAATAGTTATATGGAAAGACCAGAATTCTTTGACCGTCCTGAGGCAATAAAGGGAATGAGAGAATCAATAGAAGCATTACAGGGATCCAATAAAAGGTTTGAGCATCGAATTATCAGGCAACGTGATGCGAATAGGTTCGTTGTATTTTATGAAATGATCATAGAAAAGAACGGTCAAGAATTAACTAGATTTTTCACAATAGAGGATTGGGAAGAGAAAAATGGTCAATGGCTATTGTCTCGGGAAGTTACTGAGCATATTTGAGGTATGCACCCTCTATATAAAAGGGGGGTGCATTTTTATTTTCTTGAAGTAAAGTCTAGATTCATTAAATTGAAAATTCGAGAAATTTAAACTTTTATTTTCCCTTATTTACCTATTGTATAATTATACATAAAGGCATATATTATATAAATATTAGAAAAATCCATTAGCTAGAAATATAACAGATACCTAAATTAATAGCTATCTGATAGTGGAAGAAAAGTAAGGGTGAATAAGATGGATAACTGGCTAAATTTATATAATAATATGGGAGATTTTTTAGCGCCAAGTATGGCAAAGGATCATCCTAATATTCCAATAGTAAAAGAGGAAGGCTGCTATTACTTTGGAGCGGATGGAAAGAAATATTTAGATTTCACTTCAGGTATTGCCGTTACAAATACCGGACACCGTCATCCAAAAGTAGTGCAAAGTATTAAAGATGCTGCGGATCAATTAGTTCATGGGCCCTCAGGAGTTATTATGTACGAATCGATTCTACAGCTTTCCAAAAATCTTGGAGAAGTGTTACCAGGAGATTTAGACTGTTTCTTTTTTGCAAATAGTGGGACAGAGGCTATCGAGGGAGCATTAAAGCTAGCGAAATTTGTAACAGAGAGACCGTATGTTGTTTCATTTACGGGTTGCTTTCACGGCCGCTCACTTGGTGCACTAAGCGTAACAACGTCTAAAAGTAAGTACCGTAAGTTTTTACAGCCATCCCATTTATCCTATCAAATACCTTATGCGGATGCGAAGAGCTGTCCAGAGGGAATGGATCCAGAAGTATATTGTGTAGAGCAGCTAGATAAAGACTTTAAGAGACTCTTTAAGCACCAGGTAACTCCAGAAGAGGTTGCTTGCGTTATTTTAGAGCCCGTACTAGGTGAGGGTGGCTATATTATACCTCCTAAATCATGGGTGAAGCGAATTCGAGAAATTTGCGATGAGCATGGAATCTTATTAATATTTGATGAGGTTCAAACTGGTTTCGGACGGACGGGAGAATGGTTTGCTGCACAATATTTCGAAGTTACTCCCGATATTATGGCCATCGCAAAGGGAATTGCGTCTGGTTTACCTTTAAGTGCAACCGTTGCTTCTAAGGAATTAATGAAGAAGTGGCCATTAGGAATGCATGGGACAACCTTTGGCGGAAACCCCATTGCTTGTTCAGTTGCCTTAACTACATTAGAAATTCTTCATGAGGAGAACTTAGTAGAAAACTCTAAGATTGTAGGAGCATATGCAACTGAAAAGTTAAACATGTTAAAAGAAAAATATCCAATCATTAGTGATGTCCGTTCTGTCGGTTTAATGATTGGTATCGAAATCTCTAATATAGAAACTGGAGAGCCAGATGGACAAGCTGTTAAGAAAATTCTTGACTATGCACTAGAGGAAGGCGTGCTCTTCTATCTTTGTGGAAATGTCGGTGAGGTTATACGTATGATTCCCCCATTAACGGTAACAAAGGAACAAATTGATGATGGCTTAGCAATGCTTGAAAAAGCAATTATTCGATATACAAATGAAATAAAAATAAATGAGATAAAGGGGTAAAACATGATGAAAAACAAGTTATTTCTAATCATGCTAACAATGATTATTGCTTTACTAGCTGCTTGTGGAACTAAAGACGATGCGAAAGAGGATACAGGATCGGGTTCTGTACCTTCTGAGGAATTACCAGTATTAAAAATGGGGACTTCAGCTGACTATCCACCATTTGAATTTATCGATCCAACAAAGAGCGAAGAGATTATTGGCTTCGACATTGACCTATCCAATTTAATCGCTGAAAAGCTAGGATATAAGATTGAAGTAGAGAACATTGATTTCAACGGATTAATCCCAGCGATACAAGCAGGTAAATTAGACTTCGTATTAGCAGGAATGTCACCAACAGAAGAACGCGATAAAGTTGTAGATTTTTCTATTCCTTACAACGAAACAGTACAAATGGTAGTGACTAAAAAAGACAGTGGCATTAAAACAGTGGAAGACTTAGCTGGTAAAACGGTTGGGGTTCAAATCTCATCTGTTCAAGAGGAGCTAGCAAATGAATTAGCTGAAACAGTAGACATGAAAGTAGAGAGCCGTAACTTAATCCCAGAGGTTATTCAAGAGCTAATGACTAAACGTTTTGATGCAGCTGTTATAGAAGATGTAGTAGCTGAAAATTATACACAGCGTAACAAAGATTTAACTTTCTTCCCAATAGTAGTAGAAGAAATAGATACTAAAGCAGCAGTTTTTCCTGAAGGCAGTGAGCTTAAAGAGAAATTTGATAAAGCTATTACTGAGTTAATTGAGGAAGGAAAAATTGACGAGCTTAGAGAAAAATGGTTTGTAGTAGAAGCAGAATAATTTAGACAAAAAATATAATAGTTTGAATAGAAAGGAGGGCAACGATATGTTAGATTTTTCTGCAGTCGTTCCCTCTATTCCTTATATTGCAAAAGGAATAGGTGTTACACTTCAAATAGTTGTGGGAGCCACGATTTTAGGTTTAATTTTAGGGATTTTGTTAGCTCTATGTAAAATAGGGAAAATAACTGTATTACGTCTATTAGCAGATTTTTATACATCTATTTTCAGAGGAACTCCCCTTGTATTACAATTAATGATTATTTACTATGCAATTCCTCAGCTTTTTGATATTACGGTAGATCCGATGCCAGCTGCAATTATAGCATTTGGATTAAACTCAGGTGCCTATATCTCTGAAATTATTCGAGGTGGGATTAACGCAGTGGACAAGGGTCAGTTAGAGGCTTCGTTAGCTTTGGGTATACCCTATGCGAAGATGATGAAGGACATTATTCTTCCTCAAGCGATGAAAAATATCATGCCTTCCCTTATGAATGAATTTATCACATTGACGAAGGAATCAGCGATTGTAACAGTAATTGGAGCACTAGACATTATGCGCCGTGCATACGTCGTGGGCGGGTCTTCTTATCGTTATTTAGAGGCATTAATGATTGCCGGAGTGATGTACTATATCCTTACACTTATTTTATCATTCCTTGGCAAAAAGCTAGAAAAGAGGATGAGTAGAAGTGATTAAAGTAGAAAAATTATATAAATCATTTGGAAAAAATGAAGTCTTAAAAAATATATCCACTGAAATTAAGGAACAGGAAGTAATTGCAATTATCGGTCCTTCCGGATCAGGGAAGTCTACTTTTTTACGTTGCTTAAATTTACTGGAGGAGCCTACTAGTGGTGTGATTAGTATTGGCAAAGATGTTGTAACAGATAAGAAAACTAATATTATGAAGGTACGCGAAAATGTAGGTATGGTGTTCCAGCATTTTTATTTGTTTCCTCATAAAACAGTTTTAGAAAATTTAACGTATGCACCGATGAATGTTCAAGGGAAATCTAAGGAAGAGGCGATAGCTGTTGCAGAAGACCTCTTACATAAAGTTGGTCTCTTTGAGAAGCGTTCAGAATACCCAAATCGATTATCAGGTGGTCAAAAGCAGCGTGTTGCTATTGCACGGGCATTAGCAATGAACCCTTCTGTCATGCTATTTGATGAGCCTACATCTGCTCTTGATCCTGAAATGGTAAAAGAAGTTTTAGCTGTTATGAAGGACTTAGCAGAATCAGGTATGACAATGGTTATCGTGACACATGAGATGAACTTCGCAAAAGAAGTAGCAGACCGAATTTTATTTTTAGATGGCGGCGTTTTAGTAGAAGACACCCCTCCAGTCGAATTCTTTAGCTCTCCTAAGTCAGAGCGTGCTAAAGAGTTTTTAGAAAAGGTTTTATAGAAATAAAGATTTCAGCAACCTCAAATGTTTTTGGGGTTGCTGTTTTTGATTTTAATCGTGTAGGTGAAGAAGGTAGGGGGATGACAATTGTATAAGCTATAATTTCTAGGAAAAACACGAACATATTAAAGATAATTACCAAGGTTAATGCTTTTTTAATAATAAAGTAGAATTGATTTCCGCTCTTATCGCGGACGCTTTCCGTGGGGTGCGCGATAAGCCATCACCCATCGCTAACGCGCGTGGTTGTGATGTCTTATCTGTCTCACTCATCCCTACTTGTGTCGCCGCCTGCCGCTGCAATCAATATAAAGAAATTGTTCGTATTAGAATGAGAATTTAAAAATAAGAACTTCAGAGATGGCAATATGGCTCTGTATTCCTGAATATAAATTTTGTAATCTAAGAGATTTACTAATAATTCAACATAAACCATAACGGTAAGGCTATTAAAGCCAATAAAATAACAGATTTAGTTTTACTTTTATTCCACATATACGTTACTGATAATATACCCCCTAAAGCAAAAAACACAATTCCAGTTACCTCTATTATTCTAATAGCCATCAAAAAACCTATATGTGTAAGAAAAGCCCCTATTAGAATAAACCCAGTTGTTGTAATAAATCGGCACGATTTAAAATCATTCAATGCAGATTTTCTATCATCATTATTCATTTTTAAATAACTTCTAGTGATCATAAAAGCTGGTAGGCCCCAAATAATTATAATTTGAATAAATGAATCAGTATTTAGATTAATAATTCATCCTTCCTTTCTACTGTTGAGCATTTACCTATAAAGTGAGCTATTCGTTTAAGTGTAACACTTCAAAACATTGGCGCCTTACAAAATTTACAAAGCCAATGGTTTGGATAAAGTAAACCATACTAAATAAGGATAGCTATAAAGAAAAGGATTTTTGCTAGCTTTGTAGAATTAAAGAGGGTGTTGAAATTTGAAAACAAACAATGCTTCATTTCATGAGTGGTTACTGTAAAGGGGTAGAAATATAAAAAGTGGATCGTATTTAGATGTGCTAGCCCATGACAAGAAGAGAGGGGACTATGAAGGGAAGGTTGAAATAGAGAACGGTTATTTTATAGATATCACTATTTCTCCTGAGTCTTATGATAAAGACCTGGTATTTAAATTAGCCGAAAATACCATTAAGAAAATAAGAGTAATGAATGAATCATATAAAGAAATAATAGCAGAGGATTTATTAATACTACATAATGAAGTGTGGAATGAAGGCAAAATAATCAGTAAGAATGAATTTAAAAAACGAATTAATATACAAGGAATTTTAATTTTTGGTGAGGGAAATGCCGAATTGTACTATGACGACGGGGACTTATTCTGGGGTCACACGATAGTAGTAGATGTTGATGAAAATGGTTTGTATCAAGAAGCTCAGATATACGGATGAACGAAATACTATTACGATCAGGGGGAACATATGACATTTTCCAATACAATTAGCTTAGAAACGTCACCTAGCAATATAAAAATCAGTGTCTTAGAAAAGGAAATAAACTTACCAGACGAAATTAAGTCAAAAGTAAATCAATACTGGGAAACGATTAACAGACAAAACACCTTTAGCAGAGGGGAGGTCTTTGCTGTTCATCAAATTCAAGTAGATAAAAATGATTTATTTATTTCTCTTATCCATACGGATTATGCCCATTTCCTTTACAGTAGGAAAATGAAATTATCAGCGGAGTACGACTGCACTGTTGTCTATCCTGCTACACTTGTCCTTACTTCGGACCAACATCTAGTTTATGGTCATATGAATGAAGGAACAGCCAATCCGGATCGAATTCAATTGGTTGCTGGTGGCTTCGATAAAAATGACTTAGAAGAAGGGCTTATTAATATACACAAAAACATAATAAGAGAGATAGAAGAAGAGCTAGGTATCAACCTTACTAAAATAAGGTGTTTGTCACCTTTGAGTCCATGGCTAATAAAACGTGGAGGCCAATCATTAGTTTTAATAAATCGAGTGACCATTGATTTAACTTCTAAAGAAGTAAAAGAAATACATAAACATTATAAAAATAAATTATATAGTAAAGGAGATCTTCCAGAATTCAAAAGAGTAGAAACAATTCCATATAACAGTACAGGCCTTAATAGATTGTTATTAAGTGGCTATGCTAAGGCTGACTATATAAATCCACTATGCATTTATTTACTAGAGCAACTAAAAGAAATGTAAGACGTGAGTCTAGAGATACTCATTGCATATCGTTTTTTTTAATAAAAGGCTATGTTAAAGGCTAGGCAGTTCTTGCCGGAACTGAAGGATAGAAGAATCAAATGGTAAGGTAACGCTCGGAAGGATTCTCTCTTAGTCGAGTAGTACTGAATTTAGTAAGAATGACCATGTTATAAGAGGTAAATCTACATCTAAGTAATACGTTATACAATCAACTAAAGAATATCCGAACAGAGGCAAGTTTCGATGAGATGACGAAGACTTTACAGAAGGGGTACAAGCGTTATAAATCCAAATTTTTTAAGATACAAAATATATGTCTTTGCCCCCATCCATGCACAACGTTGGAGAAAGACACTTGGTTTTTCCGAAGTGAAATGTAACTTTACTAACGAAGGTCACATTTCAAAAGATGACAGATATTCGAACTTAATAATTTGAACAAAGCTATACATCAACTTAAACATTTGAAAGACAAAGTAAAAATTGAAAAGTTCTTAAAAGTTGTAAATATTTAAAAAAATAGAAAAAATAAACAATGCACGACTGAAATTTAACAATGAAATAATCTAACTCCGAAAAATTAACTCTCGTCTGCTTAAACATATAGAAAGAATAAATCAGATTAGTTGGAACCACGTATGCTGTGAAAGTCGCGCATGCGGTGTAAACAGGGGGACTGGCGATAACTTCAAAAGATTACCTATCTGTATGAATAATATAAAAGGATATTTAATGATAAAATGTAAATTTATTCAATAGTGGAACTCATTTACATTTCCAACGTATTAAAATAAAGCAGTAATGTTAGTAGAATACAAAAACTGACTCAAAGGGGCATGATTACTAAATGAATAAATCAAATATCGTAACAGGTATTTTGTCTATTCTTTTCTATCTTGTATTTCTTTTTTTTTATCTCCAAGATACTATTGATGAATTGATGTTTCTAATTATATTATTTATTAGCTTAATAACCTTGCTTATCATATTGTTTGTAATGCGAAAAAAACACTCACGCAAACGGAACATTTCAATTGCTATAATAATTTTATTCCTTCTATTTAGCTATGAATTTCTACTTTTAGGATATACAACGCAATCACATTTGGTCAATGTGTATGTAGAACCAACACAAGCAATAGAAGAATCAGAAATATTTTTGTTAGGGGTTAATAAATTAACTTTACATAACAAGCATGATGAAATAGTGACAGCACAGAATGATGATGTATTATCTATTACTAAAATTGATAATCGTATGATCTATGAAATTAAAAATAATCAACTATTGTTGTGGCTTCATCTTAAAAAAGAGCCCATAGAAGAAACTAAACACAATGTAAGGATTTTTTTAAGTCAAGAAGATGTATGGCTCAGAGAATTTTTTAATCGGGAACAAATAGGTGGAGACAGTGCTGGGCTTGGCTTAGTATTGTCTGGATTATATAAACGAGGAGATATAAAAAATAAGGTTCCAATTGCTGTCACTGGAGCAATAAATGAAAAGGGAGAGGTCTTTCCTGTGGGATATATGAAAGAAAAGATACAAATAACAGAAAAGTCTGGCATTCCATTTATGATTGTCCCTAGAGAAAATGCTGAAGAAGTAGATAAAATTCAAAACGAGCTAAAGGCAAGCGTGGAAATATATTATGTTTTAAGTGTAGATGAAGCAATTCAATTAATTAACGACTTAAATAAAAAACAATAAAACCGAAATTTTAAACGGAGAGTCCAATCATTAGTTTTAATAAATCGAGTGACCATTGATTTAACTTCTAAAGAAGTAAAAGAAATACATAAACATTATAAAAATGAATTATATAGTAAAGGAGATCTTCCTGAATTCAAAAGAGTAGAAACAATTCCATATAACAGTACAGGGCTTAATAGATTGTTATAGCACATAAAGTATGCATATACATGTTCATGCATGTAAAGAACAATTATACAACTGGAGGTTTTTCAATGCCATTAGTACGAATTTCACTTAAATCGGGTAAATCATCAGATTTTAAAAAAGAACTCAGCCAATTAATCTATGAGGCAATGCGGGAGACAATAAACATTCCTGAAAGTGATAAATTCCAAATTATTTCCGAACATGATGAAAATAATTTAATCTTTAGCCCTGATTATTTGGGGATTACACGCACAGAAGACATAATAATGATTCAAATTGTTATGAATGAAGGTAGAACTTTAGATTTAAAAAAGCAATTATATAAAAAAATTGCGGATGATTTAAATAATAGACTCCATATACGAAAAGAAGATGTTTTTATCAATTTAATGGAAGTGCCTAAAGAAAATTGGTCATTTGGCAATGGCTTGGCACAGTATGTAGAATAATTGGGAGATGGATATTTTTGAATTCAGAAATCACAAAAGAAATTGCGCTTGCAGTAATATTCGAATGAGTAATCGAGTGTTATCTCAATACTATGATCATTGTTAACATAGCCAAGGTAAAAAAACGATTTTATTATTAGTTGTGTTTTTACATAGTATAGAGAGTTATCGAATTATTTTGCGAGGAGGAAAGTATGAAACGGTATAGTTTATTGTTCTTAGTTTTATTACTTCTATTTCTAACTACTGCTTGTAATAATGAACCACAAATAGAAGTGGAAACGATAATTTCTACTATTGGTGATGAGGAATATGCTAGGGTTGGTGGCACTAAGGATTTAAATGACCCCCAGCAAGAAGACTTCAAAGTATTAAAATTTAAATTTTTTATGGAAAACACGAACGTTGTAACAGATCGTCAAATGGAAATAGATGTAGACTGGAGAAATACGTTAAATAGTATAGATGGAGTGGATCGATATTGGCATGGAAGTGGGGGTGAACAAGATAATCCAAGTGAAAATTTTGCAGAATATCAGCAAGAAGTTGTTTATTATGCAAAAGGATTATCGGAAGAGGACATAAAAAAAGCGTTCGAGGATTCAAAAGTTACAGTTTCATGGACTGACAATAAAGAGCTTGTAGAAAAACAGTATATAATTGCAGATTTAATAGAGTTTAAGGAGTAAGAAGCACTTTTACTGGCTTAGCTAAACATTCGTTAAATTTAAGCCCTATAAAAAAATAGCCCCTTTTTGATATTTATATATGCAAAAGATGGGCTATTTTTTATATAAGAATATCTCCTGAAAGCAGTAAGTGCTTTCCGCTACTTACTTATCTATTTTCAACTGGCGTCTGACTTTTTTTGTTGAACAGTATCCCAAAAAGGAACGTCATAAAAATAATTCCCATTACAGTAATGATGATGCATCGAACAATGTAATCGGAATCCATCGCAAAGATCACGTCTTTACGGAACCAGTTTTGGAATGGTAGACCAAAACCTAAGAGAACGGCAAAAAAGAGAAGTTTCGTCCAGATGCTTTTTCCCTTCATTTTTTTGATAGCTCCATTTACTACTAAACGAAGTAAAGCAAGTCCTAAACCTACGCAAAAGAATATCATTAGATAAGTAACTATATCGTCACCGGTAACTAGCGCTGCAATCACCAATCCTAAAGCTATAATTAATGAACCGAACATAAAAATATATTTTTTATTCACTTAACATTCTCCTTTTTTGTAAAACACTGAACAACGTGTTGGCTACTTGCCTTATTATCATATGAAATTAAGGAAATGAAAGCAATCGACAGATTTTCAGAAATTGTTTAGTGATTTATTAAGAAGTATTAGCAAAAAAAAGAGAGTTATGACAATGTCATGACTCTCTTTTAAATCTATTTAGTATAATCCACAACGATGTAAGGCTGTAACTGGAAAGGTTTCGGTGCGATGTTGCGATCGTTCCACATTCCGAACCATCTTTCTAATGGATAGAAATAATATCCGTCCTGCCAATGGTCAGATGTGTCATATGGGTCTGCAAAGATAAGCATATCATCACCAATACCTGGTGTACCATTATTATCATAGCCAATAATTGCTTGCCAATGTCCATCCCAATCTGCCCACTCAACCATAATTGGTAGGTCATTAGAAAGGTGACCAGTTAACCATTTAACAAAGTAGCTATCCTTCGCATCTGTTACCCATGCTTCCGTCGTATCACTGTTTTCAGAAGCATATAGGCTGTTCCAAGTGAACGTGGCAGGTAGGTTTCCTACATTATTTCCGGTTGCACCATCTGTTTCTTGAATAAGATCTCCTACTGAATAATTCACTTTATAGCTGGTCTCTACTACCTCAAAGCCCTCTAAATTTGTAAAGAAGCTGTGAAGCTGGCTAACGTCTGTACCATATTCAGGGAAGTTATTTGCAGAACCGGGCTTTGCTCCTGGAGTATCCAGGTCAGTCATCGCTTTCATTTGCTCTGCAATATCCATCTCTGTCATGTCTGTGAAGCCAAAATGGTTAGCAACCATTAATGCTGTTGCAGGTCCACAAGACCACTCTGTTGTTTGCTGCATCGTTTGGAAATTTTCTATTAGTAGTAATTGATCATCTGATTTCATGTTGTAAAAATCAGGTGCTTTAAAATAACGAGACTCTGCGTTGTCGCCAGCTTCTGCATAGGCATCAGCACCGCCGTTTTCATCATAGTCTTCGCCTTTAATCATTGTTGGTTTAACTGCCACAGTAGTTTCGGCTGACGCTTTTGTGTCTACTTCCTTGTTAACCTCCGCTTGTGAATCTGAGTTCTCTGAGCACGCAGATAATAATAGCATTGCGGATGCTAAAACTGCTGTAAGGGTTCTTTTCATTTATCCCCATCCTTTTCTTCTTTTTTGGAAACACAAGAATTTATTATATAGAAAGTAGGGAACAAATCAATAGATCGATTTATATTATTTTTTTACTTTATTTTGAAATTAGCTTTAAGTTAAATACGAACAATGAAAAAAGAATAATGAAATTTATATGCTTTTTATTAATAGTTTAAATTACATCTACCTGGACGCCTTCTACAGAGTGAACGATCAGCCGTCACATGTCACTACCATCATTACATAGTAAATGTTCGTGTTTAATCTGTAAAATGCTGTTAAGGAGATTTGCTCAGCTTATTAAAATAAAGCTATGTTAAAGGTAAAGGTTGATTTTAAATACACGTAAAAAATGAGCTAGGATATTTCCTCCTAGCTCATCTTGCTTTAATATTGATTTTTTACTAAAGCACCCGCTAGTTGAATAAGATTAAATGCTTTTTCAGGTTCATCACCAACGTTAAAGAGGGTACTTTTCTAAGGAATTTACCAAATCTTTTAATTCTTCACTATCATCATCTTGCCACTTTTCTCTGTCTATCGCTCTAATTACTTTTTTTGAAGTAGATAGTAAACTATCTCTTAATTGTTTAATAGTACACTCTGCTTTAAAGAGGACTTTCGATGAACTATTTTCGTAAAATGAGAGTTCAGCTTTGTCACTGCTTATCTTCTTAGCCAAGACAATCGGAGTACCATCCATAAAATCGAATTCATATGTTCTTCCTATTTCAGAAATAATAATCCCCTTACAGGATTTAATCCACCAAGATAAAATGATAACTACAAAGTCTGACCAGTCTTGTTCTGGAAAGTAATGATGATAATCAATAGTAAAACTAATATTGCCCATAATCTTTGCCGTCTTCTCTAATGAGTCCAAATCCACTTCTATCAATATTTCCTGTACCAAAACCTCAACCCCTTATTCAAGCATCTGGATATAAAATGTATTCGACCTTATTGAACTAACCTGCGGCGTTACTTTAAGTGTAACATTTCACAAACTAAATCGCTTCACGAAAAAAACAACCCTAGCTTTAACAAAGCCTTAAATAAACATTAAGAAAAATTAGTTTTATATATATTTACTTCCATAAATTAGCTATGATTAAAAGAAAATGGACTACAATGAGGTGAAACAAATGTCTAAACGAATTTTATTGGTCGAGGATGATGAATCCATTAGTGAAATGGTTGAGAAATATTTAAGAAGTGAGGGCTTTATCATCACGACTGTGAACAATGGAGAAGCAGCGGTTAAGCAGAATCGCTCTTCAGCCTTTGACTTAATCATTTTAGATATTATGATGCCAAAACTAGACGGCTTGGAGGTATTGAGGATCATTCGAGAAACTAGTGCTGTGCCTATATTAATGATGTCAGCAAAGGATAGCGATGTAGATAAGGCCTTAGGGCTGGGGCTAGGAGCAGATGATTATCTTGCCAAGCCTTTTTCTTTACTTGAGCTTTCCGCAAGAGTAAAGGCTGCGATACGAAGAGCAACACAATATTCACGGGAGCAACAAGTAAACGAGGATGTAATTGAAATAGGGGATTTGAAGATAGATGTTACTAACTTTATGGTTATGAAGGGAGAGGAACACATAAAGCTTACGGCGAAAGAATTTGCTATCTTAAAACTGTTTGCTTCCAATCAAAACCGTGTATTTACTAAACAGCAGATATATCAGCTGGTTTGGGAGGATGAATACTACGGGGATGAGAATATCATTAATGTTCATATGAGAAGGCTTAGAGAGAAGATAGAAGAAGAACCATCCAACCCAAGGTATATCAAGACCTTGTGGGGGATTGGTTATAAGCTGGAAGGTTTTTAAGATGGTGATTATTTTATGTAGCATCATTATTTTGTTGCTTGCTTTCATTGGTTTTCAATATAAAGAAAAAAGAAATCTCACTTCTACCATTGCCTATACACATCAAAAGCTCCGTAGCATCATTCACGAAAACTCAGGAGAAAAGGTTTTAGCGCATACCGAGCATGATGAGCTCCAGCAACTATTAAATACAATTAATGAATTATTAGACGAAAAACAAAAAATACTTGCAACTCATACAAGGCTAGAAGAGTCCTTGCGAAAAATGCTTTCCAATGTCTCACACGATTTGAAAACGCCGTTAACTGTCATTTTAGGCTATATTGAAATGTTAGAAATTGCGCCTTCCCTACAGGAGGATGAACGGCAACAGCTCGTTGTTAAACTACATACTAAAACAAATGAAGTACTTAAAATTATCCATACATTTTTTGACTTGGCAAAAATAGAGGCGGGGGACCAACAATACCCATTGTCTAAGGTAAACATAAATGAAATATGTCGTAAGAACATTTTATCCTACTATGATCTCGTAACAGCAAAGAACATGCACGTTGACATCGAGATACCAGAAAATAATTTATATGTATTTGGCAATGAGGAGGCAATAGATAGGGTTCTGAACAATCTATTGTCCAATGCCTTAACCCATGGAGCAGATGGCAAGAACATCGGATTAGCATTAAGATACGATGAATCCTATATTTATATTGATATTTGGGATAAGGGAAGAGGGATAGAGGAGTATCATATTGATCGGGTTTTTGAAAGAACATATACGATGAACGATTCTAGGAATAAACATTTCCAAGGCAGTGGATTAGGCTTAACGATTACCAAGCGGCTTCTTGAGATAATGGGAGGGTCTATTCACCTATCAAGCATCCCTCATGAAAAGACCATTTTTACTGCAACCATGAAGCGAATTACTTTTTAACGTTAAAGCATAACTTAAGAAATTCGTAAGATTGTAGTAATAAAAAAGAGAGGTTCGTTTTCTATACTAAGAATAGAACGAAGAGGGAGAGGATTCAATGTCATATATATTGAAAACAAGTCATCTGACGAAAGAATTCGAAGGTAAGGAAGTCGTTTCTTCAGTTAATATGAATGTGAAAAAGGGAGAAATTTACGGGTTTTTAGGTCCCAATGGAGCAGGTAAAACAACAGTCATGAAAATGATGACCAATCTGATAAAGCCGACAAATGGGGAAATAGAGATTTTTGACGAAAGGCTAACCGATCAATCATACGAGGTTTTAAAAAGAATTGGATCAATAATTGAATATCCAATTTTTTATGATAAGCTGACTGCACGTGAAACACTTCAGCTTCATTGCGATTATATGGGTTATTATAACCAAAAAGAAATAGAGCAAGTATTAGATATGGTTAGTCTTGTGAACACAGGAAACAAACGGGTAAAAGAGTTCTCGTTAGGAATGAAGCAGCGGTTGGGTATTGCACGTGCAATTATTACAAAGCCGGAATTACTTATTCTAGATGAACCGATAAACGGGCTAGATCCTCAAGGTATAAAGGAAATGAGAGATCTATTTCGAATGCTTTCTAAGGAATATAACATAACCATCATTGTTTCTAGCCACATTTTGGGAGAGATAGAGCAATTGGCAGATACAATCGGAGTCATCAACAACGGGAAACTCATTCAGGAAATTTCACTTGAACAATTAACTCATAGTCAAACCGACTATATTGAGCTAATTGTTCAAGACATACAGAAAACCTCCTTCCTGTTAAGTGAGAAGCTACTTTTAGTTAACTTTAAATTAGTAGACGATCATTGTATTCGTATATACGATTCAACACTCACACCACAAATGATTTCCAAGGTTTTGTATGAACATAATATTGAAATAGAGGCTATCAGTAAAAAAACAAGTACATTAGAGGACTACTTCTTAAAGCTAGTCAATGGGGGTGTAGTGAATGTTTAAGCTAATGAAGCTAGAGATGAAAAAATTTAAACTGGGCTCCTATTCGGTTAACGCTGTAATTGCTAACTTTGTTATTCTCGGGTTTATATTTCTAATAGCGTTTATATCTAAAGTAGAAGGTGACCAGGACTTTGTAAATTACCAGGAGGTCTTAACGGTTATCGATTCATTTGTGAGGGGAACCTTTATCATCTTCGCTGCAACATTAATAGCAAAGCTAATAATAGGAGAATTTAAAAATAAAACCATTACTACGTTATTTATGTATCCAATTAGTAGGAAAAAAATAATTGCAGCAAAGCTAGCTATTGTATTTATATTTACTTTTATATGGATTATTATTTCGAATGTATTTATTACGTCAGTCTTCTGTTTCCTAAGTGTAAAGTATCAGCTAGTTCCTGATACACTAACCGCTTCACTTCTTCAAGAACATGGTATTAGTGTAGTGATGTATGCAGTTGCAGCTTCTGGTATGGCGCTAATTCCTCTTTACTTTGGTATGAAGAAATATTCCATACCTTCTACAATTATTACATCTATTCTAATTGTAGTATTAGTTACCAGTAATAATGGTGGATTTTCATTGAATGATATATTTGTTATACCTTTATCACTGGCATTAATCGGTTTAGTTATTGCATATCTTTCTATTCGAAATATAGATAGAATCGATATAAAAGTATGATTTTTCTAGAAATGCAATCGGGAGGATAGAGAAATGAAAGTAAGTCGAAGTGAGTTACAAACGAATGATGATATTTGGAATGCTGTTTTATCTGTTGCTTATGTAAACTACCCCTTTCCAACCGAAGATGAAAAGAAGAATGATATTTTTATTTTATTCAGTTACTATTCTGAAATGGAAAGTGGTGGCCATGAAGCCTTGCTCAATTGGCTTTCAGAAACGATGCAAGAAATGGGTATCCCAAAATACGTAAGTCGACTGACTAAAATGCTGAAGCTAATCGGTGCCTATGATTATGCAGTCATTGAAAATTCCCATTTAGAAGAAATATTAAATAGATACGTAGCCATAGAAAATAGTGGTTTGGAGGATCCTGATTTTGAAAAATTAGAAGCGGAATACCTAACTGTAGTGGAGAGAGCAGATAAAGAATATAGAAATTTAGATGAACAGATCAATGAGTGTATATACAACTATGCAGTGATTATACATGAAGAGCTACTCGAAAAATATTAGGATGTGTATTTAGCAATGAGAATTATAAAAAGTATTTATTTTTTAGTTTTTTTCTTGATACTGTTTCTAGGAGCATGTGGAACTGAGAAAAAAATTACACAAGGAGAAGCTGAAAAAATTGCATTAGAGGATGCGCCTAAATTTAAACCAAATTTTAAAGACTTTGAGATTTGGGATACAGAAGAGACAGATCGAGGTTGGATTATCATGATTATCTCTAAAGAACCAACTTTCGAAAGACCATTACCAAATATTTATTATGAGATAGATAAGAATGGAAGTATATTGGAACGTTCAAACTTTGCGGTAGCAGAATAAATACGTTAATTTACGCTACTCTTATAAAACATAGATTTTTAAAATAACGCTATATGTAAAAATCCCGCTTCCGATTAAGGTAACGGGACTCTTTTTTGTTTAATTCTTCTGAATGATGACTTGCTACTTTTTGGATTTAGTTAAGACTTCTCCTGGTTTTTGACGGTACTACCTTTTGGCTGATATTTGTATATTAACCCTTTGCTACTTTCCTTAGGTTTAGTGATAATAATAGTAAACCTCTTTTTCTGATGTCCACAAATTCTTAGATATCTAAAGGAGTTATTACCTACTGAATTCCTTTAATTTAAGATAAATATATCGTGCCTACCTTTCATCCATCTCTACAACTTTTGCAGCTGTAGGAGGAATTGCATTGTTAGTAGTCACATATTTTACATACTATGATGCTAAACAACAATGAGAATAGAAAAAGAGCCTATTTTAATTATTAAGCAATATAAAAAAGATGGAGTGATAATTTCACTGCCGTCTTTTTTATTATGGGGAAGTAAAACCTAAAATTTACATAACTGCGGTACACTGAGTAACTATTATTACAGAGCCAAGAAATAAAAAGAACCTAGTATACAAACCAAAGTTACGATCCATAAAGTTAAATATGTGGGTTTCTTTAGTTCTCTGTCTAGTAAAGATATAGAGTGAATACCTGTAATAAATACTGCGACAAAAAGGGCACCCAATAAGGCCCCCATTAAAGTAGGCAAGTTGTATATATATTTATCGATAAATAAAAATAGAATAATAGAAAACGGTATTGAAACGCTCGAAAGAAAATATTTTAAATTCATTATAATCCCCTTTCTCTAAGATCAATTTGTACTCCTGCTACGGTATATGTATATATTAAAATACATTTTTGTCCAGCTCAAACAAAGCTTGATGCACGCTTAAAATTGCATCTTTATATTGACTTTGCTATCGTTTCACATTTTTTAATTGCCCAACTGTAATGGTTGGAAGTATTTGCTGCGAAATAGCTGTGTAAGTTACTTGTTTTAGTCCATTTATAATATCTTTTAGTCATCATTTCTTCATCGGTATGTGATTCAATTAAATCCATTATTCTTTTGTGACTTAACTTCAACTTTCTTATAGCTTGAGCTAACGTCACATCCTGATAGTTTTTCCAAATTTCAATATTTAGTAGCTTAATAGTATTCCATTTGTAACCGGGTGCTGGCATGAAAGGAATGTCTCCATCCATACCTTCCCTATACCATCTTTCCAGCATTGCATGCCATTCATACAGATGCATTAACACATCACGAAAGTTCTTATCTCTTTCATTTGTTTCAATGGAGGCACCCCTTTTTCTACTTGGTACAGATTCAATTATTTTAAGCAAAGATTCAAAGGAGTTCTCACTATTTACTAATAGCTTTTCTTTCTCACTTTTCTCAATCAAGTTTAACAGCCTCCTTAATAAATAAATAGTAACATTGGAAATGAAATATTGTAATAAAATTCAGAAAAAATAAAGGTTTGCCATTTAACTTTCTAATTAAATGGCAAACCTTTATTTAATATACAACCATAACAGCAAATCATTAAAGGATAGTAAAATTCTATGGTATGATATGTGTTGATTTTGCTAGGAGGTATTTTTTATGGATTTGTCTATCTTTATGACGTATTTGTTTTGGAAGAACCTTGGTATTTCCATTGCTATACTGTTAGTCTTTCTTATTTTGAGAAAAATTTTCTCGAAATACGTATTTAACCTGTTGATCAAGCTAAGTGATAAAACACCTACTGACGCATTGACTCACCTTTTCCGTTCCTTCGAAAAGCCTATTCAATGGATGTTCATCATAGTCGGAATATATGTGGCAGCTAGCTTCTTTCCGCATTTTGATGAAACGAATAAGCTATTCCTGGTACTTATAAGAGTCTCTTATATTATTCTTATTAGCTGGGGATTGTACAATATGTCCTCAGATTCATCGACTTTCTTTACTAAAATGAGAAACAGATATAATTTGGATATTGATGATATACTCATTCCCTTTCTTTCAAAGGCGCTGCGAGTTGTTATTGTTGTGATAAGTATAAGTGTAGTTGCTGAGGAATTTGGTTATAACGTGAGTGGATTTGTTGCGGGACTAGGCTTAGGTGGCGTAGCTATCGCATTTGCTGCAAAGGATGCACTTTCTCATCTATTAGGAGGCTTTGTCATTATTACAGAAAAGCCTTTTAGAATTGGCGACTGGATATTGACTCCTGATGTAGAGGGAACGGTTGAAGAAATTACCTTTCGTAGTACAAAAGTACGTACATTTTCACAAGCTGTTGTTACCGTTCCAAATGCAATGGTTGCGAATGGATCCATAACCAACTGGAGCAAAATGGGGAAAAGACAAATTAACTTCAATCTAAGGGTATCTCAAGAGACGCCTAAGGAAAAATTAGAGCTTGTTGTAAAAGAAATTAGGCAGCTAGTCAGCAAGCATCCTGGTGTCCATCCCGAAACAATTTTCGTGAAGTTTGATGCATTTAAAGAAAATGGCTATGACATCTTCTTATATTTCTTTACGAATACAACGATATGGGCAGAGTTTTTAGAAGTAAAAGAGGATATAAACTTTAGTATCATGGAAATTTTAGAACGAGAAGGAGTCTCTATAGCCCTTCAAAGTCGAAAAGTTTATGTGGATAACGAATTAATTCAGAATGAAACAAAGAAAATAGAAGAATAATAAGTACCGCTGGGATTTATATGCTCAGCGGTTTTTATATAGGTAGAAGTTTCTTGGAAAAAATGATTGGTGCTTCTGTCTTGGAAGATGCATCGATTACTGCAATTTCTTGAATCTGCCCTATCATAGTGAATTTTTTTGAGGTGCAAAAACGGAAAGCTTCTAATAATTTTTCTATAGATAAACGATTAGCTATAGTACAGTGTGGAATCCAATGTCCTGGATTATACAAGGATTGTGAGTCATGGAAACCCTTAAAATGTGTATGATAATCTTCATGAAAGCTAAACAATTCGTCTGTCATAACGGGTGCATAAAATAGTGTTCCAGACCCTGTAAACGACCCGATAGAAGGAAATGAAAGCTCAATACTTTTCTTATCCTACAAATAGCTATCTAAGCTGTGTATAAAAGCATCGATATCTAACTTGCTGTAACTAGCAATAGTTATATGTGGCTTCCGATCATTTACCTCAAAAGCATAGGAAGAAATGGATTCATCGTTTAACTCTTGCCAAAGCTTCAAAATTCTTTTATTTAACTGGTCATCAAATAAAGCTATTATTCCAAACATGCTTTCACCTACTTTTTCTTTAATATCCAACGTTATATAAATTTGTTTAAAGATTACCAAGTATACCACTGTAAATGAGTAAGTAAGCTATCAATATTAATTGACAAACCCTCTAACAATGATTTTGGTTGATTATATCATATAGTTATTTCTTTATATGATAAAAAATGTTAAAAAAACGGATATTTTCAAGCATGGGTACTATTTTCTGAGCAGTATAAACAGACGCTTATTGCAAAAGATAGGAAGGAATCATAGCAATTAATGAGAGGAGTGTTTTTATGGAGAGTATTCGCGAAGGGTTAATACCAACAGTTTTAGGGACAGCTGTAACTACAACTGGAGTAGCGCTTAGGAACAATAGAAGCATTTCACCATTAATCACGAGTTCAATTATTGGATTTGGCTTAGCACATATTGTGTTAGGAGCAATTGATTTAGTTGAGCATCGTCGCTAAAGATTCAGAATGGAAGGAAATATTCCTTCCATTTCTACCTAGCTTCACCTATAAAAATGAAGGAGGTGTTGGTCCGTGTCAGTATTATCTCGGATTGCTTTAGCATTAGTTATCATTGGTGCATTAAACTGGGGATTAATTGGATTTTTTGAATTTGACTTAGTTGCATCTATTTTTGGTGGACAAACTTCTGCATTTGCTCGTGTTGTGTATGCACTCGTTGGTTTAAGCGGAATTGCTTGTATACCACTACTGTTTGCTCAAGAAGACGAAGAAAGAAGTACTTCTACCAGCAATGGTAATAGTCAAAACTACAGAAATCTAAGCTACGAAACAGAATTTGCAGAAGAAGAGGAAATTATTGTGGCAGATCCACAAACTAATGCTTCATCTAACAATTCTACAACAAACTCGCCTACAAATTATTACAAAAAAACTTCTAAGAAAAAGAAGAGATAATTTTGTACGGCATCAAAAAATCTGACGCAACGTTAAAACGTGCGTCAGGTTTTTTGTTTTATAAAGGAGTTTAAGAATAAATAATCGAATATAAATAGTAACCACGGAAAGCGGTGGAACGAGTAAATTATTGGAGGAATCAAGATGAATACCAAGACATTAGAAATAAACAAAACAAGCTGGGAAAAGTCAGCAGATCGTTTTTATGGAAGAAATCCTCTTCCGGAGTATGGACCAATGGCGCCTCGCGAGGAACACTTAAATTTACTGGGGGAAGTAAAGGAATTGAAGGTTCTAGATATTGGCTGTGGCAGTGGGCATTCCCTACAATATATGGCGAATAGAGGAGCTGGAGAGCTTTGGGGCATTGATTTATCAGACAATCAGCTAGCTGCTGCAAACGCATTGTTGAAGGAATATGGATCTTCTGTAAAGCTATTTCAATCCCCTATGGAAACTAATCCTGGATTGCCATTAAATTATTTCGATATCGTTTATTCGGTTTTTGCGTTAGGATGGACTACTGATTTAGACAAAACATTATCCAATATCTATTCTTACTTAAAAACAGGAGGCATTTTTGTCTTCAGCTGGGAACATCCTCTACATAGCAGAGTGAAGCATGAGGAAGGTAAGTATCTCTTCAACAAATCCTATCAAGAGGAAGGTCCATATGACCATGATTTTTGGGATACGCAAGCAATTATGCAACAATTTAAAGTCAGTACTTATGTAAATAGACTTGTAAAGGCAGGCTTTAAAATCGAGGAAGTCATCGAAGAGGTCTACATAGAGGAGAAGGATTTAGAACGTCATGTGAATAGATGGTACTCCTTTGAAAAAGCACAACTTATTCCGACTACTCTTATTATTAAGTGCAGTAAATAGCGTGGGGAAATACAAAATGAAAATAATCGATACAGTACCTTTCTTCTTAAACAACTATGTCCCATCCATTAGCTTTTTACGAAGCTATTATGAAGAATACCCAGAAATTTTTAAAGAATATTTTACTCGTCATTGTAAAGACGCCGAGGAACGTCATAACCAGTCGCTTGAGAAATATCCTAATAGCTTCCTTGACATTAAACAAGTACATGAAAATATAACACCTATCATTCAAGAAGTAGTACATGAATATGAACGATTATATGGTGTTTCTTTTCCGATACAGGTCAATTTAATCGTTGGAGGATATGGGTCAAATGCATATACGTACCACCAAATAATTCCTAATATCACCTTTGCGTTAGAGGAGCTTTCGTCTGATCTAAATCATTTGAGAGTAATCGTTGCTCATGAGTTTGGTCATGCAGCGCAAAATATTTTAACGGACAGGGCTGGTATGGATTGGTCAACCGCACAGTGGACTCATCCATTCAACTGGTTGTATAGGGAAGGGATTGCAACGTACTTATCTGAAAGAATTGTTCCTCATTTAAAAAAATCCATTTATTTCAGTTATGATGATGAGGGTGAGGAATGGCTCTATTTTGCTCAACAGCATGTCAAAGAAATAAAAAAAAGCATTTATAGAGGACTATCGTAAAATGTCTGGGAATGAATTATTTCATAATTGGTTTTCTATTAGTGGAGTAAATGTTTTTGGTTACAGTAGATTTGGCTATTTCCTTGGAGAGCTATTTGTGCAAGAGGAAATGGAAAAGCATGGGGAACTTGAGACAATCATCGCATCAGTCAAACCTGACTATTTAAACATAGTAGAGCATTGGTTACTTCAAGGGGAAGGAGAACTGATATGACGAAACTAGACAATTTAGAGGAATATGATGACCCAGCTGCCTATGATGTGGAAAATGATCACTACTTAGGAGAGTTGCCCTTGTTACTAGAATGGGCCAACAAAACAGATGGTCCCATGATAGACTTAGCCTGTGGAACTGGCAGGCTGACATTGCCATTAGCCAAAGAGGGCTACCAATTGATCGGTATTGATGTTCATAAAGGAATGTTGGAGCAGGCAGCAAAAAAAGCGGGAAAGCTCGACCTGGATATCGAGTGGCTGCAGCAGGATTGTACTAATTTCCAAGCAGGCGTTAGAAGTCCGTTTATTTATATGGTGGGTAATTCCATACAGCATTTCCATACAAATGAAGCACAAAATCAATTACTATCCTCGATAAAACAACATCTTCAGGAAGATGGTATTTTTATATTTGATACAAGATTTCCTTCTGCTAACGAGCTGCTTCAACCTGCAATAGAGGAGTATTGGAAAACCTATATGGATGGAGAATATGAGGTAGACGTCTATACGATTAGCAGTTATGATGCATTAAAACAAATTCAGCATTACACAACCATTCGAAAATACAAAGATCATAGTACAAAAATAGTAGATGAAAAGTTAACTAATATAAGCTTGCGCTATACATACCCCTTAGAAATGGAAAGGTTACTAAAAGAACATAACCTGGAAATTGTAAATGTCTATAAGGATTGGAAGAGTACTCCCATCGATTCCGACAGTGATCATATGGTGTATATATGTAGAAAACTTTCTCCTATATAAAATATTAGTTGGAACATAACTAGTCAATAAATTAAGAAAAGTGAAATCGGCAACTCGATTTCACTTTTCTTTAAGTAAGACACATCTTTATTGTTATTGGGTCGTCTAATTCAGATGATCAGTAACACTTTATCCATAATTATTCATTTTAATATGGCCTTAAAGAGTATGAAACTCTTTATATAGGTAACGCTATAAATTAGAAAAGAATAATGAGGTGTGAAATGAATTTTCCAATTATACATACAAATTTTTGGGATGCTGTAATAGCAATACCAGTAATTATAATCGTCACCCAAATAATCAAGATTCTCTTTCGAGTCCAATCCAAATATGTTCCTCTTGTAGCTTTGCTATTAGGACTTCTCATTTCTGTTTTTATCAGCCATCGCCATCATTTTATTACAGGGCTTTTTATGGGCTGGTTTTATGGCTATGCAGCTGTAGGAAATTATTCAGCCTTAATGGTAGCTTTACGGGCATATAGAAATAAGTGAACGCATAGAATCCTTAATTTTTAAATCTGAATACAAGTCTCAAAAAATAAGGTAATCGTAAAACGGACAACCCCTGTTAGCTATTCAATAAAATCCTATAATTTATCGTTAAAAAAGGAATGGAGAAAATACGCATCTCATGTTTGGCAGTTAATATCTTGTTTTTCTCCTCTAACAGAAATTGCTCAATCAAAGGAAGCTTAAATATGTTTTCTCTAAAGGCCAAGTAAATTCCCGCATCAGACTCTAAGGTACTTTTGCTAGTTAAGAGCAGTTTTCCATCTTGCTCTTGTAAAGCTAATATGCCAACCATGGACGACCAAGGCAAAGGGAGAGAGATATTCATATATGCCTGCTCGTCTCTAGTATGAAAGGAATACAGTGCAACAAAGACAGTACTTGTTTTTATTTTACGTATCCAAGCTCTTGTGTTCGTACGTCCATCCTCGATAGCTACTATATCTCCAGTCATCTCCATCTCCCTAGAGGTAACTGGTAGGTTTAGCTGCTGTACTCTTGAACTAAACAATCTATATATAGCAGCAAAAGGCTTGAACCAAGCATGCCAATGGACAGTGGAAAATAGTCGGTAATGCATCGTTTGCTCATAGAAATGGCTAATCATAGGTGGAAGTGTCTCTTTATCTACAAAAATGCTCATATCATCGACTAAGCCCGTATAGTTTTTATTTATGTGATGGTCATCTAAAACTTTCTCACCAACAGTTCCTTTCCCTTTGATCTTGCTAATAGGGAACTGGGGTTTCTGATAACGGGATGGCGGTGTCCAAATGGACCAGCCGAGAATACCGATGAAAGCGAATAAAAAGCAATTAAGAAATCCATGAAACTTGAGCATAAAATCTATCGTTACCCCAAAGACACCAAACGCATTCCCTGTGGCATACAAAAGGGAGAACAGAATAGTAACACCTAGTGCCCCAAAGGACGTAACGACTAGGCTTTTCTGATAGCGATTTTTATATGCTACCTTAATGGCTAGAACGATAAAGCCATATATGCCAATCATATATAAAAGTACGGATATAAATTCTAATGTAGTAGAAAAAGTGATTCCGATTGCAACGACTAAAGGAGATATTAAAATGATAGTCGATAGCCAAGGGTAGCTCGCCGGTTTATAAATTCGTCCTAAAAAGCCTATAAATACGGGTAACAAAAAGGAGGAATAATGAAAGTGAATTCCTGTCAGCCACGTTAAAATAGGAGTAAATCCAGTATCTATTTCAAGAACAGAAGCAACAAACCAAAGTCCTCCGATGAATAAATACATCATCCCCATATCAATGGCAAACTCTTCTAAGTGGGTAAAGCCTCTGCTCATAAACCGTTTAAATCCATACATGGCAACGACAAAAGTAAAAAGTAGGTAGACAAGTGCGAGCAAGGAATCGATCCTGGAATCTTCGGTGATCTGTAAAATAGAAACAGCTATTACAGCTGGAGCGACGAAGTAATAGATCAGGTGATTATCTTTCATAACTAATTTTAAGACGAGCGGAACAAATAATATTTGAGCTACTGATAACATAAGAAAATACCAAGGCCCTACGCTAAAAGCAGCAACTATGAAAAATAAAATAGTATGAGAGATAGCAATGCTTTTATAGGTCATCTGTTTGAAACACTCCTTTATACTCGAATAATGTACCAAGTAAAGGATTAGTGATTAACACATGAATAGAAAAGACATCTCTCTCTTCTATATAGTGTTCATTGACGAGAACATTTCCTTTTAAAAGCTTTGGTAAGGGAACTTCTAGCTTACCTAATACGAATCGCTGTCTTCGTGATTCAATCTGTAAATGACCTTCCTCCGTAACGAAAAATGCTAGCTCTGAATAGAACAGACTAGGCTCCCCAAGGTAATCCTTTACTACTTGTTTGTTCACATCTAAGCTCATCAGCGCATTGAAATGCCTTGTTTCATTTGGGAAGAAGAATGTTCTTTCCCAGTGAACCTGTTGCTCCCCGTTTGGACCAAGCTTGCCTTTGTTAACGATACGAAAGGGTACATTTTCTCCTTGTTCAGGAAATAAAAACTTCCAGCGAGTGGCAAAGCGAAAGAAGGGGGACAACCATTTCGGACCACTAGTGATTTTTGACATTATCCCTTTTGCCTGGAAGGCTGTTTGGGGAGATATAGTATATCGTCGCTTAAGCATTGGGTGCAGTCGCTCGAATTGTTCTCCGAGCATCTCTTTGTAAATAGACATATGAAAGACTCCTTATCTTGAACGCTTACAGCCTTTGGCAGTAGGGATGTCCCGACTAACGAGCAATCCGATAACAGATAGGACAAAAAGCGTTAAGTTAAATGTAAGGGGATTAAATGGATCGCCAAATACGGTGGCATCTCCTATTAAAGTGGAAAGTGTAAGTAAAGGGAAAACAACTACTTGGATTTTCAGCAACCTTCTCTTATTGCTATATAGAAGCCATAGGAGACCGAATATTATTTCGATAACACCTGCTGTGGACACAATATTTTGAGCTTCGTTAACGCTTAAGGGAAGCATGCCTTGGGTCATGGATACTTCCTCGGGATGCATCAATAGTAATTTTGGAACGAGACCGTGATAGACCCATACAAAAAAGGACAGAATGGTGATGAGCCAGTGACTGAAGAATCGTATATATTGATTCGATGGAGTGTCACCTTTTTCAAGCCACCTCTTAAATACATCAAAGCTTAAAGCAGTAGCCCATCCCATCATCGGGCGAAATAGGACACGATCTATCATTTTTCCAGGTGCTCCAAAACGAACATCGTAATCATACTGCGTAAAAAATTTAATGCCGTCTTGTTCAGGCTCATACTTCCAATATCCCTTGCCTTCTTTTATAGGAGAAATCATTTGGTCTGTTCCGAAATGCAGCGAGGAGGTTCTAGAGTCATCCTTCGCATGAAAGGTGCCGACACTTTTCCCCCAACCCGCAATACTCAATCCAAATCCTATATTCGTTTTATATTCAAATAGCTGGGCTCCATCTTCTTTTTTGGGTAAATAGGTGATAGAGGAAAAACGTAAATCCCATTGTTCATGTAGCTGGGGATTTTGAGATGCCTCCCATACCTTTTCCATATCGCTAGAGATACTAGTCTCTACATAAATTGGTTTATTTTTCATAAACTCACCTCCCTATTAGATTACCATAAAGGACTTTATGTAAGTGACAAAGAATAGATTAGGGAGAAGAAAAAATAGTCTCAAGAAATGAGGTTGGAAAATGCAGCTGAATAAAAATATACAGGCAAGATTTAATCCGGTAATTGACCATGTGAAAAATACATATAACTCTGTCTATGCTACTGGAGGAGCTGTGATAGTTATTCATAAAGATGAGATTGTGACAGAAAGATATTGGGGTACTCAGTCTAGTAGACCAAAGGCAAGGGACGTACAGGAGGACACCCAATTTTACGTGGCATCTGTTCGGAAAAGCTATATAGGGTTTGCAGTTGCCTATGCAGTTCATCATGGATATATAGATTCAATAGATGACGAAGTGACTAAGTATATCGCTAATCTAGATGACGAGATTTTCCGTGGAACGACCATCAGGCATTTATTGACACACACACATGGCTTGGCGGAGCAGGAAGGAAAGATTATACGTGAGTTTTCGCCAGGAGAAAGCTGGGCCTATAGACAAATAAATATAAAACTACTTGCCCAATTAGTGAGTGTTACAACAGGACAAACGGTAGCAGAGCTACTAAAGGAAAAGGTATTTCTCCCGCTTAGCTTGAAGGAGAGTAACTGGTATACAGAAATTCATCCTAATCTCGCGGAGGTCATTGATCCATCAGGACAACCGAAGGAAATTCCAACTAGCAGCGCTGAGGGTGATGAAACGAATATGTTCACATCTGCAAGAGATCTTGCGTATTGGGGTTATTTTCATCTGAAAAAAGGATACATAAACAACGAGCAGATAATACCTAAAGAAGTTATACAGCTATCTACGTCTCTTATTAGTCCACGTACAATTGACAAGGATTTACCTCAGCATGGATTTCTCTGGTTCGTGAAGGACTTACCTGCCAAAAAGACAGAGCTTGGGGAATTAGTACCGCAGGGCTCGTATCAAATTTTAGGATTCACGGGTGTAGCCGTGTTAGTCATACCAGAACACGACATAGTGGCAGTCCGGATGGTCAATAGCTTTGGATCACCAGAAAAACATGATTTTCTAGCGGACATACGGTCCTTCGGAGATAGCGTGATGAAAAGTTTAAAGGAGGGATAACTAGATGATTATTATTAAGCAATTTGACCATAGCGTCCATGTAGCAGAAGAAATGGCTATGCTTTACCAAGCGGTATGGCAAAAAGAAGAAGATGACTTCTTTGAAAGATTACAAAAACATGCCAATTACGTAGGTTTTATAGGGATTGTAGCATACAGCGATACAAATGAATGTATAGGCTTTGCCTACGGATATAAGTCAGAAGAGGGACAGTACTATCGAGGCCTTTTAGAGCAGGAACTAACTGCTGAAGAAGCAAGTGTATGGTTAACGGATTGCTTTGAATTTGTAGAGCTATTAGTTCACCCCTCCTATCGCGGAAATGGTCTAGGTAAAAGGTTAACAGAAAAATTAGTAGGCAATTACCCAGCGCAAACAGCATTATTAACAACCAAAACAAGTAATCAGATAGCCAAAGCATTATACACTAGCCTAGGATGGGTGGTAGTAAAAGGAGATTTCTTTCCCTCTCCAAATGATGGGCCCTATGTCATTATGGGAAAGGACCTGAAAAAGGGCGAACTTGTAAGTAAGTTAAATATACAAGAGGGGGAAGAAAGATGATATGGCTGTTAATCATTCCCGCACTCGGAGTAATGTTATTTTTAAATATAATAACGTTAGCTCAGAAATTAAAGGATGGAAAAAACTATGACAATCAAAAAATAATGAGTGCAGTTATCTTATTTATACTATTACTTTTAATCACCTTTTTTCTATTGGAGGGTTCAAATGCACAGTTTTGAAGCTTTTAGTACTTTCATCTTAATGAGACCGATCTTTATAACGTTTCTAGTTATAGCTGTAATTTTACTTATAGCGATAGTGCTCTTTAAAACTCCAAAATGGATAACAGCCTTTACCATTTCTGTTGTATCTATTATTTCTATTGTTGTTTGTGCTCAGGTTTTATTTTTGGAAGGAATTGTTGTAGATGAGCTTAATTTATCAGGCGACCCAGTTTCTCTGTATATGTTTTTTGCTATTACGCTGTTGAGTATATTAAATCTTCTTATTTACTTTTTTAGACAGGAGAAAAGGAGAGAAAGCGTTTGAGTTACACACTTCAACCGATGACTCAGGAGCAGGCAGAGGACATTGCTTATAACTGGCACTATGAGGAGCCGTATTCCTTTTATAATATGGAGGCAGACGAGGAGGACCTAAAGGGATTTTTAGACCCGGTATGTCGTAAGGATGAATACTACGTTGTGATGGAGAAGGAGAATCTCATAGGCTTCTTTAGTTTTACTTTGGTTGCCCCTCGAGTAATTGATATTGGACTTGGCATGCATCCAGATTTAACTGGTAGGGGAAAAGGAATAGATTTCTTGAAGGCAGGCTTAAAGTTTGCCCTAAGTATGTTCCAACCGACAGCAATTACTTTATCCGTAGCTACCTTTAACAAACGAGCTATAACGCTGTATAAACAGCTAGGCTTTAAAGAGCTAGAAACTTTTATTCAGTCAACTAATGGTGGAAGCTATGAATTTGTTAAAATGGTTTGTGAAAGAGTCAAGGAATGAGAGTCCTTGACTCTTTTTGCTATATGCTAATTCGTTGATGGAAATTAATGTTATATTAGTTAAAGGTTACTTTTTGTAAATTGGTTTAATAAGAAGTTTAAGGAGTGTTATATAAAAATGAATGAAGGGGAGGTAGTAATATGATATACCAACTATATTTTAGTATATCTGACGAAGATGGGAAAATGGATTATTGGGTTCCTTTAATGAACTATTTTTTATCACAATCAGATACCTTAGAAATCCATTGTTGGAATGAAGAAGAAGTTGTTATTGAGGAAACAAAATCAATGCTTGAAGACTCATTTGAAATAATCATGGAAAACAATCTCACTGTTTTCAAGGGAAATAAAGTATTAGATATTGTTAACCATTTGTTATCCAACAATGTAAATGTTGAGGGGAAGATAAAATGGTTCTCGATTTTCTTAAGCAAAAATTCCACTACCATTTTTCATTCCGAACATTGGGGTACAGAATTTTTTGCACCTAACGTTAACGAAAAGGATATAGCGTTCATCAAATCAGTAATGCCTAAAGAAACTAACTTTAATCAGTACGTATAGCGAGATTACATCCTTCTTCAATTACCAAATGCTCCCGAAAAGTATGATTATCTTTAGAAGGTCTACTTTTATGACCGACATGTTAAATTGATCTCAGATATGTATTCTGTTGTGTCATCTAACTTTTATTAGGTAAAAACGTCCTGTAACCAACAGCAAATAGTGAGGTGACATGATGGGATTTATATTCAATAATATTACAATTTTTATCCTCATATTTATTTCAATTTGTTTAATAGTAATTGGATTTGTATTACAAACCATCCTGATCCCTTTACAAGATGTTAACCTTATAAGTAAGGAAGAACTATTGGTGTATCAAAAAGAGTATGCATATAAACTATTCCTTAAGGACATGGCTACTCGATATAGGGCAGTTTTTTTATGCTTTTAATATTAATTCTATTCATTATTAAGTTGATAAAATCAAAAATGATAACAAAGTAAAATGAGCCAGGAGATAATATCCTAGCTCATTTTTATATGTATTTTAAGTCCAATAGCCAAAGTTCAAAAGGAGGATGATTGTGAACTATTCACAGCATCCTCCTTTTGAAATTGATTTACTTATTTCCCTTTAAACACAGGTTTTCTTTTTTCACTAAATGCATTTAATGCTTCTACTCGATCCTCTGTTGGAATTGTAATTTCATAAGCCTTACGTTCAATTTGTAATCCAGTTTGTAAGTCCACATTCATCCCTTGTTTAACAGCAAACTTTGCTTGTTGAAGTGCAATTGGTCCGTTCGCTAACATAAGTGCTGCGAAGCTTTCTGTTTCTTGCTTTAATGTTTCTCTACTCGCAATTTTAGTTAAAAGCCCATACGTAAAGGCTTCGTGGGCCGTTAATCGTTTAGCTGTTAAGATTAACTCTAACGCCTTGGATTCACCAATGAGGCGAGGTAAGCGTTGTGTTCCCCCAGCACCTGGAATTATTGCTAGGCTCGTCTCAGTCAATCCTAATTGAATATCGTCTGCTGCAATACGGAAATCACATGCAAGTGCTAGCTCGGTCCCTCCTCCAAAGGCGTAGCCGTTTAGCATGGCGATCGTTGGCTGAGGTAAGCTTTCCACCAAAGAAAATACTTCCCCTATCTTATATATATTTCGTTTGACTCTTTGTTCGGTCAACGTTCTTCGCTCTTTCAAATCGGCACCAACACTAAACGATTTTTCACCTGATCCGGTGAAAATGACTATTCTAATATCAGGATTAATACGAATAGATTCACAAATCTCCCCTAGTTCACATAGCATCTCATAATTGAACGCATTCATTGCTGATGGCCTGTTTAAGGTAACGATTCCAATATTACCCTGCTGTTCGTAAATAATAGTTTCCATTGTTTCTCCCCCTAAATACGCAAATTTCTTTATAATAAACATATCATTTTATGATTATTCTGTCATCTGTGGAAAAAATAGGTCGATTTTCATCCCTTTCTTTGATACAATAGTATTAATTACATTCTTAAGGATACGAGGACTAAAATGGAAATTTTTATTGCAAGGCAGCCAATCTTTAATACAAACGAGTCACTATATGGTTATGAATTACTTTACAGGAATGGTGAGGGTAATTATTTTCCTGAAGTGGATGCAGACATGGCGACAATAGATGTGCTGACTCATTCATTTCTAACCATAGGAATAAATGAAATTGCAGGCGATAAGCTATGCTTTATAAATTTCACTGAAAATCTTCTAGATAAGGAAGTACTAAAAAAGTTTCCAGCGAACAGAATAGTAGTAGAAATATTAGAGAACATAACCATCACGCCTCACCTTATTGAGCAAATTCGACAAATTAAAGCAATGGGTTTTCTTCTTGCATTAGATGATTTTGTATTGAAGAAAAATGTTCTTTATTATGATAAATTGTTTAAGTTAATCAACTTCATTAAAATAGATTTTCTTTCAACTACTGCGGAAGAAAGGAAAACAGTAG
>JBEMAY010000018.1:0-56262 GCA_040274765.1 Psychrobacillus sp.
CCTAACTGTCTACGCTTAAAGGCGAATGTTACCATTAGCCCTCCAAGACTCGCTACGAGTGAATGGCTAGTTCTTTCTCGACGGGAATCCCACCCGCTATATGATACGACCTAGGCTCGGCCGCACAAGCACCCGTTAGTTGAAGATGTTATTTTTTATTTCTCATTAAATTACTTCCGTTTACATCTGTTGAAAAGCCAAATTTCTCGTAGTACGGAACCAATCTATCTGGACAGTAAAGTTCTACTCTTTCTACATCTCTAACTTGAGGATGTTCCAAAATACTGTTCATCAAAATAGTTCCTATACCATTATTTCTGTAATTCTCTTTAGCAATAACATCAAATATAAAAGCTCTATAAAGAGTATCTGAAATCACCCTTGCAAATCCTATCAATTCTTCTGTTTTATCATTAACCAAACCAATTACTACGCTGCTGTTATCTAGCAACTTCCTAATTTCAGAAAGTTGACGCTTCTGTGTCCACCATTCGTTTTTAAATAAGCTATGCAATTCTTCTAATTGGTTTTCATTGAATTCCTCGATTACCTTAAAATCATCCATACTGCTTCATTTCTCCTTGTAATTAAACTTTATTTACACTTTAAAATATTCGTTACTCACAATCATTTATCCTCCATCAGAGTTTAATAAGGAAATTTTCTTATTAAACTAACCTGCCGCGTTAGTTTAAGTGTAACATTTCACAATCTGTATAGAAATATTAACATAAATATCCATTAAATTAATTACCTCAACTCTAACTAGGGATAGAGTTGAGTAAATAATAATCAAACTTTGATGAATCCTTTTGCATTATCGAACTTTTTTATAAGTGAACAGACTTTATTTCAAAGCTACATTATTCCCTTCCTAATCAACATATGTATCGATATAGTCATATATATAAGGATTAATATGCACTTGTTTAAATATTATTTAATATTTAGTGTTGATAATTTAATACCCAGCTGGGCGAAGGACGAGAAGATAGGCTACAAAATGATCAATGCAAGGTCTGAAACGGTTGATGAAAAACCTAGCTATCGTAATGCTTTTACACAACGAAGATGTATCATACCTATGAATTCCTTTTATGAATGGATCGCAAATGAAAAGGAAAAGGTTCCAATGCTTATAAAAATGAAAAACAATGAACTATTTGGAGTAGCGGGAATATGGGAGACCTGGAACAAGGAAAATGAAGAGACGGTTCATTCCTGCACTATTCTCACAACCGAAGCTAATTCTTTAGTAAAAACTCTTCATGATCGTATGCCAGTCATACTTTCCACAGAAAAGCTTGGGGATTGGTTAGATCCTAACCTTCGTGATAAAGATAGGCTTAAAGCAATGCTAAAACCTTATGAATCATCGTTAATGGAGGCTTATCCAGTTTCTCAGAAAGTAAATACCCCCAAAAATAATTATGCGGAGCTTTTAAATTCGCTGTAACTAGCTGTAATGAAAAAAAAGACAGGCTCCTAAAAGCCCGTCTTGTGAGGTAAAGTATAGTAACTAGGAGGAACATTAACACATTTATTTAGCAGGACTCTCCGCCAACATAACCGCCGCCACTTCCGTATCCGAAAGTACCAACTACGATGATTAAAAGAATAAATAACACAACTAATAAAGCGAATCCAGAACCCATGCCAGCTCCACCGCCTGGGTAACCACCAGTGTTACCGCCATAACCGCCGCCGTAGCCACCACCACAGTAATTTGAATAACTCATTATTAACACCTCCTCCTCGCTAAGAGTTATCTTATTTATATGTAGGGGGTTAAGATTAGACTGATGAATATGTAACGATTTTTCATATTATTTTTTAGGCGTAACGAAAAATTTGTGAGTTAACCCTTATTACCGGGCTACGCTGAGTTGGGCAGGGTGGTAAAATCGTAAAACAATAAAAAAAAACGAGCAGTTATGTCCGCTCGTTTGTAACTTCCACCGTCTCTTCAGTGACCTTCCAATGCTTGGAAGGAATAATATTATTATTTAGCTTTTGAACAAACTTATCGGCATCCTCATAATTTGTAAAAGTTTTATTGAATTGGCTGTTGGAATTTTTTAAGGTCTCTGTTGTACCGTTAATTTTGCGAGTAATTAGAAACATAGGTACACCTCCGCCTATCACTATTTTGTTATAATTTATTATACCTACAAAAACATAAAAAAGGTATAAATATACAAATTTATATTATAATTGTAACTATATTGTAATATAACAACCAAATATTAAAAGAATAAATAATTATGACTATAAAAGTAATTTAATTACAATTAAAAGAGAGGATAGTTAAAGGAAGAGGGTTTACATGTTATGAATAACCTTTTAAATCCGGATATAAAAGTGGAGTTTTCCAGGGTCAGATAAAATTTAATTCATACTGTTGTTTTCTTTCTCAATTAGCCGTTTGACATTTTCTTTTGGGTTCCAACAGTTAAATTTATACGAGGGCTCAGTTTGAAAGCCTAACCTATTGCATTTATAGAACATGCCTTTAATTGTTTTTTCACTGCTAAAATGAATACAAGTTGCACAGCAATGGAAATCCTTCATCCTTTTATCTCCTAAAATGTACTGATCTGTTTTGATGGTTCAGGGAAAACGTAACGGGGAGTTAGGTCGGGGGGGGTTGGTTTTAACATCAAAAGTAGGCCTTGGGAAGAAACGTCCCAAGGCCTTAAATTATCTAACTTAAGCTTCGTCGAAAACTTCAACTTTTTCCATTTTATCGCCGTTTTTCATAGCTTTTGCTACTTCTAAACCGCTAGTTACTTTACCAAAAACAGTGTGAACACCGTTTAAATGTGGTTGTGGTTCGTGAACGATGAAAAATTGGCTTGACCCAGTGTCTTTTCCTGCGTGAGCCATAGAGAGGCTTCCCGCTTCGTGTTTGTGAGGATTTCCAGCAGTTTCACATTTAATTGTTTTTCCGCTTCCGCCCATACCAGTACCAGTTGGGTCTCCGCCTTGGCTTACAAAACCAGGAATTACACGGTGGAATACTACACCATTGTAGAAACCACTGTTAGCTAATTCTTCAAAGTTAGCTACTGTGTTTGGTGCTTCGTTTGGATATAGTTCAAATTCAATTTTGTCCCCAGATTCCATAAGGAAATAACCTTTTTTCGTCATTATAAAACACTCCTTTTGTAATAAAAATTCTTTCACAGTATAGCATGAACTCTGGCTTTTTCCAAAGAACATAGCTGTTATTGGCATGTGTTGTGTACTAAATTTACGATGACGCACCTTTTCTTCTAGAACTTACTAAGGAAAACCAGTTTTAATTAAACAAATGGATGTAAGCATGATATGAAAGTGGTACGATACAAAAAGAGGTGATGAAATGAACGGACAGAATAGAAAAGACATTCACGCAGGATTAGAAGTGTATATTATTTTAAAGAAGGATCAGCGTACCGGTAATAAGACAAAAGGGATTGTTCAGGACATTTTAACGAATTCTCCCTTTCATCCACACGGGATTAAAGTTAGGCTGACAGATGGTCAAATTGGTCGTGTCTGTGAAATCATCCAGTAGAAATTAGAGCTTTAATAGGGCTCTAAAAATAAATAAGTATAAAGGGAGAAGGAGAAAAGATGCAGGTAGAATCTCAAATTTTAGAGTGGTTTGAACATTTTCATAAGTACCCCGAAGTTAGCTGGAAGGAATATGAAACGACGAAAAAAATAACAGAGATCCTTGATTCACTCAGCGTACCTTATCGACTTTTTGATGATGTAACAGGCCTCTTAGCCGAGATAGGAGAAGGGGACGAAGTAATAGCGATTCGTGCGGATATAGATGCTTTGTGGCAGGAGGTGGACGGGGTTTACCGAGCCAATCATTCCTGTGGTCACGATGCTAATATCTCTATGGTTTTAGGAGCTCTTCTTTTATTGAAGGATGAAAAATTAAATAAGCGTATTCGTTTCATTTTCCAGCCCGCAGAAGAAAAAGGAAATGGTGCTAATTCTATGGTGGATAGAGGAGCGCTTGAAGGAGTTACGCATCTCTTTGGTGTGCACTTAAGACCAATAGAAGAATTACCATTTGGTAAGGTCTCACCAGCAATTCACCACGGAGCGGCTATGTTTTTGGAAGGTAAAATTAAAGGAATGGATGCCCATGGAGCTAGACCTCATCAAGGACAGAATGCAATTGATGTGGCAGTCGCAATCCATCAATCGTTAAAGAATTTATATTTTTCTCCTTTTGAGGCATATTCCGCGAAACTGACTAAAATTCAGGCTGGGGGTGAAAGCTCTAATATTATTCCTGGGACGGCAAGTTTTTCTATTGATGCACGTGCACAAAAGAATAGTGTGCTAAAACAAATGAAAGTACAAATAGAGAAGAATTTACAAGCACTTCAAACGCTCTTTAATATTGATATGGAATGGGAATGGCAGGATATCACTCCAGGAGCAGAGGTCTCAGATGAAGCAGCTTCCATAGCAAGAGAAGGAATCGTGGAAGCAATAGGAGAAGAGAGCCTAGCAGAAGAGGTTATCACATCTGGTAGTGATGATTTCCATTTTTATACGATTAGACAGCCAAATTTGAAGGCAACTATGATTGGTATTGGTGCAGACCTTTCACCCGGTCTTCATCATCCACATATGTCTTTTGACCGTAAAGCCCTTTATATCGGCGCTCAAGTCCTTATGAAAACGCTTTTACAAGTTGCGAAAAAAGATTGACGAATTTTTAATAAAAGATTAATATATCTCTAATAGCGACTAATAAACGACAATTACAAATTGTCGAAAAAGTCGTGAAGGGGTGAAGTGGAATGGTAGAAAAGAAGGTACAAACAGAGAAAAAAGAAATGTCATTGTTATGGGCGATTACGCCTTTACTAGTAATGATAATAACAATGGTTATTGCTGTAGTTAAGCTAGAGCAAGGTCCTCATATTCCGCTAATAGTTGGTACAATCGTAGCAGCTTTGGTCGCTTGGAAGCATGGCTTTAAATGGGATGATATCGAAGAAATGATGTATAAGGGGATTAAACTTGCGCTTCCAGCTGTAGTCATCATTATTTTGGTCGGCCTTATTATTGGGGCATGGATTGGTGGAGGCGTAGTAGCTACCATGATTTATTTTGGACTAAAAATCATTACTCCGTCCTTCTTCTTAGTAACGATTTGTGTGATTTGTATGGTTGTTTCTCTTGCCATTGGTAGCTCCTGGTCTACGATGGGGACTATCGGAGTTGCAGGTATGGGGATTGGTCTAAGTATGGGAATTCCAGCAGCAATGATTGCTGGTGCAGTTATTTCTGGAGCTTACTTTGGAGACAAGATGTCACCACTTTCCGATACTACCAATCTTGCAGCTGGTCTTACAGGGACAGATTTGTTCGTACATATCCGACATATGTTTTATACAACTATACCAGCAGCGGTAATTGCATTAGTAGCTTACGGTCTGTTGGGAATGAAATATAAAAATAGTAGTATTGATCAGGAAAGCATACAGCAAACAATAGCTGTGCTTGATCAAAGCTTTGTAATATCTCCATGGTTATTGTTAATACCGTTAGCAGTAATTGTGCTGGTTGCATTAAAGGTGCCAGCTATACCAGCTTTAGTAGTTGGTATTTTACTGGGATTCCTTTCTCAAATTTTTATACAAGGTGGCAACGTAGCATCAGCTGTTAGTGCTCTTCAAAGTGGATTTGTGATTGAAACAGGTAACACGATGGTGGATGAACTTTTTAATCGTGGTGGATTGGATTCTATGATGTATACCGTGTCGATGACCATTGTGGCGATGACATTTGGTGGGATTCTAGAATTTTCGGGTATGCTTCAATCTGTTATGAATCAAATTCTCAAGCTCGCAAAGACGGCTTTTTCAATGGTAGCTGCTACTATATTAGCTTGCTTTACAACAAATGCAACTTGTTCAGAGCAGTATATCTCCATCGTTGTGCCAGCGAGAATGTTTTCTAAAGCATATACGAATATGGGGCTTCACTCTAAAAACCTTTCACGAGCTTTAGAGGATGGAGGAACGCTGACTTCGGTGTTCATCCCTTGGAATACATGTGGCGTTTTCATATTAGGGACATTAGGAGTAGGCGCTTTTGAATATGCTCCCTATGCTATATTAAACTTTACAGTGCCAATATTATCTATTCTCTATGCCGCGGTAGGGTTCTCTATTGTTAAAATTACAGAGGAAGAAAAGCAAGAAATTTTAAACAAAGAGATTGCAGAAGCTTAAAAAAAGAAAGTTCAGTGATAAGCTGAACTTTCTTTTTTATAGACAACCTTATACTGGTATATTATTGGTAGGTAGGGAAATTGAATTCATACACCGCTCTAGGCCGACCTTGCTGATATGTCATTTCTTCTCCAACAATGGAAGCATATCCTTGGTTCACAAGCTTTTTCAGTATCCTTTCGGTTGTTCTGCGACTGACCTTTAAAAAAATCTCTAAATCATGTGCAGTAAACGCGACAGAATGATGGAGGCGACTAAATAGCATAATTTTAGAAAGGTTTGCTGGACTTAACGTGGTTTCTTTAGCCAATAAAACAAGTCTAGGGTCGTCCGTTCTTAAATTGATCTTAGTTTCTTCTTGGTAGAGTGGACCACTCAATTGTTTTTTCTCATTCATAAGGAAAACTGTATTTTCTGTTGCATGGGCTAAGGCATCTTTTGCATTTTCACTAGCTTCTATTGCTGTCGTACCATAACCAAAGGCAATCCGAATGGGTGTACTAAAAAGCTCAAGCCAACTAGTCACCTTATCGTGTGACAGGGCTTGCTGAACCTTGCCTTGGGTAGTAAATAACAAATAAAGAAGATCATCTGCCTTAACAATAGAAGCATCAATTGAATCTGTAATTTGTTTTAATCCAGTTTCTGTATTCACGTCTGGTTCGGTAAGTGAAATGGAGCAAACAGCAATCTTGGCTGCCTCACTTTTTGTGAGCAATGCCAATGATCTGGTTTCTTCAAGGGACTTTAAAATAGAGTTTTTAGGGTCAATCATTCGTACAACAGGAATTCCCTTTTGTACCAAAGCCTCATAAACTGCATGGACTGAGGTTATTGCTAATTGTGTTTTTTTCACCTTTTGAAGATTTATATGAAAGGAAGTCAATTCCTCTAAAGAAAATGCAGGATCGACTTTCATCAGGAAGGGTACCGAAGCAGTTTGATTGATATCCTGAAGCACACTATCTACAAGGGCTGGCTCTATTAAATCCATGGAAATATGTTGTATAGGCGTACTGCAGGTTGCTAATAATGTAGTTGCAACGGAAGTACCATCCTGTTTTAAATAATAGGAAGGTACGGGCAACAGCTCTCTCTCCTGTTTTGCATATAAGTAGGGGAGTGAACCAGAAAAGAATACAGCATCGCATGGTTTTATAATTTTTAGTAGTTCCTTCGCTTCTTTTGGAGTATGATATTGATAATAATCCAAACGGATAGAAGGAATCTCTTGTTCTAAAAGCTTTAGACGATCTATAAAATTTCTTGAACCGAGTACGGCTATACGTGTTTGCATGATATCCTCCTTTTTTTTTATAACATTAACGACTATTTAACGACAACTATAACTAAAAAATATCAAGATGTAAAGGAAGTTAGAAAAATATGAAAATTAAAGAAATAGAAATTTATGCTATTAGATTACCATTAATTGACCCATTTATCATTAGCTATCATACATACGAGGACATGCCTTCCATCATAGTTAAGCTAACAACCGAAGAAGGCCTAATTGGGTATGGAGAGGCAGTGGCTGACGAGCATGTAACAGGGGAAACATGGGAGAGCACATATGCGATGTTGAAAAATACATTAGCTCCTGCGTTAATAGGAGAAAATCCGTTGGAATTTGAGCGACTTCATGAAAAAATGGATAAGGCGGTCTATCAAGCTCCGGCTGCTAAAGCAGCCTTGGATATTGCTTGCTATGATGTAGTAGGGAAAAAACTAGGCGTACCTGTGTACCAATTACTAGGTGGGCGTTATCATGAAAAGTTTCCAGTTACTCATGTACTTAGCATAGGGTCACCAGAATCTATGGCAGAGGAAGCAGAAAAACGTATCAAAGAGGGCTATACATCGTTTAAAATGAAGGTTGGAACTGAAGTACAGGCGGATGTACAACGTATCCAAGCTGTGAGAGAGAAAGTAGGTAATGAGGTTGCTATCCGAGTGGACGTAAATCAGGGGTGGAAGAACAGTGCCAACACAATTTCAGCCATGCGCCAGTTGGAACAGACAGGGTTAGATTGGCTAGAGCAGCCTGTCATGGCAGACGACTTCAATGGAATGGTAGAGGTCAAGGCAAAAACAAGTACTCCTCTTATGATGGATGAAGGCTTAAGAGGAATACGAGACATGCGTGAATTAATAGAAAAGCAAGCCGCTCATAAAGTGAATATTAAACTGATGAAATGTGGAGGTATATATCCTGCTATGAAGCTCGCTCATATGGCAGAAATGGCTGGACTGGAATGCCAAATTGGCTCGATGGTGGAGTCTTCCATTGGTTCGGCAGCAGGTTTTCATGTGGCCTTTTCTAAAAAAGCATTTACGAGTGTCGAATTGACCGGTCCACTTAAGTTCTCGAAGGACGTTGGAAATTTGCGCTACGATGTTCCTTTTATTAAATTGAATGATCGTCCAGGTTTAGGAATTGATGTAGATGAAAATATATTAAAAGAGTTAACCGAGTTCTCCGTAAAAGTCATGAAGTAAGAGGAAGTGCATCAATGAGAGAGTGGACTGTCAGTATAGGAAAAAAAGAATATCCAGCTAGAGAATTAACAACAGACAATATGGAACAAATTTTAACGTTACAGAGCATCGTTCTCCAGCACCTAGAGAATAAAGAGTTTTTACAGCCTCTAACAAAGGAGGAATTTGAAGACTCTCTGAAGCATCGTTTAATGGTAGGAGTATTCGCTGGTGAGGAGCTCATCGCATTTCGAACGCTTGCCATTCCAGTAATGGATGACCATCATCTTGGCTATGACATCGGTCTTTCGGAAGAGCAGTTAGGTGATGTAGTTTATCAGGAAATTACAAATGTCCATCCAGCATATCGAGGCTATGGTCTTCAAAGAAAACTAGCAGATCTAGTAATGGAGCTCCTGCAGAATTCACCATACACTTACATTTGTGCGACAGTAGCTCCCTTTAACTTTGCTAGCTTGAAGGACAAGCTTAGTCAAGGAATGGTTATTAAAGCTCTCAAGCATAAGTATGGCAACATGCTACGTTACATTTTTTACAAGAGACTCGACGGAAATGATTTCGTATTTGGTAAAAATCAGATGAATATAAAAATGTCTGACATAGAGGGGCAGCAAAAACTACTTAGAGCAGGCTGGGTAGGCACCAACATTCTACAAAAAGAAGAAGAATGGTACGTAGTATATAAAGAAACGATTTAAAGTAATCGGATTCCTTTAAGAAGGCTATAGCGTTTAGGTAAATCTTATAATAGTTTGCTTATTTGCATAGACTGTAAAAGGCAGGGACACTAGTGTCCCTGCCTTTCTTCTATATTCATTATAGCATATGTATTTTTTTATTATAAGACTGTAAAATATTTGAATTATTTGAAATAATACATAAGCAGTACGATTTTAGGGAGGTTAGTAATGGAAAAACATATTTGGGAAGAGGAACAGCAGCATCTAAACGGGGTAGTTGAAAAGCTTAAGGGACATATAGAGGTTCTTCAACTTTTTATGAAAAAACAAAAAGGAGAATTAATAGAAGAGCGACAGTCCGTTTCGAAAGAGTTTTCAGATCTGTCTGGTGAAAAAGGAATGGATTTTGTCACTATACTGCCTACTCTCAAGGAGAAAGAACAGCGTTATATCCATGTTAATGATGTACTTTCTAAGTTAGAGCTACTCTATAAAAGTGCCTACTTTGGACGAATCGACATAGAAGAAGAGCAACTGGAGAGCCTTTATATCGGACTTGCAACTTTCGGCGAAGAAAAAAAGGGTAATATTATTATCCATGATTGGCGCGCCCCTATATCCAGTTTATTTTATGAAAACAAGCTAGGTGAAGCGTTCTACCAAATCCCAAGTGGAGAGATGGTGCCCATCCAGATCCATAAACGCCGACAATTTAAAATCTCCTATGATAAGCTCCTACAAATTCTCGATGCCGACTTATATATCGGTGACGAGGTGCTGCAAAGCCTTTTGACAGATACAGCAAAGCAAAAGATGAAAAGTATTGTGACGACCATTCAAAGTGATCAGAATGCAGTTATTCGTTCAGAAAGTCATCGTAATATGATGGTGTTAGGGCCACCGGGAAGTGGAAAAACCTCTGTAGCAATGCAACGCATCGCTTATCTTCTATACCAATACCGCAGGACGCTTTCCGCCAAAAATATTATGCTTATATCCCCAAGCGACTTGTTTAATGATTATATTTCCAATGTGTTACCTGAATTGGGAGAGGAGAATGTCCTCCACTCCACCTACTACCGATTATATAAAGGGATGAAGCACCTTCCATTAGCGACAGAAACCTTTTATGAAAACGTGGAACGACTACAAAACGCCGACTTACTACAGGGACAAAGCTTCTACTGGAAAAACTCAAACACTTATGCAACCCATCTCATCCATTACCTACAAGGTTTAGAAATAGTCGGGTTACCTTTTTACACATTAAGTATTGGCAAGAAAGTTTTTATATCAGCTACAGAGCTGCAAGAATTGTTTTATCGAAAATATACAAACTTGGAAATAGATTTCCGTTTAAAAAAGATTCGTAATCATTTGATGCCTAGGTTAAGGGAATGGAAGGAACAGGCGATTTTGAGGAGGTACGAGGAACTTAGAGGAGTCGACCAATACATCGGTGATGACGAGGATTTGATGAGACAGAGTAAAAAAGAGATAGAAAAGCAGTACTCACCCCTTCATAGTGCAATAGAAGAACTGGGATTCGTCAACATCATGAAAATTTACACAGGTTCCATTAGGAGTATGGATACAACGGAGGCTAAAGAAGTCTATGAATTGACGCTACAACAAATAAAATCCAAACAACTTTTTTATGAAGATTTAGGACCACTTATGTATATACAAGCTAGGATTAAAGGAATTGACAGAAACCTAGACATCAAGCATATTGTGATCGATGAAATACAGGACTATTCTTTTCTTCAGTTTAAAGCTATTCAGCAGCTTTTCCCAAAAGCTCACTTTACCTTGCTTGGAGATAAAAACCAAGTAGTGCATCCCACTGAAAAAGATCAGGTGCCAAGGGAACTTTCAGATATAACTATAGTGAACCTGAACAAATCTTATCGGTCTACCCATGAAATTACAGACTTTATGAGTGCTATTATAAAGCAAGAAAATGTGCGCTCACTAGGAGTCCGAGGGAGAAAACCATTAGTGAAGAAAGTGGATAAAGAAAAGCAGCTGGCTGATATAAAAACAACTGTAGATTCTTATTATGAGACGAATACCTCTTTCGTTATATTATGTAAGGACATGGCGAGCTGTCGGATGCTATTTAAAAAGTTGAAGAATATTATTCCATCTATTCAACTAATATCGCAAGAACAAAAGGTATATATGAAAGGGATATTAATCATGCCAGGATACATGGCAAAGGGATTCGAATTTACGACTGTATTAATTGCAGATGCAGACCAATCCATTTATGCTGGCTCCTATGACAAATTTCTTCTCTACACGATGGCTTCACGAGCAACTAGAAACTTAATTATTTTCTATTATACAGAGCTTGCGGAATCATTGAAGCTAATACCAAAAGATTTATACCATACGGAAATTTTAAAATGAAAACATAGAAAGCCCCTTTGCTTGCGTCTAAATCTATACAGGAATTCATTTTCAACAGAATATGACACCCCAGAATATAATTCCTTTTAATAGTTTAATTATAATTTTACCCTAGATGTATTTAACATAATGGTTGAACAAACACCTCGAAAATCCTTACAAGATTAAAAAGAAGCTTCCATTAAAAATTAAAATGGATGCTTCTTTTAGATTTTTATGTTGGTATTTATAAAAGGCTTTGAACATTTTCTAAGCATAAGTCATAAAAATCGCTTAACTTATTTTTATAGCTTAATTGTTTTTCGATATGTTGTTTATGTCAGACCAAAGGATATACCCTAACCAAATGAAAGCTACTCCCATCGGTAGTGCTAATATTCGATCATAAGGATGAGGGATGATTGCGGTAGCTAAAGTAACTACAGCAGCAAATGAAAGTAATATACCCGCCAAGCGTGGGAATACTTTAGCACGAAACGTTGCAATTCCTAGAAAGAAGCCACCAAGCAGATATAGTACCCCAGCGATAGGGGCCAGTATGGTAAAAACACCTAGATTAACCTCACTTTTGTTTTCACCAAACAATCCCAACATCCCTTCCACATACTGGGGAGCATCATTAATAAGCAGCGGATAAACAAATGCTTCAATAAAACTAAAAGTCATTGAAATTAACCAAAAAAGGTTAAATATTATAAATCCGATTAAACCAATCCAACCTGCCTCTTCAACTTGATTCATGTAAATTCCAATAATCCCTAAAATAAAGGATATGGACATAGCGATGCTTAAACATGCCACGATCTGCCATGAACCTGAAGTAACAGAAGTTAAATTTTCAGGTGGATGGATGAATTGAATAACTGTGTATAAAATGCCAGCCAAAACTGCAAATAAGCCTCCAGCCTTTTTGAAACTCCTTCGTGCTATTTTCAAGTTATCTTCCCTTCATTTCAAATTTTTCCGTTTGTTGTCCTCCTTGATAAAACTTATTATTACTATTTAACTTTCATACATTTCATTCTACATATAATCAAACTCAAATCCTCAAAATACAGGGTTTAATTTTAATTTGTTATAACATTTACCTAATATTCGAATTAAAGAGTATGAAGTTTTCTTCGGTCAAAGGTATGAGGATGATTTAAGACCATCGGCTGAATGCAATCTACGTCTAATCCCTTACATTAAGAATAGTAAGAATATTTGGAAGGGTGATTAACGATGAAAAATTTATATCAAGACTCAAGATTTTGGCTTATCATATTGGCTAATATAGCTTCCTCTATAGGCTCCGGAATTACAATGATAGCAATTCCCTGGATGCTCGTAACGAGTGATGACGGTAACGCTGTATTCGGTTATATTACTATTTCAATGACTATCATTAGTTTTATCATAACGCCCTTTGTTGGCTCGTTGGTAGATAGAATGTCTAGAAAGAAGTTACTCTTAATTAGTGAAGTAGTTTGTTTAGTTATCTTATTGTTTTTTACTTCCGTTGGCTTCCTGGGTTTATCCTATGAAGTTTGGCATTACACACTAATTTATATGATTGGAAGTCTGTATTACACTATTTTTTATCCAACCATGTTCGCAATGAACCAGGAGATTTTCCATAAGGATCAATATAAAGCTCTAAATGGAACGATGGAGGTTCAAGGTCAGCTTTCAAGTATGATAGCTGGAGGAATTGCTAGTATCTTATTGATGAAATGGGACCTGCATTATATTTTACTTTTAGATGTTCTGACTTATGCAGCGGCTATTTACTTCTATGTTAAGCTTCCTTATAACAGAGCGAAACGATCAGTAGCAGAGAAGGAAGAGAAGGGTAGAGCTTGGGATGGGTTAGTTTACATGATGGCACGTCCAGCGATGTTTGTTTTCTTAATATTTGCCTTTATGCCTTTTATAGGAGTTATGTTGACCAATTATTTGTTTCCTGTTTATTTAGTGGAAGTGCTAGAGGCTGATGCCAGCGTATATGGTTTAGAAGGAATGATATATGCTGCAGGAGCAGTGCTTGCAGGAGCGTTTGTTCCGATGCTTGCGAAAAAGCTAGGTAATGAGAAGACTATCATATTAGGAGTACTTATTTATACCGTTGCTATTTCTTTGATTGTTTTTGTAGAGCTGCCTATTTACCTATCGTTAATGTTGTTTTTAGCGATTGGAAACAGCGGGGCTCGAGTAGCGAGAAATTCGTTTCTAATGGATCAAGTCCCGAACAACATTATAGGCAGGGTTGATAGTTTATTCCGTTCTATTGGTTTACTCATTAGAATTTTATTGCTTGGTCTTTTCACAGGAATGGTCTCTTCGGGACTAATTATCATATGTTTCTACATTTTAAGCGGACTGTTGGTCGTGTCTGCCTTCATGGTAACAATTAGCTGGAGGAAGGGCTTTGCGGTAAGAAATAAAAAGGCTATATGTATAGAAGAAGTCAGTATCTAAACAAAAGAATCTAAACGAACGAAACTGCTCTCCACAGGTAGAATAGGAAGTGCAGTTTTTTCATATTTTATTGATAGAAAAGCAAATACTGAATTAGCAATTTCCATAGAAGTATCTATAATTTAACAAGGATTATTCCTGATCGTGTCGTCAACCTTTAAACTAGTAAGATAGAAGAGTTGTAGTGGTCATACGGGTCTATAAGACTAGCTAGCTATGTTTAACTTCCCAAACAAAACTATATTTTCAAATGTACATTCGTAAATTATCTCAAACTGCTTCATTTTAAAGATCAAAGAATTATTGAAATTAATAATGTAATTGAGCGGTACATGTTGATTTTACTATATTCCTTGTTTATAATGAAAGACGACTCAATAATGATAATCGTTATCAACAAAGTTGAGAAATATATTTTTTATGGGGATTACAAATGAGATTATGGATATTAGTAGTAGCAACTATTATCCTATCCTTTATTTCGCTATTTATAGGTGCCATTGATATAAAACCGAGTGATCTGCTTGATTTGGACTCCCAGAAGACCCAAATCTTTATAATGAGTCGATTGCCACGTTTAATGGCAATTATTTTAGCTGGTGCAGGAATGGGTATTGCAGGCTTAATTATGCAAAGTTTAAGTCGGAACAAGTTCGTATCACCGACAACGGCCGGTACGCTGGATGCAGCGAAACTAGGGGTCATTGTTTCGATGATATTCTTTACAAATATGTCTTATATGGGACAAATTTTCTTTAGCTTTTCATTTGCACTAATTGGTACTTTTATTTTTATGCAATTGTTGGAACGTATCAAATTCAAGGATGTCATTTTCGTGCCTCTGATCGGTATTATGTATGGTAATATCATAGGTGCCATCTCGACATTTTTAGGATATGAAGCGGATGTTCTACAAAACGTTGATTCCTTCTTTTTAGGGAGTTTCACACTTATTGTCTCGGGGCGCTATGAATTACTGTATGTAGCCGTACCAGCAATTATTATTGCGTATATCTATGCAAATAAATTCACTGTCGCGGGTATGGGCGAGGATTTTGCTAAAAACTTAGGATTAAGTTATCGTACAGTGTTAAATATAGGTCTTATCATTGTTGCCATTATTTCTACCACGGTTGTTTTAACCGTAGGTATTATACCGTTTCTAGGTTTAATCGTGCCAAACCTTGTTTCTTTATATCTAGGAGATAATTTACGCAAGACAATACCGCATACTATCTTCATGGGAGCAGCATTCTTACTCGCATGTGATATTATCAGCCGTTTAATAGTCCATCCTTATGAGATTCCGGTCAATACAACCGTAGCAGTAATCGGCAGTGCAATCTTCTTAATCATGTTATTTAGGGGGAAAGCATATGCGAAAAAATAGTAAGAAACTAATTATCCTGGCTGTTATTGCATTAGTATGTATGGCATTGTTTGCATTTTACAATATTCAAGGCGGCTTTAGTTATGCTTTTCCAAAACGTTTAGAACGCTTAGCTGCAATGGTAATTACGGGTACTGCGATTGCGTATGCAACGGTTATATTCCAGACGGTAACACATAACCGTTTATTAACACCTTCCGTTATGGGTGTTGACTCTATGTACGAAGTAGTGCAAACAATTATCTTTTTTACAGCAGGCTCTGCTTCTGTTTTCGTCGTAAGCCGTTATTTAAACTTTGGCGTATCAATTATTGCGATGATCATTTTCGCTTTGCTTTTATATCGCTTTTTATTCCGGGCAGATAAATACCCAATCTTCCTTCTATTACTAGCAGGTATGATCATTGGGACGCTGCTAGGAAGTTTAGTAACATTTATGCAGGTTATTATTGATCCTGTAGAATATGAGAGTTTACAAGCACGGTTGTTTGCAAGCTTTATGAATGTGAAAACCGAATTATTACTGATTGCCATGGTTATACTAGGACTGGCATTTTTGTATGGTTCTCGATTATTAAAAGATTTGAATGTTGTTTCGTTAGGTCGAGACAATGCCATCAATCTAGGTGTTAACTATGACAAAATGGTCCTACAAGTCTTAATTTTATCCTCGGTGTTAATAGCTACTTCCACAGCACTTGTTGGACCAGTCACATTTTTAGGATTAATTGTAGCTAATGTAGCGTATCAATATTTAGATACGTATAAGCATTCAGTATTAATCGTAGGGGCTAGCTTGATCAGTATTATTGCACTTGTTGGCGGACAATTTTTAGTACAGCATGTGTTCCATTTAAATACAACCATTAGTGTCATTATTAACTTTGTCGGTGGGATTTACTTTATTTACTTATTACTAAAGGAAAGTAGGAAAGCAGAATGATTGAAATTAAAGAGCTTTCTAAAAGCTTTGGGAAAAAACCGGTCGTTGAAAATGTAACACTGAAAATACAACCAAAGGCTATCACTTCTTTTATCGGCCCGAATGGTGCTGGTAAATCCACTTTGTTATCGATGGTGAGTCGTCTTTTAGACGCAGATACAGGAGAGGTATTTTTAGATCAAACCGATGTTAGGAAAATGAAATCCAATAATTTTGCCAAGCGTGTGGCAATTTTAAAACAATCCAATCACTTAAATATCCGTCTGACTGTACGTGAGCTTGTTTCTTTTGGACGCTATCCATATTCAAAGGGCCGTCTAAATGCAGAGGACGAGAAATTGATTGATCAAGCATTGGAATACATGAATTTAACAGACATGCAAGACAGTTTTTTAGATGAGTTATCAGGTGGTCAAAAGCAACGTGCATTTATTTCAATGGTTATAGCACAGGATACAGAATATATATTATTAGATGAGCCTTTAAATAATCTAGATATGAAGCATTCTGTACAAATCATGAAAATTTTACGTAAGCTAGTAGATGATTTAGGGAAAACTGTAGTTATTGTACTACATGACATTAACTTTGCTTCTGTTTACTCTGATCGCATTGTTGCATTAAAAGACGGACGCCTTGTGAAGGACGGCCCAACGCATGAGATTATTAACTCGGAATCCTTACGTGATGTGTATGATATGGATATTCCAGTCCAAGTACAAGATGGTTGCCGTATTTGCGTATACTTTAACTCTCAATAACTTTGTAGACGAAAGGTTTCTTTTAGTTTGTAATCAGTAGATTCCATGTACGTGCATAAGTCAGATACTTATGCACGTGTTTCATGAGGCTAAATGAGAATGATAATTAATTGCAGAAATCAGTTGACAAATTTTGAAGGTTTCATTTAAACTAGAACTAGAAATGAAAATGATAATCATTTTCAATTAAAGTAAGTATATTTTAGGAGGAAAAGAAAGATGAAAAAATGGAAGTTTTTAACTGCTGTAGCAGCCTTAACATTAATGCTAGGAGCATGTAACTCAGATGATGATTCAGCAACTGGCGAATCTACAGAGAAAGATTCAACTTCAGCAGCAACTGATACGTCTGAATCTGCATTTCCAATGAAAATATCTTCTTTGTCAGCTTCAAGCGAAGATGAAGAAAAAGGTAAAACAATTACATTTGAAGATGTAACTTTAGATAAAATGCCTGAGCGTATTATTACTTTAGATTATGGTTTCTTAGATACACTTGATGCACTTGGTGTAGAAGGAATTGTAGGAATCGCAGCTAACGGTGGTAAAGGTAACATCCCACCACACTTAAAAGAAAAATATGTTGTTGACGGTGTAGCAGATGTTGGTACGCTAAAACAAATCGACTTTGAAGCAGTAGCAGCTGCTGAGCCAGATGTTATTTTCATCTCAGGTCGTCAAGCACCATTCTATGAGGAATTAAAAGAAATTACACCAAATGTAGTATTCATCGGTTCTGACAATGAAAATTATATTAACGCTGTAAATGAAACAGTTGACTTAGCAGCTCAAATCTTTGATAAAGAAACAGAAGCTGAAAAGCTAAAAGCAGACCTACAAGCAAAAGTTGATGAAGTAAAAGAAAAAGCAGCAGGTTATGAGAATGCATTAGTAGCAATGTACAATGACAAAAAAATCTCTGGTTTCGATAACGGAGCAGATTCTCGTTTTGCATATGTGTACAATGACTTTGGTTTCAAACCAGCAACAACTGATATTGAGGCATCATCCCATGGTTCAGATTTCTCTTATGAGTCAGTTCTTTCTGTAGATCCAGAAGTATTATTAATAATTGACCGTACAGCTTCTGATGTAGAAACAATTAAAGCTGATATTGAAAATGATATTATCAAACAAACTCGTGCTTACAAAGAAGGTAAAATTGTATACCTAGACGGCGTTAACTGGTACTTCTCAAGCAACGGTGTAACAACTGAAACAGAAAAATTAGATGAAATCTTAAATGAGTTAAAATAATCTCCTAAAAAGATTACTGTCTTAACCAAATATACCCTATAAGATAGACACTTTGAAAAAAGGTCATCTTATAGGGTTTTTGTTTTTAGCTTTTTTTTAATCACTAACTTCTAGTGTATAGAATATGACTTTGGAATATCTAACTTGTTGAACATAAGAACAAATGGTTAGATTCTGATCGTCTGCTTGACCGTATGTAAATTAAGAGCTATTCAAATAACTAAATTGCATTTATCGGTTGTTAAATAAACCAACAAGAAAGTGATACTGGATAAGATAATATATAAAAACTTTTTCAAGTACTTTGTGGATTTTAATTTTTCCTATCACGCTGTTTTCCTACTAAAAAATAAGAGGTGATCCAAGCGGTAATTGGAATGACTAATGTGACACCTATTGCTGCACAACATATAGTTATTATTTCGCTGCTAAAAACTTTTGAATTAACAATTTCTCCAACAGAGTAAGATAGGTCTTTAAACCATATAAGTAAGGCCAAATAACTACCAAAGAAGGCAAAAAAAAGCGTGTTCGTACTCGTTCCTAAAATATCGCGTCCGATACTTATTCCAAAACGGAATAACTCTTGGCGCTCGATATTTGGATGATGATAGTGCATTTCACGCATTGGCGATGCAATAGCAATGGCGGCATCTGTGATGGCTCCAATTGTACTCATAATGATCACCGACACAGCTATCTTTATGAAATCAAGTCCAATGTAAAATGAAAACATCCCCAACTCTTCTGTTTCCTCTTCGCCAAAACCTTGTATCATTGCCTTATTTGTTATGACAGTAATAAAGGCGACTAAGATAACGGTTGTAATAATCGTAGCTATAAAAGCCGTTTTCGTTGTGCGGTTCACTTTATTAATATAAAAGAGGTTAATACAACTAATGAGCACACATGCGATAAATGTTAATAAAATGGGATTTATCGTTGGTGCATTCATAAAAAATAGCGAAACGATAATGACTCCAAAATTAAAGAATAATGCAATAAAAGAACGAACGCCTTTTTGTCCGCCGATGACTGTCATCAATAGGAATAACAGTCCGGCAAGTAAAACGATTACATTCATAACTTAGCCTTCCTTCTCTTGACAAAAAATATAGCGGTATAAAGCCCGATTGGAATCGTGATAACAATACCGATACCGCCTGTTAATGCACGAACTAACTCAAGTGAAAGATTCATTGAAAGAGTGTAGCCGAGCGTAGACGAATTTTTAAAATAAAGTAACAGAGTAGGGATTGAACCACTAACATAAGCAAAAAATAAAATATTCGTCATAGTGCCCATAATATCCTTGCCGATTTCCATTCCAGATTTTGTGAGATCTTTTACAGAAATAGTAGGGTCTTTTTCATACAACCCAAAAATCGAAGTAGACATTGTAATCGAGACGTCCATTACGGCGCCTAAAGAACCAATAAAAATACCAGCTAAAAATACAGTTTTGTATGGACGAGTTATAAATTGTAATTCCTCATAACGAAGGCCATTTTCACCTGTAACGACTAAAGCAATGTACGTAATGAGAAGTGACGAAAACGTACCAATCAGTGTAGCTATGATCGCAGCGAATGTCTTTTCGTTAACCCCATTCACGAGTAATAAAGAAACGACGGTAAATAAAATAATGCTAACCCCACAAATCCATAGCAGACTCTGGTTTGCATGATCGATATAAATGTCTAAGGCGAACCAAAGTAGCATTGCATTAAAAGCTAAACCAATAACAGATAACAATCCTTGTTTTTTTCCAATGAGCAGAAGTACAAAGATAAAGACCCACGCAATAATGACTAAATATTTATCACGTTTCACACCGGTAATCGTGCCAGTGTTTTCTTGGACTTCTTCAACTTGCTCATTAATAGAAATGAAAATTTCACTGCCAACTTCAAATTTCTGGTCAAATGCTTGAGATTCTGAAAACTCATTCGTTAAATGAACGAGTAAACCTTTTTCGTGACCATTTTTTACTTCGGCGATTATTTGCTGTGTATATAATACGTCTTTATTTTGATGAATATCTTTTACTTCTACTGAGTTGTCTATGGTCATTTCAACGACTTCTGCAATCGAATTTTTATATAGAGAATGATTATGGTACACAAATACAATCGAGCTAATAACACAACATATGAGAACAATCGCGAATATGCGCTGTTTCCATGTGGTCTTTTGATATAATCTGTGAAGAAACAGCATGTACACACCTCCTGTAAACAAGATTTAATTATATAATTCAAAAGTAAATTTAGCTAATATCAATTTATATTTTACATGAGCTCCGACGTTTAACGAATTATTAATGGTACTAGATAGAGGTTTGATAGATAAAATAGGTTGGAGTATAACGTTAATAACAAAGGAAAAAAGACACTTTCAAAAAACGCTTCTCCATAACTGTTGCATTAGAAAAAAACAGTATCAAAGTAAAACAAGCTAGAAAATGTAAAAAGAACCAGGTGAACCGTGGTTCTTTTGTTCAAAATTATTAGAACACCATCTTAAACACACAGAGGACGATGTAAGCTATTGTTTTTTGGTTAGAGTTCCGATTAGGAAGGAAGGGAACACCTGGCTATTAGAGCTGCTGTGATCCAGAATTGGTAAGAGTGAGGTCAATATGGGATGAAGTTTGAAACCATTTCTTCTTTCGACCGTATATAGAAGTATGAACAAAAGAAAGAAGGATGGATAAATGGCTTTTGTATTTATTATTTCAGCCGTATTTGCAGTAGTCACTGCATTATTAGTAGTCCCACTTGGCGGTGATCGTAAGGATAAAGTGTCTTCTATTGCTTTACTGGCAATCCTAACGTTCGTTGTGGTCGCAATCATATACTATGTAACAAATTTAGATAGAAACTGGACTGCCTTATGGCCGTGGCTAGTATTGATCACCTTTGCAGGAACGTTTTTGGCAAGAGGTGTAGAACAAAAGGTAAAAGGTATCCTTTTACTAGGAAGCTTAGCTTTAGCAATTTATATGCTATCAGCACCTGTGTGGAATGCTGATAAAAAGTATGAAGTAGCAAAAATGGATGAAGAAGTTGAAATTGAGGCATTCGATGAAACAAAAACACCAGCGAGTGTTCCTCCTAAGTTTGCGCGTAACAAAATGAAGAAGGCATTTGGTCAAGTACCAGATACAAGCTACTATGAATTAGGTAATTTACAAATTCAAAAGGTAGATGGCAAGTATGTATATATCGCACCGGTAGAGTTTTCAGGATTCTTCAAATGGTGGAATGGAGACGTCACTCCAGGTTATTTTACAATGAGTGCAACTGATTCAGCGGATAATCCTAAATTTGTGAAATCCCAAATGACCTATACACCATCGTCATTTCTTCATAAAAACTTAGAAAGACATATGCGTATGAAGCATCCGACTAAAATTTTCTATGGAGATGCCCAATTAGAAATAGATGAAGATGGAAAACCATACTATATTCGTTCATACGGTAAATTTATCACTGCACGTAATGGCTTTGATGTAGAGGGGATCGTTGTTGTAGACCCAGCTACAGGTCAAACGGAATCATTTGCTTTAGCAGATGTACCTGAATTTATTGATGGTGCCGTTTCACCAGAAACTGTAAGCTTACAAAACAGTTATTATGGAAAATATGTACATGGTTTTATTAATAGCTTGATCGGTAAAAAAGAAGTGAAGCTTCCTTCAGACGAAGGGACGGAGGCTAATGTAAGTCCTATCTTCACTGAAAACGGAGAAATGTATTATTTTACAGACTTCACTAGCCCTAAAGAAGGCGTGGACTCCATGCTGGGTTACTCCTTAACGGATGGGCGAACAGGGAAAGCTACCTATTACACTGGAAACCTAGAGGATTCTTATATGGATTCCCAAGGTGCACTTCAAATTATTGAAAAGAAATTTATTGAAAAGAAATGGTCAGGAGAAATGCCTGTTCTCTATAATTTTTATGGAGAAGCGAGCTGGCTAACACCAGTATTAGACTCAAATGGATTTTTACAAAACTACTTTATCGTGTCAGCAGCGAACCCAGAAATCTCTGTTTACGGGAATACGCCAAATGAAGCGTTAAAACTTTATAAAACAGCTATTCAGCGTGGTGGAAGCACTGTAGACGGTAGTTCTAGCGCCGAGGAAAAATCAGTATTTGGTACAGTAGTTCGTGTATTTAAAGAACGTGTAGGAGACTTCACGCAAGTATCGTTCCTGCTAGACAATAAAGCTAATTACATTGTCTCTTCAGAAATGGCACCATTCGTTGTGTATTTGGAAGTGGGCGACAAGGTGCAGGTGAAATATTTAGAGACTGGCGAGCTGTTTTTACCAGTAAAGGAAGTAAAAATAGAAGGACTTGAGTAATGCTATAAAAAAAGGGATTTGGAGTTTTTCTCCAAATCCTTTTTTATTTCTTTGCTAAATTTAAGGCAATATCAGCTTTTTCTAAATCATGCTCCATTTGTTCGTTTAAATCATACGCGTGATACATTTCATTTTTAATCATATATTGTGCGATTTTATCATGTGTATCAATAGCATTATCCAGCTCACGACGTAGCAGCTTCTTAACAGAAGGAGTCGCAGTTTCCGTAATTGCAGTAGCTAGGTTTCTAACAGCTGCTTTAGAAGTAATTAATAAATCGGTAGCGATTGCTAAGTCGTCAATCATTGCCATTTCTTGTTGTTCTGTTTTTGTTTCCTCTTTTTTAGTAGCCATTTTAAATTCCTCCTAATTAATTATTTGCTTGCGTCTGCAAGAACTTTTCTTAAATCCTTAATAGCCTTTGTAGAAAGCTCTAAGTCTTCCTCTAAAATTTCTTTTAATTTTTTATCTTGTACTAAATCCATAAATAATTTGCTTTTTGCGACACAAGAAGTTTTAAAGATTAATACCTCGTGCACCTCTAGTTGTTCATGCAATGCCAGTTCTTTAGTAGCCATTTTAAATCCTCCTATGCAAGATTATTTTTTCTTTTAAATTATTTACCCTAGTTTTTTTCTTTTAATCCTAAAAGAGTTTAATTGAACTAACTTTCCACATTTAATTTGAAAAGAAAGGGAGAAGGACATTTGAAAGGAGACAGAAGGAAGGATATGCTAATAGAAGCAGTAGTTAAAGGAGGAGAAAAATGGACGTATTTATCGTAACCGGATCCACTAGCGGGATCGGACAAGAGCTTGTAAAACAACTTATAGATAAAGATAAGAAAGTATTTGGTATTGCTAGGGGAGAAAGTAAGCTCGAACATCCTAATTATCATCACGTTCTATTAGATTTAGCAATAACTGAAAAGGTAGCAGAAACTCTAGAAGAGTTGTTGAATAACGTGATAGAAGAGGCAACATCGTTGACCCTTATTAATAATGCAGGCACCATTGAGCCAATTGGGACAGCTGGAGAGATAGATTCTAATCTAGTGGCTAAAAGCATTGCGGTAAACTTAACTGCACCTATGATATTAACTGGAACGTTTATAAGAATGACAGAACAAAAAGAAATTCCGAAAAAAATTATGCAAATTTCTTCTGGCGCTGGTCGAAATGGGTATGAGGGATGGAGCAGCTATTGTGCTGGGAAGGCAGGACTTGATCGATTTACAGAAGCAGTACAGCTAGAGGAATCCAGGAAAACAAATGGTGTAAAGCTAGTATCTATTGCTCCGGGAATTATTGATACGAATATGCAAGGAAAAATTCGGGACGCCAAAGAAAGTGAATTTGCGTTAGTAAATAAATTTAGAGAGTATAAAGTGACTGGTCAGCTAAGTAGTGCAGAGGAAGTTGCATCCAAGCTGATAGATTTTTTGGAAAGTGATCAATATTATACTAGTAAAGTTGTAACAGATTTACGACAACTGTAAGGAGTCATTTTATCTTTTAGGCAAAATCCGATACAATAGAGGGTATAGAATCTTGAACGTGAAATGGAGGCGCCTAGTTGTGCGTGAAGTAGCAACATTACAAAAAGAAGCAATGGATATGCTAAAGAAAACAAGCAGAACCTTTTATATTCCAATTACTTTTTTAGAGCCTACTCTGAAAAAGGCGGTTGCTTCTGCATATCTTTGTATGCGTGCAATTGATGAAATTGAGGACCACGAAACATTGGATGCACTAGTAAAACAACGGTTGTTGTTAGAAACGAGCAAGATGCTTGTAAATGGTTTTGACAAAAAAGAATATGAACTGCTTTTAGCTCCTTATCAGGAACAATTACCGGCAGTTTCTCTCCGACTTGGCGACTGGCTTGAAATTTGCCCAACAGATTTAGTGGCTACAGTTAAGACCTATACTGCTGAAATGGCAGAAGGAATGGCGAAATGGGTAGAGAAGGAATGGCAAGTAAAAACAAAAGAAGACCTAGACGAGTATACCTACTATGTAGCTGGGCTTGTTGGAGTCATGCTTTCTGAGCTATGGAAGTGGAATGCAGATATTGAAACCGACCGCGATTTAGCAATAGCGTATGGGAGAGGCCTGCAAGCAGTAAATATATTGAGAAATAAAGAAGAAGACAAAGAGCGAGGGGTACAATTCTTCCCTGAAGGATGGACGCGTGCAGATATGTTTGAATATGCGGAGGACAATCTATCTAAAGCGGACGAATATATAAAGAGCATTAACCGTAAAAGTATTCTGTTATTCTGCAAGCTGCCACTTGCACTAGCACATAAAACATTAAAAGCGCTGAAGAGCGGTAAAGAAAAAATGAGTCGCTCCGAAGTGGAAGAAACGGTTGTTGAAGTACAAGCAGAAGTTTAAATTGTATAGACTAAAGCAATCTCGAGATGTAGTGTCTCGAGATTTTTTAATAGGCTGATTTAAAGGGGAAGATTTAATAACCTAAAAGAATAGGGAGTACTGATCCCTATTAATATGGTTACTTGTTTTAAAGGGTGTTGTATAAAATGAAATAATTCGGGCTTTTTTCATATAGTATCTAGGGAGTGAAAAATGGCTAGAGTTAAATACCGAGATAAAGATGTTGACCTCATTGCAAGGATGATGAGAGCAGAAGCTGAAGGTGAAGGTAAGCAAGGGATGTTATATGTTGAAAATGTAATTGGTATGGTCAACCTTTTTCTGGTCAATATAAAGATCATTGTTTTTATGAACCAGTAGCTGGAACATGCGAAAGCGTTTATATAGGCTAGGCTATCTAGGGGATATTTTAAACCTGGAGAATTAGTTGATGCAATGGACTAGGGTAGTGAAAAAGCTCAATTTCTCAATTTTTATACGGAGAAATTGAGCTTATAATAGTTTGATCGTCTTTCTTTTAAAGTATTTTGTTGTGTGTGAACTAATCTATTTACTCATTGTTTATAAATCTGAACGTTTAGCTGGCCATGAACCTTGTAGCTTACGAAGTTGTATAATTTGACCTGTGTGATAAGCATCGTGTAAAAGAATATTTAGATATTGTTGCCAAACCGGCAGTGAAGGAGAAGCTTGATCCAATTCTACCTCTTGCAGAGATGCTAATGAAGATTGTAAGGCATCATGTACTTGAAGTGTTCGCTTCACTGTTTCTTGCCAAGCACCCTCATCGTCAGCTCCACCTTGGGCGAATGTTTCATCATTATTTTGTGGAACAACAAAGGTGTCATCATGATGTAAGCGAGAAATCAATCGCTCTTTAAAGGTTAGTAAATGGCTTACATTTTCCCAAATCGTATTAGCTGCTTTTCCCTCTGGTCGCCAACAAGCTTGTGCAGCGTTAAGATTCTTTAACGCCTCTGATAACGGTGGGTACCATTCTTCTTCGTAAAAAACCTGATTGATCCCATTTTGCAGAATTTCTTTTTTACTCACTAGGATACCTCCTTGTTTGTACTATTAAAAAGTTGATAGCTAATATTAGTATCTTGTAATTTTACTCAATTGGATTAGAAGAAAGACCTCTCCCTATAAAATTTGCAGAGACAGGCTTTTTTCCAATTTCTCGAGCCCGAATGGATAATTGTCCAGAGACAATATCAAAAGGCTTAACAGCAACTGGAATTAGGATTCTGTATATTGACGCTACAAACTCCCGTTTCAGGTAAATCTAACTCAACTTTTTTGGCCGCGGCCAAATCGCCAGTTAAATATGCAACGATAGAACGCACTTGCTCGTATCCAGTTGCCATTAGAAATGTAGGAGCACGGCCATAACTTTTCATCCCAACAATATAATAATTCTTTTCAGGCTGTCTTAATTCCTCTTCTCCATGGGGGCGAACAGTTCCGCAGCTATGAATATTCGGATCAATTAATGGAGCAAGTGCCATTACGCTTTCAGTAGCTGAATCGATATTCAATCGAATCTCACTCGTCATAGAAAAGTCAGGGCGACTACCTGTGTTTGCAATAATTTCATCGACAGGAGGAAGGGTGATAACCTGACCCTTTGATTCACCTACTATACTAATTCCTCCTTCCATTTTTTCTGAATAATGGATGGAAAATGGGGTAATCACCTGTACTTTTCCTGCATCTACGAGACGATGTACTTTACTACCTAACTCACCTCTAGCTGCGAGGGCATCTTTGTCTTCTCCTCCGAATGCTTCTTCTACATTTCTCTTTCTCATAATCCACATGATTTTTACTTCGTCATCTAATTGAGATAGCTCTAAAATCGAATTGATAGCTGAATGGCCACCACCAACCACTGCTACTCGTTGTCCTTTATATTTGTCTAGAGCAGAACCACGTACATTAGGAATTCCGTAATAAATATGGTCTTTTAAATCTTTTTCAACGTTTGTCCATATGTTGTCGGCATTAATTGGATTGGGGGAGGACCACGTTCCAGTTGCGTCAATAACTGCTCGAGTCTCTAGTCTCTTTAATTGTCCTGCTTGCTCCACGTACAAAATAAAGGGTACATCTGATCGATTGGCAGTTTTCATCTTGTCTAATCCTTTTTTGCTAATGGATACTACTTTCGTGTTAAGCGAAAGTGAAGACTTTATTTCGGGTATTTTTGCTAAAGGCTCTAAATAGCTGCTAATTAGTTCCTTACCTAAAGGGAGATGCTCAGGATTTGGTGCAATCCAGCCCCTTTTTTTCAATAATTTCTCCGCAATTTTATCTACATTATATTGCCATGGAGAAAACAAACGTACATGTTCCCAAGAAGAAATATGGTGTCCAACAGTACTTCCAGCTTCAAGAATGATAAAGTGTTCTCCTGCATTTACTAAGTGAGCAGCTGCTGCCAAGCCAATGGGGCCAGCACCGATAATGGCTATAGGTAGATCTTTGTTTGGTTCAATCTTTTCAGGAGTGGAAGAACAGCATCCTGGGTTAATCGGCGTTAATTTAATTTGATTCATTATAGTAACCTCCAGTATTTTATTTGCAATTTGCAACTATATTATATTTTATTAAGCAAGCTTTCGCTTGCTCAAATTAACGGAGTACAGCATACAGTCGATTTGGCCATTGCCCGATTCAATAATTGAATGGAGCGTATGACAGTTTCTTTTTCAAACTCATTCATATGAGAAAATACTTCCTCTAAATAATCATTCATCGACTGATCGATTGTTGTAGCGACAAACTTTCCTTGATTGGTTAAAGAAAGCAGGTACACTCTTTTGTCTTTAGGTGATGGACATTTCTTTACTAATTCCATTTTAATTAATGTTTGAATCTGTCGACTAAAGGTAGTGATATCCACTGCAAGAATATCTGCAATTTGTTGCATAGAACGATTGGGGTGTTTATCAATTTCGTATAGAATGTGGCTTTGAATAGTTGAAATATCAACAGAACCTACTGAACAACAATTTTTGTTTAATAGTCCAAAGCGACGCGTCAGTATTTGAAATAGCTCCCGTTTGTTATCCATGTAGTTCACCTCTATTAAAGTATATGGTCGTTACTTGTAAAATGCAACTAATTAATGAAAATTTCGAGCGTAAGTGCTCGAAATCATACTTATTCACCCGTTTTCGCGAAGTGCCTAATTCTTTCTCCAATCTCATCGCGAACTCGTTGGAAGACGCTCCATTTTTCTTCTTCAGATCCTTTTACTTTAGCAGGGTCATCAAATCCCCAATGTACTCTTTTCACATGGGGTGGTGTTACTGGACATTTGTCGGCAGCATCGCCACATAGAGTAACGACTAATTCGGCGTGATGGAGTGTGTCCATGTCAATAAGATCTGAGGTTTGATTGGAAATATTGATATCTACCTCATTCATGGCCTTTATAGCATTAGGATTAAGTCCATGTGCTTCAATTCCAGCACTTTTTACAATCCATTCGTCACTTAAATATTGTTTTGCCCAACCCTCAGCCATTTGACTTCTGCAAGAATTGCCGGTGCATAAAAAATAAATTATTTTACTGGTCATTATAGTTTGCTCCTCTAGGTTTATTAATAGGCTAATAAAGAAAAATATAGGCCTAATAGTGTGATGAATAGAATAGGGATTGTTAACATGAGACCTGTTTTAAAATAGATTCCCCAAGATATTTTAACGCCTTTTTGAGAAAGGACATGCAGCCATACAAGTGTTGCAAGAGACCCGATAGGTGTAATTTTTGGTCCCAAATCAGAGCCAATAATATTGGCATAAATAAGTGCCTCTCGGATTGTACCAGTAGTATTGGTCTCAGCGATTGCAAGTGCATCAATCATTACCGTTGGCATATTGTTCATAATGGATGATAGAAACGCAGCGATGAAACCCATAGACATGGTTGCAGTAAATAAGCCATATCCTGCAGCAGTCTCAATAACCCCCGCCAAGGCATGAGTCAATCCTGCATTTCCTAGCCCGTAAACAACTACATACATACCAATAGAAAAGAAGACAATATTCCATGGTGCACCTTTAATTACCGTGCGAGTATCGACAACTGAACTCTTTCTTGCCATAACGATAAAAAATATGGCAACCACGCCAGCTACAAATGAAACAGGTAACCCTATAAACTCACTTGTGAAATAGCCGACTAATAGAATAGCAAGCACATACCAGGACAAGCGGAACATAGACGTATCTTTTATAGCCTCCTTAGGCTGTTTAAGCATAGTTAAATCGTACGTTCTCGAAATACTTTTTCTAAAGTAAAACAGTAAAACTGTAATAGTGGCAATTAAAGAAAATATATTTGGCAAAATCATTCGAGACGCATATTCTATAAATCCAATGCCAAAGAAATCAGCAGAAACGATATTTACTAAATTACTGACGACAAAGGGTAAAGAAGTAGTATCGGCTATAAAACCACTAGCCATAATAAAAGGAAAAATCATTTTCTCTGTAAAATTTAAGTTGCGAACCATTGCCAATACGATAGGGGTAAGGATCAAAGCAGCTCCATCATTAGCAAAGAACGCCGCAACTACCGCCCCTAGTAGACTGACATAGACAAACATTTTAATACCATTGCTTTTTGCTACTCTAGCCATATGAAGGGCAGCCCATTCAAATAGACCAATTTCATCTAAAATCAATGAAATTAGAATAATTGCTATAAAAGATAGGGTAGCATTCCAGGTGATGTCTATTACTGTTAGGACATCATTAAATCCGACCACGCCAACTAACAACGCGACAACCGCTCCTGCGCAGGCAGACCAGCCGATATTCAAGCCTCTAGGCTGCCAAATGACAAAAATCAAAGTAACGATAAAAATAGTTGCTGCTAAAATAAGTGGTGACAATATAGAAACCTCCAATAATTACTTACATGAAATACGTCTTCCTTGTTCCTCTAGCTGTTCCAGGTAAAAGTCTTGATTTGGCAAATGTTCGAGCAAGCCTTGTACGAGTGAAAAGAGCTCCTGATTTCTATTTAGCGAATAAATAATCCATTGGCCTCTTCTAGACTCTTTAACTAAGCCTGCATCCTTTAACTTTTTTAAATGCTGACTAATTGCAGGCTGACTCGTCTTGAAAATCTCCACAAATTCACAAACACAATAATCATGCGATTCCAGCATCTTAAGCATAGTAAGTCTGGTTTTATCACCGAGTAGCTTGAAAATATTCGCAGCACGTTCGATTTCTTGTTCCAAGAGTAATCCATCCTTTATATAAGCGTTTGCTTATATAATACTTTGCTTATATGCTCGGTGCAACTAAATTTTACAGTAGGAGAAGAGGTGGACTATAATAAAATATATGGAACGTAAAGTAGAAGGGAAGTATTTAAATGTTAAAAACAGCAGTATTTGAACAATTGAAGCAAGCGATGCGTGATAAAGATGTGTTATCAAAAGGTGTATTGACTCTTTTAAAAGCAGCTTTAGATAAAGCTGAAAAAGAAAAAGGTGCTACTCTAACGCAAGAAGAGGAAGTAGCAGTGGTAAATCGTGAAGTAAAACAAACGAACCAAGCATTAGATGGAGCCAAAGATGCGGGGCGTGAGGATTTGATTGAGAAAGAGGAAGCGAAGCTAGAATTATTAAAGAGCTTCTTACCTAAACAATTAAGTGAAGAAGAAATTGCTACAGCTCTTACAGAAGCGGGAGTTACTAAGGGAATGAACATGGGGGACGCAATGAAAATTGCTAAACCTTTACTTTCAGGAAAAGCAGATGGAGCAACAATGTCTAAAGTAGTGAAAAGCTTAATCTAAACAGAAGGAGGGTCATGACTTGTTGAGTCATGCCCCTCCTCTATATATTAAATCGATTAAACATTACAGAAACGGAAGAGAACCTTGCAGAGATTGACTAAAACCTTGCGGAAACGCGCGAGAACCTTGCACAGACGGACCAGAACCTTGCGGAAACCAGTAAACCTTGCACAGACATACTAAAACCTTGCGGAAACGCGCGAGAACCTTGCACAAATCAGCTTAAACCTTGCAGAGATGGCAGAGAACCTTGCGGAAACCGGCGCACAAATTGACTGAAACCTTGCGGAGACCATCAAGAACCTTGCAGTAACCGAAAACCAGCCTTTCACTTAAACCATTTACTTATCGAGTCTAAGTAGCGCCTCCGCTTTTCTTATTTTGCCCGTATGAAAAGTACCTTTAGATAGTTACCTTCTTTGAAAAGGGGAGAGGTCCGGAAATCACTTGGTAATGAGAACTCATCTTCAATGACATACTTTCGATTGCTTTCGTTAAATGCCTTTTCCACAAAGGTTTTAAATTTCTTCATACCAAAGGTTGCATTGTTTGTCGAAGCAACAATTACACCATTTTTTTCTGTAATGGCAATGGCATCCACCAATAATTTTGTATAATCCTTAGCTGAACTGAACGTATACTTCTTCGAGCGTGCAAAGCTAGGAGGATCTAAAATAACCATGTCAAAGGATAGTGCCTTGCGTTTTGCGTACTTGAAATAATCGAAGACATCCATGACGATAATATCCTGTTCTTCCACGTTAATCCCGTTTATTTCAAATTGCTCGGTCGTTTTACTTAAACTACGTTTTGCTAAATCGACACTTGTTGTCTTTTTTGCACCGCCCGCTGCAGCAAATACAGAAAAAGCACCTGTATAGGAGAATGTATTAAGGACTGTTTTTCCTTTTGCATACTCATCGCGTATTTTTTTTCGAACATCTCGCTGATCTAAGAAGACCCCAACCATCGCACCATCATTTAAGTAGATAGCAAAGTTTTCTCCATTTTCTTTCACTAGAAGAGGGAATTCTCCGCGTTCGCCTTTAACAAAGTCATCGTCCTCTAAATATTGACCCTTCGTATCAAAGCGCTTCTTCTCATAAATTCCTTTATAAGAAGGCACAGCAGATTCCAAAGCTTTTAAGATTTGCTCCTTAAATGCATAAATCCCTTCACTGTACCAGCTGAGTAGATAAAATTCATCAAAATAATCGATCGTCAAACCACCGATACCGTCTCCTTCTCCATTGAAAACGCGGAAGGCGGTTGTATTATCGCGTTCATAGTAATCCTTTCGATGGTTCAACGCAGCGCTGATTTTCTTTTGGAAGAAGCTAGTATCAATTGTCTCTGCTTCATTTTTAGTAAGCAGCCAACCGATACCTTTATTCTGCTTCCCTACATAGCCTTTTCCTATAAATTTTCCACCAGGATTTCTAAGTTTCAAGATGGCCCCATCTACTAGCGAATCTGTCTCCTGAAAGCCATCTTTTAGCAAAATCGGAACTCCCTTTAGTAAATCTTGTGCTAGAGCGTCTTTTACTTTTATATCTATTTCTTTTTGCATACCATTCATCCTTCTAGTTATGTTTTCTCTATTATCACACAAGAAGCTCTATTTAAAAAGGAATGGGACATACGTATTAAGATGCAAGGGAGTAGTTTCTCCATCACATTATTCCTTTGAATTATGATATACTAATCTATATGTCGGAAAGGAAGTTCGCTTTGAAAAAATCAAAAGTTATCATACCAATCATGGTAATTGTGGTCGTGCTTGCATCCATTATTTTATCTAAAGATCAATATAATGAAGTGACTATTATAAATAAGACTCTTATCGCACTTGGTGCAGCTATTGTATCCTCTTTCTTAGGTTATATCCTCTTAAAACCAGACATCGACAAAGTAGATCCAAAACCATCAGCTAATCATAATCATACAGAGAATAAAAAGAAGGGAAGCGGAAAATAATCTGTTTCCCTTTTTACTTCACTAGATAGGAGCGACTAGCATGCTAGAAAATGCAACACAGTTACTACAGGAATATTACGGCTATGACTCTTTTAGAGAAGGACAAGAGAAAGTTATCAATTATGTAATGAATGGCAAATCGAGCCTGTGCGTTATGCCTACTGGGGGCGGTAAATCTCTTTGCTATCAAATACCCTCTCTATTATTAGATGGGACGACCATAGTAATTTCACCATTGATTTCCTTGATGAAGGATCAGGTGGATACCTTATTGCAGGCAGGCATACCCGCAACATTCATAAATAGTACATTATCTTCTGAGGAAGTACGAGAAACGATGGAAGAGGTTTTAAATGGCCAATACCGAATGCTTTATATAGCTCCCGAGCGTTTGGAGTCACAAGCCTTTTTGAATCAATTAAAAAGAGTGAAGGTACCGTTAATCGCAGTCGATGAGGCCCACTGTATCTCTCAGTGGGGTCATGATTTTCGTCCCAGCTATCGTGCGATTCATCGATTAAAGGATGTATTCACGGAACAGCCTGTTGTTCTTGCCTTAACAGCAACAGCGACGCCGGCTGTACGAGACGATATTTGTCGTCTATTACAAATTCGAGATGAAAATACGGTTATAACTGGATTTGCTCGTTCAAATCTATCGTTCTCTGTTGTGCTCGGACAAGATAAAAATAAATTTTTAAAGGAATTTATTAAAAAGAATGCACAGGAAGTCGGCATTATATATGCAGCAACGAGAAAAACAGTAGATTTGCTATATGATTTATTAAACAAGGCAGGTGTTCAAGCGGCTAAATACCATGCCGGATTACCTGAGGCTTTTAGAAACAAGGAGCAGGAGCGGTTTCTTACAGATGAGGCACAGGTAATGGTAGCTACAAATGCCTTCGGAATGGGAATTGATAAATCGAATGTCAGATACGTCATTCATTATCAGCTTCCTAAAAACATGGAAAGCTACTATCAAGAGGCTGGAAGAGCCGGCCGAGATGGACTACCGAGTGAATGTGTGGTTCTCTATGCATCGCAGGATGTACAAACACAGCGATTCTTAATCGATCAGGCATTAGACCGAGATAGAATTCCTCAAGAATTAGAAAAACTACAAGGGATGGTAGATTATTGCCATACAGAAAACTGCTTACAGCAATATATTGTGCAATATTTTGGAGAGCCCAATGGAGATATTTGTGGTCAATGTGGAAATTGTACAGATTCTAGAGAAATGCAGGACGTTACAAAGGAAGTACAAATGGTTTTGTCTTGCGTGGTTAGAATGGGACAAAGATTTGGTAAGACGATTACCGCTCAGGTACTAACAGGTTCAGAAAACAAAAAGGTAATAGAGTTTGGATTTCAAAAACTATCTACTTATGGGATATTAAAGGCTCAATCCTTAAAAGAAGTGTTAGGGCTTATGGAGTTTATGATTGCAGAAGGCTTACTTCTAGTGAACCAGGGAAGTATGCCGACGATTTATATTTCGGATGCAGGAAAAGAAGTATTGTTAGGGAAGAGAAAGATCATGCGTAAGGGAGTAGCAGTCACAAAGCAGATTGCTAAGAATGACCCGTTATTTGAAGGGTTAAGAGTGCTTCGGAAAAAAATTGCGGACGAAGCTGGTGTTCCACCGTTTGTTATATTTTCTGATAAAACATTACAAGACATGTGCGTAAAGCGTCCGCAAACCGAAGATGAGTTACTAGATGTACATGGAGTCGGTGCTAATAAGCGCGACAAATATGGTCAAGCTTTTCTAGAAGAAATACTCCGTTATATCACCGTATAGTTTTTATGTGATACTACTGTAAGATTCGAAGGAACATTAATTTTCTTCGCATCCTCCATAGATATTTCGACAATAACAGATTGCTCTAGGATTTTAAAAATAGTACCTTGTACTTCAACATCATTGCGTGTAAAAGAGATCTTCTCATCAATTTTCCGTGCTGCCACGAAAGGTGAAACATCCTTAGGTTGTCGTTGGAAACTCATGTATCTGCCTCTTTTCTATTATATTCACTCACAGAGCGATATAGTAATTATACCACAAAACTGGGTGGAAAATTGTAGTTTAAGATTATTAAAAAGAGATTCCTAACGAATGTTGTCGAATCCTAGGTTATCGAATGTCCCTAGTACAATTAGATGTTTGAGATTAACCCATTTGCACATGATAGAAGTAAGAAAAAGAACGCGGAAGATAAATTAGGCTTTAACTAAGAGGAGATTATGCAGAATGCATTTTAAAGAATTTAAATTAGATGATAAAATATTGCAAGCAATTGAACAACTAGGTTACACAGAGCCGACAGAAGTCCAACAAAAGGTTATCCCAGTAGCCTTATCAAAGAAGGACATTCTAGTGAAATCGAAAACAGGTAGTGGGAAGACTGCAGCATTTGCCACTCCTTTATGTGAGCTAGTGGATTGGGAAGAAAATAAGCCTCAGGCGTTAGTATTAACCCCAACAAGAGAGCTTGCAGTGCAGGTTCAGGAGGACATCACTAATATCGGTCGCTATAAACGAATTAAAGGATTAGCGTTATATGGAAAGTCTCCATTTGCAAAGCAAAAGCTGGCTCTAAAGCAAAAAACACATATTGTAGTCGGGACTCCAGGCCGTGTGTTAGATCATATAGAAAAGGGTACATTGAATGTATCCAAAATAGAATACTTAGTTATTGATGAAGCAGATGAAATGTTAAACATGGGCTTCCTTGAACAAGTAGAATCTATTATAAAACTGCTTCCTAAAAAGCGTACGACTATGCTATTCTCTGCAACCTTGTCACAGGAGATAAAAACGTTGAGCGGCAGATATATGAATGATGCGGTATCCATAGAGATAGATGCAGCTGAAGAAGATGCGCCTAAAATTGAGCATTTAAAATATATTGTGAAGGATGACCAGAAGCTAGCCTTTATAGAAAAGCTGACGATTACAGAAAATCCGGATAGCTGTATCATTTTTTGTCGAACAAAAGAGCGTGTAGATCAATTAGTAGATGCATTGGACAATAAAGGCTATACGGCGGATAAGATTCACGGTGGTATGATGCAGGAAGATCGTTTTGAGGTAATGGATGATTTCAGAAAAGGAGAGTTCCGTTATTTGATCGCTACTGATGTTGCGGCTCGCGGTATTGATATTGAAGATATTACTCACGTAATACATTATGATGTGCCATTAGAGCAAGAAAGCTATGTGCATCGTACAGGTAGAACGGGAAGAGCTGGCAGAAGCGGAAAATCGATTATGCTTGCGACTCCTCATGAAGACAAATTTGTAAAAGAGATTGAAGCATTTATTGGCTTTGAAATTCCAACTGGTCGAGAAATTACGTCAGAAATGGTTGCTCAAAACAGAGCAGCGTTTGATTTGAAGATGCAGGAGCAGCCAGAAGCTAAGAAATCAAAAGGCGAGCAGTTGAATGTTAATATTACTAAGCTATATTTCAACGGCGGTAAGAAAAAGAAAATCAGAGCGGTAGACTTCGTAGGGACAATAGCCAAAATCGAAGGAGTTAGTGCTGACGACATCGGTATTATTACGATCCAAGATAACGTTTCATACGTTGAAATTCTGAATGGCAAAGGACCTCTTGTATTGAAAAAAATGAGAAACACAACGATTAAAGGTAAGCTTTTAAAAGTCCATATTGCGCATAAATAAGATATTTAATAGAAAACGAAAACTACCTCTAGAGAGTGATCTAGAGGTAGTTTTTTTGTTTGAATTAAAGGGCTATGTTAGGAAGTTCTTCTAATTCTTTTGTACATACTCTATAAGTAACGTGCATCATTATATAAAATACAAATATAATGGAATGATAATCAAATTTTTTAGAAATACTAATTTTGTTCCTATTTTATTCATTAAGTGTGAAATAGCATTAATGTGGCTAAGGAACAATAATACAACTTCTTAATCCAATAACTCGTCCTCTATAAAGGTGCGATAAGATGCTAGGATACCCTCTGGCAATTTATTTGGTGGGAAAAATTGAAGGGAGATAGATTCTACGTCATCTGGTATAAGTGCCCCTTCGTATTGAGTTGTTTTATAGACAACGGTAACCGAATAAAAGGTATCACCATTTGGATTTTCTATATAATAATCAGGACCCGAGTAAACTTGGCAAAGTGTCAGTTCTCCAATACGTAAGCCAGTCTCTTCTAAAACTTCTCGACGTGCCGTGTATTCCAGGCTTTCACCAAGCTCCATTAGTCCCCCAGGCAGACCATATATACCAGGTGCTCTTTCTTGAAGTAACACTTCGTTGTGTTCATTTAGTATTAGCACAACTGAACCAGGCAGTATTAGTGGCTCATGCCCAACATATTGGCGCAATTTTTTATAGTATTCCAAGAGTCTCCCCCTATTCAAGTTAAGAATTATTAACAGTTTACTATAAAAATGGTACGATACGTATAATGATGAAACTTACCTTATGATAATTCGTATATAAGATTATGTTAAACCTACATGGAGGATGTGAAAGTTAGTTGACTAAAAAGCTTTGGTTTCAAGTTGCAACGGCAATTTTATTTACATTGTTAATTATTTTTATGTTTATGCAGGTTAAATCTATCTTTTCCCCATTTATGACAATTGCCCAGGCTATTTTTATGCCTCTATTATTGGGTGGGGTATTATTCTATTTAGCAAGGCCACTTCAAAAATGGCTAGAATCTAAAAAATTTCCAAGATGGGCTAGTATTATATCAGTGTTTGTAGTAATTGGTCTTCTTATTTGGGGATTCATTGCATTGTTAAGTCCTGTTCTAACGAAACAGGTAAATGCGCTTGTAGATAATACACCTGAAATGATAGAAGAAGTAGAGGAATTTGTTAATTATTCCACATCTCAATGGAAAAAAATTGGGGAACTACCAGATGCCGTGCAAACAACAATAGATAGTGCAAGTGGAAAAATAGAAACGATAGCAGTATCGGCGGGCGGTTTGATAGTTAAATTCATTCAAAATGTATTCCAAGGAGTATTTTTATTGGTGCTTGTGCCATTCTTCCTTGTCTACATGTTGAAGGATCATGAAAAATTTGTCCCGTTCATTACACAATTTTTTAAAGGGGAGAAGAGGACCTTTATAATCAAAACCTTGTCAGATATAGATGATACTCTTCGCTCATATGTTCAAGGACAATTGTTTGTGAGTTTTTTAGTAGGTGTCATGTTATTCATCGGTTATACAGCAATTCGTCTTGAGTATGCATTGCTTCTAGCACTATTTGGGATGATTATGAATGTTATTCCATTCCTAGGGCCGTATATTTCTTTAGTTCCAGCCGTTATTATCGCTTTAATTCAGGAGCCTAAGCTAGCAATTTACGTTGCGATTATAATGCTAGTAGCTCAGCAAATTGAAAGTAACTTTATTACACCAAATGTTATGGGGAAATCTCTTGATATTCATCCATTAACGGTTATTACAATCATTTTAGCTGCTGGAAATATAGCAGGTTTAATGGGAATCATTTTAGGGGTTCCAACCTATGCAGTCGTTAAAGCTATATTAAAAAATATTTACGCACATAGGGAAAGGATTAAGGATACAGCCACGAAATCTGTCTAGGAGGGGATGGAATGACCTTTAAATCTAAAATTGATAAAACCTTTGGTTATTTTATTGGGACAGCAATTTTTATAATAGCTCTTGCTACTCTTGTACCTGCCTTATATGAATTATTTTCTGATAATGTAGATGTAAAAGCAGTCATTATTATTAGTATTTTATTTATCATGTGTGTGGGATTTATTTTGTGGATCACCTTCGATATAGAGTATTCTTTTAAAGAGAAATACTTATTTATCAAAGGAGGTCCGTTTAAAAGTAAAATTCCTTATGAAGATATAACAAAAGTGAATAAGACCTCTCAAATTTTAGCTGGTTATCGCATTTTATCCTCAAAGGATGCGTTAGAAATTCATTATAAAAAAGCAGTGCTTGGTAGCGTCATTATCTCACCTAGCGAACAACAAGAATTTTTAAGGATTTTGTCTGAAAAAGCACCACATATCTCTATGAAATGAGGTTTGATGATGGATAAGGACGATTATACACCGCCTGTTAACGATTTGATGGGTGATATTCTTAGGAACTATGAAAAAACAGGTGGCATGAAAGATTTAAAGGGAATTGGTAAACCTATCTCGGAAGAGTATTTCTCCGGAGACATTTTTCAGCACTTTCAAAAGATAGCCAAGGATGCGGGATACAAACCACATTGGCTTAAGCTGCAGCATGAAATTCGTGATGAACTAGCGGACATTGCATTTAAGTATACCCAAGGTTCTAAAGAGGGGCTGCAATTTCGGGTTACTAAGGTAAATGAAAAAATTATGGCCTATAATAAGTCATGTCCGCCTCCTATGCAAAAGAGTGCAGTACGATTAGAATCAGTAGAAAACGCAGTGAGTCGTTGGATGTAAGTAATGCTAGATAGACTTGCTTCACATATTATAAGAAACCGAAAATTATCTTTCGGTTTCTTTTTTTTGTTCTCTTTTTTCTGAAAATGTGTTAACTTATATTTATAGTTGGTTAACACAAATATAAAGGGGAAGAAATTATGAGAAATGAACGTTTGAAAATGATGATTACTGCTGCTATGTTTGCTGGCATTATTGCCGTAGCGGCTCAGATTATGATCGCTATACCACCTGTACCATTTTCACTCTTAACGATTGCTGTTATGTTAACGGCTACTATTTTACCGAAGGAATATGCGTGTCTTGCTATTATCATCTATATATTACTTGGACTAGGTGGCATACCTGTTTTTGCTGGCATGACGGGAGGACCAGGCATATTACTAGGTCCAACAGGAGGATATATTTTAGCTACGCTACCAGCTGTGGTATGTATAGGCTTTCTGTTAGACATGTTTGGACATAACAAATTTGTGGCTATTGGAGCTAATATGCTTAGTGTATTAATTATCCTATCGATCGGTATGGTTTGGTTAAAAATAGTTACAGGTATTTCATGGGAAGGTGCCTTTAAAGGTGGAATGTTAATTTTTCTTATTCCCGATTTAGTAAAATCAATAGTCGCCGCACTACTAGGAGTGGTTATCAGACGTCGTTTGGTCCAAGCTAGATTGATTAGAGCTACTTCCTTTTAAAAAAAAGAATGCTCCAAGGGGAAAGGAGCATTCTTTTTTATAGCTATGGAGAAACGTCATCTAGGAGGAAATCGTTCTTCACTAGAAGAACGGTTTTTCGTGTGGGTATGATCTCTTTCATCTTGAACTTGAATATTCAAGTCCTCAACAGAGATGGCATCAACAGTTTGCATATCCTCATGCATATCGAACAGACTGACTTTAGTCGTTTTTACCCTATCGGGATTGTCTAATAAACGACCATCTGCCTCTTCTCGTTTATCCTTCATGTTTCGTAAGTTTTAATAGCATTTGACTAAGAGCGTGTTGTTGATCTTTGTCAGCAGTTTTCCATAGTTGCTGTAATAGATGTTCTTCACGGTTCCTAGGTTCTTCGTGCGCTGCAAGATAGCCTGCGACTTTCTCGGTTGCTTTTGTAAGAGTCTCATCACTAAGACCCATTTTCTCACCCATTTTAACTTTGTCAGCTAGATAATCCTTAAATGTAGTAAAGCTTTTTAGGATTTCATTTTTTTCGTCTGTACTAAAGCTTTCTAATGCTACTTCCACTTGTTTATCTATTTTGCGATCCATTCTTTCTCACTCCTTTTTTTTGGGATTGTTATTAGCTATTCCCGAAGCTAAAAGGAATATGCATTTTAGTTTTACAATAAAGTTATTGGCAATCCGTTAGGAGGGAAGTACAACGAACATTCCTCTAAGTAAAGGTGTGTAACTTCATTTTTCCTCTCTGGCGAACGCTTTTTATGGGAAAGAGAGAAGCACTCGCCCCATACTCTACTGCCAAAACAATTAGTAAGTATAAACTTAACTTGGGTAAGTAAAAAATTACATTTATAAAAATGGTTGACACACTAATTGAAAATGATTATCATTATCGTATAGAGCTTACTCAATAGAGAAGGTTCTTACCAGCAACTTTTCTCCAAAGTACAGCTGAGTATTTTTTGCGACTTAACCCCCTCAACGTTAAGTTCGTCCCTTGTAAAGCGGCATCTACTTGGATGCTGCTTTTTTTATAGATCCCAAAAGCTTTACCCGTCGTATAAAGTTCCCCGTCTCATGTGTAAAAAGCGATTACCGTGGAAGACTTAACATAACTTGAAGCGATAAAAGAAATTATGAGGTCATTTAATAAATTATGGCGTATGCTCACAAATTAAGGTTATAAAGAAAAATACAATTAACAAGCAAATCTTTTTGCTTAACGTATAAAATTATTATGAGTAATTTAACAGGTATTATTAATAAAGTTCGAAAATAAGGTTTTAAAAATTTTTCGGATGTATGTATTGGTAGGTCGGTAGTCATTCTAGGAAATAGTAGAGTCTATGTGCTTTCGAAATCAATTGGGATATGCATTAGGTAGGGACGTAAGTGCAACAGTTTGAAAAAGTTAAGAATGAATTGTATTAATTCCTTTAACATAAAGATGCCCTCTAATCTGGAACTTTTTAATCTACGAACCGTAGAAGTTAGAAAGGGGGCGATTATGATGAACGACGTGCGAGATTTTTATGTTGATATTACACCTATCGATGCATTAAGAGTGATCGAACAATCCATTGTCACTGGATCTATATCTGGTAAGGTGTTAGATGTATATAAACGTGCTGTAGGAGATCAAGAGATGGTTGTCTGCGTGATAGAAAAATTCTATTATCGAACGAGTAACAGGGCTTCTTTAACGGTTACCCTAGATAATTTAGAAGGAATTACAAAGGTTCATGCAGCAGCATCTGGTGGAGGAGCAGGAGCATTTATGCGTTTTGATTGGGGAGCTGGTAGTAATTTTGTGGATGGAGTCGGCCGTGCATTGAAAGATTATATTATAGAAAAGTAAAATTTTGATATTTATTATCTAAAATTACTATTTAACAAAAATAGTGAAAAATCTAAAAATTTAAAATATAATTAATGTAGGAATAAAAATGAATACTCATTCATTTTTTATTTCTACATTTTTTAATTTCAAATAGGGGGTTATGTATGGGTGCGTTCAAATTGTTGGGCGTGGAGTTATCCAAGCTAACAGAGAAAAAAGGGGTATTATTTTCAATCATTGGAGTTTTGCTAATTCCAATTGTCTATGCAGCAGTTTTGTTATCTGCTACATGGGATCCGTATGACAATCTAGATAATTTACCTGTAGCGTTTGTTAATAACGATGCAGGTGCTGAATCAGGGGGAACCCCTATAAACGTAGGGAAGGATTTAGTGGCAGATTTGAAGCAAAATCCAGCGCTAGGATGGGATTTTGTATCAAAAGAAGAAGCAGAAAAAGGGCTCAAAAGTCAGAAGTATTATATGACTATTGAGATTCCAGAAGATTTCTCTAGCAAGGTAACAACTGTGCTAGATGCTAATCCAGAGGTAGCAGAAATAATCTATACCCAAAATGAAGGTCTAAACTTCATGGCATCACAGGTTACAAAAAGTGCTACCGAAAAAATTCGTGAACAGCTAGGAAACAAAATTACAGAAACCTACACCAAAACATTATTTGCGCGCTTTGGTGATATTTCTAATGGATTTGCTTCTGGGGCTGATGGTTCTAACAAATTATATGAAGGTACAACAAGTCTTTCGGCAGGTACAAGTCAGCTGTTACAATCTTTAAACGAAAAATCAGGTGATGTACAGAAGCTTGCAGTTGGAGCAAAAACTGCTGAGGATGGGGCTAGCCAATTACTTAGTTCAATAAAAGGCGGAGAGAATGATATTAAAAAGCTAGCTGCAGGCTCCAAAGAGGTTGTTCAGGGCTTAGATTCTCTTAAAGCTGGATCTGATCAAGTGTTAAATGGTTTAAAGACTGTTAACACAGGCAGTGCTACATTATCAGTAGGCTTGGAAAAACAATTGAAACCGGGGGCAGAGCAGTTAGCTGGTGGAATCGCTAAAGTAACAGAATCTACGAAAACGCTTTCAGGAGGATCTCAAAATTTAACAGAAGGTTTGAAGGGCTACTTAGCAAAACATCCTGAGCTTGCTAAAGATGTAGAATTTATGACGCTTGTAGGTACGAGTGATGCGATTTCAAAAGGTCTTACTCAATTCGACCAGCAGGTTCAGCCATTAAAGCAGGGAGCTGATGCTTTAGTAGCTGGAGCGACTCAGCTTACTACTGGGTCTAAGCAGTTAAATGCTGGGATCAATCAACTAGTAGAAGGACAAACAACAGCTAATGCAGGGATTACTCAATTAAAAGCTGGTGCAAATCAAGTGGCCAATGGTAATGCGACTGTTGCAAGTTCCTGGACGAAGATTGGAAATGCAGTAACCGATTTAAAAGCTGGACTTACACAAATTAGTGATGGTAACCAAACTGTTGCAGTTGGTTGGGAGACGATGACTCTAGGGGTAACTTCACTAAACGATGGTGCAAACCAACTTCAGTCAGGAAGCCAAGAGCTTCAAACTGGCTTAGCGGGTGGAGCAGAACAGGTAAGCGGTATACAAGTAAGTGAAGCTAATATCGCTAAGTTCTCTAATCCTGTTAGCTTTAAAGGCGAGACAGTGAATAGCTATAATTATTACCGTGATTCTACTGCGCCATATATTATTTCTTTAGCTTTATTTGTTGGAATTTTAATATTATCCTTTATCGTGGATTTCAAAAGACCAGCTACTTTGCCAGGCTCATTATTTAGCTGGTATGCAAGTAAACTTATGCAGCTTTCCTTATTTGCCATTGCACAAGGTTTATTAGTGTCTTTATTTTCTCTATTCATCTTGAAACTTCAGGTTACTAATGCTGGATTGTTTATACTGTTTACTGTTTTTGTCAGTCTAGCGTTTATGTCTATTGTATTCTTCTTGGTCGCATTAGGAGGCAACATTGGTAGATTTATCGCTCTAGCATTCATTGTTCTTCAATTATCTACTACAGGCTCGAATCTACCAATACCTATGTTACCGGAGAATTTACAAGCACTTAGTAAGTTTTTACCGCTAACGTATTCTAATGCAGGGCTTAAAGCCGTTATTTCCTTAGACGATCCTGGATTTATGCTGGCAAATGGATTTGTACTTCTCATTTGCCTAGCTGCATTCCTTGTACTGACATTTATCGTATTTGCTGTCAGCTATAAGCATGTATCTCGATACATTGCAGATAGAAACCCTGTAACAGAAGCAACAGTGTAATAAGATATGCTAAAACGGTAAAAGAGACACTCGCTACATCTAGCAAGTGTCTCTTTTATCTATAACTTAGTTATGCTTTGTTTTCAAAGGTTTGAATGATCCCCTTCATTACTTCTGTTGCCTTTTCCATTGCATTTATAGAAATATATTCATATTTCCCATGATAGTTTTCTCCACCTGTAAAGATGTTTGGTGTTGGCATACCCATAAAGGAAAGCTGAGAGCCATCTGTACCACCTCGAATAGGGATGATTAATGGTTCTATATCTAAAGAAACCATTACATCCTTTGCAATATCTACAATTTCCATAACAGGAGTAATTTTTTCCCCCATATTATAGTATTGATCTCTTACATTAACATCAATTGCAAGTTCTCCATACTCGGCTTTCATTTTTTCTGTAACCTCTAGAAAAAGCTGTTTTTTAGCTTCGAACTTTTCACGGTCGTGATCACGAATAATGTAGCTTAGTTCAGATTTTTCTACATCTCCATTAAATGACATTAAGTGAATAAAACCCTCGCTACCATCCGTTTTTTCTGGTACTGCATCCACTGGCATATGAGATTGGAACTTAGTGGCCATTGTAATGGAGTTAACCATTTTCCCTTTAGCTGAGCCGGGGTGTACACTTTTCCCATGAGTAGTTACTTTTACACTAGCAGCATTAAAGCTCTCATATTGTAGTTCTCCAAGTGGACCTCCGTCCATTGTGTAAGCATATTTTGCCCCGAACTTTTCTACATTAAATTTATGTGGTCCACGACCTATTTCCTCGTCTGGCGTAAAGGCTACACGAATTCTCCCGTGTTTAATCTCTGGGTTTTGAAGGAAGTATTCCATAGCGGTCATAATAATAGCTATACCTGCTTTGTTATCTGCACCTAACAAAGTTGTTCCATCGGTAGTCATAAGTGTTTGCCCAACGTACTTTGTTAATTCTGGGAAGTCGGCAACTGACATAGTTGTATCCTCGTTAAGTTGAATGTCACGTCCATCGTAATTTTCAATTATTTGAGGGTTTACGTTTTTTCCTGTGTAATCCGTGGCTGTATCTACATGAGCCAAAAATCCAATCGTAGGCACATCTTTATTTGTATTAGCTGGAAGGGATGCAAACAAGTATCCATTTTCATCTAATGTGATTTCTTCCATACCAAGCTCGGCTAATTCCTTCTCCAATAAATGAAGTAAGTCCCACTGACCTTCCGTAGAAGGACAAGAAGAGCTAGCGGCATTGGATTGTGTATCTATTTTAGCGTATCTCGTTAATCGATCAATAAGAATTTCTTTCATGACAAAATCTCCTCCAATATGCAAAGCATATATTTATTTTAACAGATTATTCCGTGTTGAGGAATAATGCGAAAATATACTATAGGAGAAGAGAAATTGTGCACCATAGTAGGAGAGCATCACAAGTGCATGCTCATAAGGAATGGCTACTATAAATTTATTGATCGCAAGGATTGAATCAGAGAATATAAATAAGAGAGCACCAATAATGGCGAATCTATTACCTGTCTGTAATGCATGCCAGCCCATAGTTAAAATAACCCCGATATACAGAACGACAGCAACCACTAAAACAAATTCCCCTTCGGACCATAGAGTACCTGCAATCCAAATAACCATTATAAGCCCGTAAAGAAGTAACAATGCTGCTGCCCACTTAGGGATAGCGCTCTTCTTGATTCTTCTAAATGCAAAAATATAAACGATATGTCCTATTAAAAATGTGATTAGCCCAATAATAAACCAATAAATTAGTCCGTCTGCTAGCATACATATAAATAATCCTAAAATGATAAGTGTCTTGTAGCTCTTGGGTAAACCAGGTGGTTGAACGCTTGCAAAAAGAATAATAAGTAACATAGGAATTAGTTTAAACGTTATTTTAATACCAACCGGATCATGAGGTATCAAAAATATATAAATAATGCCCATAACCGCAATTGTAATTGCTAATATTTTACTCGACATAACAGCACTCCTTTATTATTTCAATTCGTTACCTTCTATCAATCTCCTGCTATAGTATGAGAGTATAGGCTAAAAAATTTTATGAAAAATAATGCTAGATAAAAGAAGATGGTCGTGAAGGGAATCACGACCATCTTTTTTAACTTTTCATTAGTATCAAAATACAGTGGAATGATAGGGAGCAAGATCCTGCTGGTGAAAGGTAACTATTCGTTAATAAGGCGAATCTTGAGTTACATAAGTACCAGCTATAAAATCATGAATGGCTCTCTTGTCCTCGCGTAAACCGACCATAAAACAGCTTACAATTATACCAATACCCAGAGTTATTCCATAGACAATACCTGCTATTATGACCCTTTTCACCATTGTCCAAGCGTCTACACTAGACCCGTCTAGTTTAACGATTCGTATTCCCACAATTCGTTTGCCTATTGTGTATCCTGCCCATAAAATCGGCAAGATAAAAGTATAAAAGTTTTGTCCTATAGTCGTAAACCAAGTATCACTTTCTCCGAACAAAAGTAAGCTAATAATTGCCAATGGTATACCGATAATAATTCCATCTAATAGACCTGCCCCAAATCTTATCCAAAAACCTGCTGGGTTATTCATACCGTATAAACTCCTTATTTCTAAAATTAAAGTGAAGCATCATCTACGCTGTTTAAGTAATCCTCAATTGTACCAATAACAGACTCGATACATCCTTCTTCAAAAGGAGAAATGAGGTTAGCTTCTTTTACCAGCTTAGTAAAGGACATAGATCCACCTAGTTTACAAAGGTGTAAGTAATCCTTCCAAGCGGAGTCACGATCCTCTCTTGAACGTTTCCAGAACTGGAATGCGCAAATTTGAGCCAACGTATAATCGATGTAATAGAATGGACTTGCATATATATGTCCTTGGCGCTGCCAGAATCCACCAGCCTCATAATAACTGTTCCCGTCGTAATCGCGGTGAGGGAGGTACGTTTGCTCAATTTTTCTCCATGCTGCCTTTCTTTCCGCTGGTGTCATTTCTGGATTTTCATATACAACGTGCTGGAATTCGTCTACGGCAACACCATAAGGAAGGAACAAAAGACCACTACTTAGATGGGCAAATTTATATTTCTCTGTTTGGTCTTTGAAGAAAAGCTCCATCCATGGCCAAGTAAAAAACTCCATACTCATCGAGTGAATCTCACAGGATTCAAAAGTAGGCCAAATATATTCAGGTATCCCTATATTTCTACTTGTGTAAACCTGGAAAGCATGACCGGCTTCATGAGTTAATACATCAATATCTCCAGACGTTCCATTAAAATTAGAGAAAATATAAGGAGATTCATAGTCATCTATAAACGTACAATAACCTCCAGCTTCTTTCCCTTTTTTAGCTTCTAAATCCATTAGATCTCGATCAATCATAAATTGGAAGAACTCAGCTGTCTCTGGAGAAAGCTCCTCATACATTTTCTTTCCATTGTCTATGATCCATTGTGGAGACCCTTGTGGAGTTGCATTCCCAGTTAGGAAGTTAAGTGGTTCATCATAAAATTTTAGCTTTTCTACGCCTATGCGTTTAGCCTGTCTTTCATGTAGCTTATTAGCCAGAGGTACTATATAGTCACGAACCTGGTCACGGAATTTTTTTACCATCTCCGCATTGTAGTCGATTCTATTCATGCGAATATATCCAAGCTCTACAAAGTTTTTGTAACCAAGAGTCGTTGCCATCTCATGGCGTAGCTTAACGAGTTGATCGTAGATGTCATCGAATTTGGCTTCATTTTCCGAGAAAAATCCAACGGAAGCCTCTCTAGCTTTTTTTCTTATTTCACGGTCTGTAGACTCCGTAAATTTTCCAAGCTGTGCTAGTGTATATTTTTCTCCCTCAAACTCCACTTCTGCAGATGCAACAAGCTTAGAATAGTCAGAAGTTAGCTTGTTTTCCTTTTGCATTAAGCCGATTAGCTCGGAAGAGAATCCTTTAATCTGAAAGTCTGCCAAGTCAAATAATTGACTACCCCATTTTTTTTCTAGCTTATCACGATACGGAGAAGCAACAAGAACCTTATAGTATTCTGTTACAAGCTCATCCACCTCGGGACTGATTTCATCTAAAAAATCACGTTCCTTTTGATAAAATTCATCGTTTGTATCAATAGAAGCTCGGATATAAACAAGGTTTGCTTGAGTAGAGAAGTTGTTGCGAATCGAGTTAATCTCTTCAATGATTGAGTTTTGCTCCTCTACAGAAGAAGCTTCCTTCATTTTATCTAATAAACTATGAAAAGCCGTCTTCATTTCTTGCAAATCAGGTCTTTTGTATTCGTATTCTTTGAATGTGACCAATGTATTGCCCCCTATTTTCTTGTAATCCTTCCTTTTAATTGTTTATTATCTTCAGATAAATTGCAACAGTATTATTTAAATTGATTTAAAATAGACGTTAATGTAAAATGTTTGTATATTTACAAACTAAAATGGGTTGTGTTTGTTATGGTTGTTACTGAAAAATTTTTAGAAGCATCTATGGAAGAGATGAAAAAAGGGTATGTGGAGGAAGTGGAATACTACCATTGTTTGTTGTGTGGGGAGAAGGTTGAAAAGGGTTTGATTTATCCTGAAAACAACGTACTTTATGAGGCGGAGAGGTTTATGAAGCATCATATAGATAAACAACATATTTCTGTGTTTGATTATTTAATTGGCTTAAATAAAAAGCTTACTGGCTTGACTGATCATCAAAATAGCTTGCTAAAACTGTTTTATGAAGGGAGAAGTGATTTAGAAATTCAAAAGGAGCTAGAGATCGGGAGCGCTTCGACTATACGAAATCATCGGTTTGTCTTGAAGGAAAAGGAACGCCAAGCAAAAATCTTTTTGACCATGATGGAGTTATTGAAAGAAAAGGACAGTCATGCACCTAATTTCCTTCCAATTCATAAAAACGCCACGATGGTAGACGATCGCTATAACATAACAGCTGAAGAGCAAGCCGAAGTAGAGAAAAAGTTTTTCCCTGATGGAATAGGTGGTAGGATGACTAAGTTTCCGAAAAAGGAAAAGCAAAAGCTTGCAACGCTACGAGTAATTATTAAACATTTTGACAGAGAAAAACAGTATAGCGAAAAAGAAATTAATGAAATTCTAAAAAGCATATACGATGACTATGTGACTCTTAGACGCTATTTAGTTGAGTACGGGTTTTTAGATAGAAAAGATGATGGTAGTGCTTATTGGGTGAAGGGGTAAGGAATAAGTAAATTGAATCCAATTCATAACTAGAAAAGAATAAGGACCATAAATAAAAGTATTGAAAGGTAACTTATTCGACCCTTGTCCGTCTAACCATACAAGGGGGGATAATGTGAGACTACCAGGATTATGTTTGGGTTTGGTCATTTTCGTTTTATTAACTTCTGTTGGATGTTCTAATTCATTGAATCCAGTAAAAACAGTAGTTCATGAAACTGAAAATCCAGATGCAGAAGAGATTTTAACATTAGATCCTAAAGCAGATATATTTCAGCTCGATGGTGTGATTTATCAGACTGGAATTGACTGGGTTGAGGAACTAACTTTAACAAAAGGCGAGCAAGTAGGGGAAATAAAAACAAGAAACGATTCAGACACAGACTTTGAAGATGGAATGTCGAATAAGCTCCCTGTTGGTGCAAAGATTTTTTCGACTATAGAAAAAGAAGGTCCTATTTTACTCGTTGAATTAGAAGGTAAACTTCTGAAATACTATGCACTGTTAGAGGGTTAATCACTTTCCTATAATTCGAAAATGCCATTTGAGGGAGGAGAGAAGGAAAGCCTAGCTACTTCTCTGTTTAATCCTTCCCTTTGTCTTATTCCCCGGAGGCAAAAGTTTTGAGCAAGGCTGCTCTTTCACGCAAACGCAGTTTGGCCTCTGAAATTTGTGGTGTCCTAGCAGCTACCACATCCGCATTCCATCCTATTCCTTCGGCTATAATTTTTGCTCGCTGTAAATGGAAATCACTCGTAATGATGGTCACAGAGCTAACGCTGTCAGGGAGAAGCTGTTGGGAAAATAACAGATTTTCATAAGTAGAGGTAGATTGATCTTCTACGATGATCCGACTCTCTGAAATCCCATTCTCTACGAGATAGTCCTTCATAACTTCAGCTTCTTCAATGTCCTCGTCTGGTCCCTGTCCTCCGGTCACAACAAGTTTTACATGTGGATATTTTTCAGCATATTCTAGTGCTGCTTCTAAACGGTAAAGAAGTGCTAAAGAAGGAATATGGCCTTTTTTGACCTTGGCTCCTAACACAATGGCATATTCATTAGAACCGTTTGCCTTTGGCTTTAACCCATCCTCGAGCCATTTACTCGTAAGCATCCACATACCTAATCCGCTCGATGCGATTATGATGAATGGAATGACCACAATCCACCTCTTTTTTTTACTCATTTGACTCACTCTTTCCTTTAAAGCGATGGCTTCTTTTTCTTTATAACGGAAGAAATTTTTGTCTCTTCCTTTCGTAATAATCGTTGCACATTCTCTACATGTAAGAAGGATGCCATTAAAAATAAGAAGCAAGATATAAAAATTGGTCCTGTTCCGTCTGCGGTCCAGATAGATGCGCCTAAAAATATGAGATAAAAAAATAAAACCCCTATCAACAAATAATCCGTTAAAAGTGTAACGCAAATTAATATAAGCAATCCAGCCAGTCCGACCGGCCAATGTAAGGCAAGTAATACCCCTATGATGGAAGCAGTGCCTTTCCCACCTTTAAATTTTGTGAAAACTGGAAAGTTATGCCCTAAAATAACCGCAGCACCAGCTAGATAAAGAAGTAAATCCAGCTCCGATGAACTAAACAAGCTCCACTGCTCAGAAAGTAAGCGTACGCCAATAATCATAACGGCACCCTTTAATATATCTATGACTCCCACTAAAACACCATACTTCCAGCCAAGTACGACAGTAGCATTGGATGCTCCCGAGTTGTTTAAGCCTTCTTTTTTTATATTAACTCCACTCATCCATTGGGCAAGTTTAGATCCATGAAGCGAACCAATGATGTAGCCTATTAAGAGAATGCTAGCAATCCAAATCATCATTCTATGACACCCCTAATAAAATTATTCTATCTATTATATTAAACGATTAAAAAAAGAAGAAGTTTCAGAATTTTTATAAAACGACTTGACATCTAAATATGCGGAGACTTATACTGTGTAACAAGATGGAATACTAATCAAATACTCTTATCAAGAGTGACTGAGGGAATAGGCCCTAAGAAGTCCGGCAACCACCAAGTTCTATAACTTGGAAAGGTGCTAAATCCTACAAATTCTTCAAAAGAATTTGGAAGATAAGAGGAGGAACATGTCATCAATTTGACCCCTCTTCTTAATTGAAGAGGGGTTTTTATTGTTTGCCAGTTCTATAATCCTCTCTGGCCTCCAGCATCCATCTAATCTACTAAATCGGAGGAATTCAAATGACTAATCTTCAAAAAGAAACACTTCTTTTACACGGTGGGCAAACGCCTGATCCAGTGACAGGATCTAGAGCAGTACCGATTTACAAAACAACCTCGTATGTATTTCAAAACACAGAGCATGCACAAAATCTATTTGCCTTGAAAGAGACTGGTAATATCTACTCCAGAATCACAAACCCAACCGTAGATGTGTTTGAACAAAGAATTGCATTACTAGAAGGAGGAACAGCAGCAGTAGCACTCTCCTCAGGAGCAGCAGCCATTGCATTTTCTATTTTGAACATTGCTGGAGCTGGAGATGAAATTATAGCTGCTGAAAATTTATATGGCGGAACCTTTAATCTATTTGCACATACACTCCCACGTTATGGGATTACAGTAAAATTCATAGATTCCTCTGACCCAGAAAATTTCCGTAAAGCTGTTACAGAGAAAACGAAAGGGTTCTTTGCAGAAATCATTGGAAATCCAAGCTTAAACGTTCTAGATGTAGAAGCTGTAGCTGCAATTGCCAACGAAGTAGGAGTTCCATTATTAGTAGATAACACGTTTGCTACACCTTTTGGTGCAAATCCTATCGAGCATGGAGCTAATATTGTTATACATTCTGCAACAAAGTGGATTGGAGGTCATGGAACAACAATTGGTGGTGTGGTAGTAGACGGAGGAAACTTCAATTGGAACTCTAATAAGTTCCCAGGATTCACAGAGCCTGATGTGACTTATCATGGACTACGTTATGGAATCGACGTACCAAATGTGGCATTTGCAATAAAGCTTAGAGTTCAGTTGCTGCGGGATTTTGGGCCAACTCTTAGTCCGGAGGCAGCATTTTCCTTTCTGCAAGGATTAGAAACACTTCACTTAAGGGTGCCAAAACATAACGAAAATGCCCAGAAGATTGCAGAATACTTAAATGCTAATGAAGAAGTGTCATGGGTTAACTATTTAGGGCTTGAAAATCATCCAACCCATAAGCTAGCTAAAAAGTATTTAAAAAATGGCTTCGGTTCTATTCTAACATTTGGAGTGAAGGGTGGTAGAGAAGCAGGCAGACAAATTATCGATAATATAGAGATTTGGTCTCATGTTGCAAATGTAGGAGATGCAAAATCCTTAATTATTCATCCGGCTTCTACTACTCACCAACAGCTTACTCCAGAGGATTTAGTAAAATCAGGGGTTACAGAGGATCTAATCCGCTTGTCTGTTGGCTTGGAGGCAGTTGAAGACTTACAAGATGCACTCAAAAAAGTACTTTCTAAAAAAACAAATGTCCTCTCTAGGTAGAATTCTATTGTATAATGAATAAAAATAGTCTACAATATGTAAAATAGTCAATTAAGTTTATTGAAATATTACACAAGTGCGATTATTTGTATTCAATTGTACAGATTCATTTTGGAGGAGACAGCATGGCAAAAATAAAAGCAGCGATTTTAGGGTTTGGAACAGTCGGCCAAGGGATTTATCACATCGTAAATGAAAAAAGAGAAGACTTAAAAAAGTCATTGGGGTTGGATATTGAGATTTGTGCAATCCTGATTAATAATTTAGCAAAAGAAAGACCCGAAACTCCAGGAGTTTTGGTAACAGACGACTTTGAGGACATTGAAAATATTCCTGGACTCCAGGTAGTTTTCGAGGCAATTGTTAACGAAGAACCAGCCTATAGCTACTTATGTAGAGCAATAGACAAAGGCTGTCACGTGATAACTGCTAATAAAGTCATGTTCTCCAAATATAGTATCCCGTTACAGGAGCGTGCAAAATCAAGAGGTGTGTTTGTAGGGTATGAGGCAACTACTGCAGGTGGCGTGCCGATAATCAAGACCTTAAAAAATCTGCTTCAAGTAAACTCTGTGAAGAAAATTCAAGGGATTCTAAATGGAACTTCTAATTATATCCTAACGCAAATGCGTTTAGAGGATAGCCCTTTTGAAGCTGCATTAAAAGAAGCACAGCTGCTAGGTTACGCAGAGGCAGACCCGTACAATGATGTCTCTGGTCAGGATGCGTTTCGTAAATTAATGATTTTAAGCGCCTTGGCATTTGGAAAACAGCCTGATTGGGACGATGTCCGTGTAGTAGGAATCGATGAGATTACGTTAGAGGATGTCAAAAAAGCAAAGGATCAAGGCCTTCGTTACCGTCATGTGGCTGAAATTGAACAGGATGAAAATGGAGAGCTATATGCTTCCGTAGGCCCTCAGCTGGTAGGACCGGATCATCCGCTGTATGCAATTGAAGGAGTAAATAATGCTGTTTCTCTTGATACAAACTATATTGGGACACTTACCCTAGTAGGTCCTGGAGCAGGGATGTATCCTACAGCTAGTGTGATGGTAGAGGACTACGCAGAAATTATCGGTAAAAGAGCAGGATTTTTTATTACCATATAAAATCAAAAAGGACAATTTCCCTTCGGAAAAAGTCCTTTTTGTTTGATATGCTTGAATTGGCTAGTCCTCATCCTTGACATCAATGTCCTCTGGAATGGGAGTATTGCGCCATTCATCAATTTGGCGTTTTAATTCTTCCACTTGCTCTAAATGGGTTTCAAATTGAGCACTATTGACAACATACTGTTCTCCATCAAAAACAGCACGGATTTTTTTTTCGGCTATATATCTTTTGACTTGTTCAAGTGGCATCGATAAGAAGTCAGCTGTTTCTTCTACTGTCATGTACATGGTACAAATCCCTCCTACGTATTTATTAGTATAATGGAGACAAGGGGGTAACTCAATGTCCTCACATAGAAAATAGTTGTAGTAGAAAGGATGAAAAGAGTGGCAGTTATACCATACATATTCGTATTACTGGGAGCCATGCTTTGGGGAACGACAGGAACGGCCCAAACATTTTTACCAGATAATGCCCATCCCTTTATTATTAGTGCTGGACGTTCGGCAACCGGAGGCATTCCATTATTAATCGTGATGATTTTACTAAAAAAGTTAAAGCTTCGCACTTGGCCATGGAAACAAACGTTATATGCAGCTATTTGCATATCTTTGTTTCAATTATTGTTTTTCTCGTCCGTTAAATTAACTGGGGTTGCCATTGCCAGTGTAGTTGCTATCGGAAGTGCGCCTGTTTTTTCTGGCATGGTGGAATGGATTTTCTTGAAAATGAGACCTACAAAAGTATGGGGATTCTCTACTGGGTTAGCCATCGTTGGCTGTCTGTTTTTATTTTTAACAAAGGGTGAAGTAACAATAGATCCGGTCGGTATTTTATATTCGCTAGTGGCGGGACTTATATTTGCATTTTATACGCTTACGAGTAAATCTCTTCTACAAAAAGAAGAGGCGATACCAGTTGTGGCAATGACGTTTTCACTCAGTGCGTTGCTGCTAACGCCATTTTTCTTTGTTTATGACATAAGCTGGCTTGCTGACACAGGCAACGTGGGAATCATTTTCTATCTTGGCTTGGCTACAACGAGTATTGCATACGTTTTGTATGGATGGGGACTTCGGAAAATCCCCGCCTCCTCTGCATTAACCCTATCACTAGCGGAACCTACTACCGCTGCACTTCTTGGAGTAGTGGTAGTAGGAGAGATTTTAGGTGTCACCTCTTGGATAGGAATTGGTCTGTTGCTTGGAAGTATTGTGATTTTAACTCTTGGCAGTAAGGTGAGCAAACAGTAAGCTGTCCCTGTGTCACACACAATTTCCACACAATTCATGACTAGAAGTAGCCATCTGAAATAAAATCTCATTGATTGCGACAATCCTGCGCTCGTTTACTACAATGGAGCTCTACTTTACGACAATCAACCGTTATTTTACTACAATCCCTAACCAGATTGGTTTCCTGAACAAAGATTGCGACAATCCTGTGCTCGTTTACTACAATGGGGCTCTGCTTTACGACAATCAACCGTTATTTTACTACAATCCAGCAGTAGAGCATCCTTTCGAAATCAATTAGAGACTGCCTTTTTGTATGGAGGATAATTTGTACATTCTAACCTTAGGACTTCAATACGTATGGGGAAAAGGTAAAAGAGAACAACTTGTTGAATAATATAAAAAGATAATTTTAATTTTTGCTAAATAGAAATCTGTAAGTGGAGGTGGAAAGATGAAGGAAATAATCATGTCTATTATTTATTTTATAGCTTCCATTGTTTTCTTTCTTCACTTCTTTTATGATTCCAGCGAATATTTAAGGATTGATCCAACTCTAAACTTTTTAGCAATTTACATTCCGTTAATTTTATTATCGTATGTTCAAATTT
>JBEMAY010000019.1:0-52157 GCA_040274765.1 Psychrobacillus sp.
ATATCATTTTCTCCTACGGTTTTTAAAGCAGAAGAAATAGGGAACTATCAATCATTTAAACCGTTAAAACAGGAGAAAGATTCTCCTGCCTATGTGGAAGGAGAATTATTAGTAAAATTTGAGCAAGGAGGCTTATCTGAAGAAAAACTTAAACGTCAAGGATTTAAAATTAAAGAAATGATTACAGAAAATATCGCTAAAGTAGAGATACCACAATACTATACAACCAAAAATATTGTTAGTACATTAGAAACTGTAGAGGGAATAATAGAAGTACAACCTAATTATATTTATTATTCTTCAGAAATTTCTAATGACCCTCTAGCTAAGTACATGTGGGGATTGAACAACATAGGTCAACCAATTTATGGTTACGTCGGTAAAAAGGATATGGATATAAATATTCCCGAAGCTTGGGAATTAATCGGAAATAAGGAGTTAAAAGAAGTAGTAGTTGCAGTGATAGATACTGGTACACAGATAAATCACCCAGATTTAAAAGATAACATTTGGATAAACGAATTAGAAGCGCAAGGAAAACCTGGTATTGACGATGATAAGAATGGTTACATAGATGATATCAATGGGTATGATTTTTATAACAACGATGAAAGTGTGTTTGACTCTTTCGATGGAGACGAGCATGGTACTCATGTTGCAGGTACTATTGCAGCAGCTACTAATAATCAAATAGGTATAGCGGGTATTGCTCCTAATGTGAAGATTATGCCCTTGAAATTCCTCGGTCCTGAGGGAGGATATTCCTCTGATGCTATTCGCGCAATAGAGTATGCCAAAGATAAGGGAGTTAGAATATCGAATAATAGTTGGGGCGGGAACCATGAAGATTCTTTGTTAAAAACTGCTATTGAAGAGTCAAATATGTTATTTATTGCAGCAGCAGGTAATGACGGACGTAATAACGATACTTCTCCACATTATCCATCAGATTATAACAGTTCAAATATCTTAAGTGTAGCAGCATTAAATAATCAAGGGAATTTGGCTAGCTTTTCAAACTATGGCACAAAAAATGTTGATATAGCGGCACCTGGGGAAGATATTTTAAGTACGATTCCAGGAGATTATGCATTCTTTAGCGGTACTTCTATGGCTGCCCCTCATGTAACTGGAATTAGTTCACTTGCAATGGGGATTTCTGAAAATTTCACTCCTCAACAACTTATTGAAATAATTAAAAAAACAGGCAGAACAGTCCCAGGAAGTAAAAAGACTTCATCTGGGAAAATGATAGACGCAGAAAAATTAATTGAAAATATTAATCCGATAGATCTAAAAGTAGATGAAGTTTTTGATAGTATGCTATCTATTAATGGTACTACAGTGACAAAGGCAAAAATTTCAGTTAAAGATACCAATAACAAATTAGTAGGAAGTGGTATTGCTGATAAAAATGGTCTCTTTAATATAAAAATGAAGTCACAACAAAAAACAGACAGTAAGTTATTTGTTACCTCAACATTAGGTCAAAAATTTTCTGAAGCAACTGTTGTCGTTGTCCATGACGATGTACCACCGGAATTAAAAGAGACTTTAGTTGTAACTAACACAAATACCCTTATTGAAGGTGTAGTTTCTGAACAAGCTACTATAAATGTAAACATCTCTAATAAGCAGTTTAAAGGTAAGACGGATGCAAATGGAAAGTTTAAAATTACGATCGGTAAACAACTAGCAGGATCAAAAGGTTCAATTGAGATTGTAGACAGTGCTACACCTGCAAATACGTTAGCATTTGACTTTGTTGTAAAAGATGGCTTAGCTCCAGTTATTAAAAAAGTGGAGACCGTTTATGATACTTCTCTGTATATTGAAGGAGAAGTAAGTGAAAAAGCAAAAATTGAGATTTTTAGTTCAGTAGACAATAAAAATTGGACACTATTAAATAAAGATAAGCAGCTAATGGCTCAAGAGAATCGCTTTTCCTATGAGTTGAATACATCAATGGTAAAAGGAACGAAAATAAAGGTTATTGCAATAGATGAAGATGCTAACTATAGTAAAGAAACTATTATTACAGTATTGGCAGATAAAAAGGCTCCTTTATTAATAGAACCTAAAACATTAACTTTAGACAATTCGGGCGAGAATGTAATTGCTGGAAGGTTAAATGAAAAAGGAACAATAGAAGTAAAAATAGGTAAAGAAACAATTGTAAACCTAACCGATACTAAAAAAGATGGTTCCTTTAGTCTTACACTACCAAAACAAGAGTCAAATACAAAGGTCAATTTTATATTTAGGGATTCAGTTGGAAATAAATCAGAAAAAATTATAACTGTTTTAGATGGTACAAAACCGATATTCTCGGAAAATCCTAAAATATACAATACAAGCAAGTTAATTCAAGGTAAAGTAAGTGAAAAGTCTAAGTTGGTGGCTACAGTTAATGGGAAAGTAGTTGGCACTACTACAACCGATAATGAGGGGAATTTTACAATAAAGTTAAAGCAACTTATTAGTTCTGGGACAAAAGTTGAACTAAAAGCAACAGACTATGCAAAACCAAAAGGTTTAGATAGTGATGTTTTAAGTATTATTGTAGAAAACGACACTATTAATCCCAAACTCTTGGAAATTAATGCAGCAGATAACTTGTCTTCAATCAGCGGGAAAGTTAGTAAAGAAGCAACGGTGGAAGTAACGGTTGGTGAAAAATTACTAACTAAAAAGCCTATAGCAACCGATGTTAATGGTAATTTTAAAATTAGCATTACTAAACAGCCTGCTGGTACAAAAATTGGTTTATTAATAACGGATTTAGGGTCTAATCAAATTGTAGAAGAAGTAGTCGTACAAGATAAAACCATACCACAGATTAAAAAAGTGGATAGTTTTTACCATAAAACCTCTTCAGCAATTTCAGGTGTGATTAACGAAAATAGTACAGTCTTTGTCTACAATGTAAGCTCTAATAAACTAGTAGGCGATCCGATAGCAACAGGAATTACTGATGAGAATGGAAATTTTAGTATTAATATGGATGAGCAGGCTATCAATACTAAACTTGCTATTGTAGCAGAGGATCTTAATGGAAACAAAAGTAACCACAAAATAATAACAGTATTACGAGATAGAACAGCTCCTATTTTAAAATTAGAAGATATATATGCCAACAGCAAAGAGATAGTTGGAACAGTAAATGAAGAAGCGTCTGTTCTAGTTAGTATAGGTGGTATGAGTTATAATGCAGTGTCAGATCAGAATAATACCTTTAATATTACTTTAGATGAATATTTAGCAATAAAAACTAGAGTAAATATAACTGTTGAAGATATTTTAGGTAATAAACGAATATATAATTATACAGTGAAAAAACCCCTGTTAATTAAGCAATAAAATAGTCACTTAATCATTAATTATGTATAACCTCGAAATCACTTTAGAAAGTGGTCAATTCGGGGTTTTTTTGTGGTTGAATCAGCTTAATTTATAAGAATTTGGTGGTTCCTCAGTAGATGTTAGAGAGAATCCATTATTTTTAAACAAAATAAAACAATGTTCTTCCTATCCAGACAAAATATGATATAGTTATATAGAATTACTTAAGTTTTCCATTTTTATATGTTAATGGTTTTATTGGTAACTTTAAAAATATATCTAAAGGCATATTAATGGCTGAGTCTTAAGTAAGCTTTTATGAAAAATCTAGGAGGAAAAAATGAAAAATTGTTTAGAGTGTGGCACAAGCCAAGAAACAGGTAAATTTTGTGGGAAATGCGGATCATTATTGGGGGTATCAGTCTCCAATGAACAAGTATCAGCTACTACGGAAACAGTCATTCAGGAAGGACCTTCCTTTTCACAACCAGTCGCTCCACAGGTTCAACCAAGCGTACATGTAGAAAAAGTGAAGGCACAATCAAAAGCTTATTGGTCTTATTTTCTTAATTTTATTAAAAACCCATCAAAAGTCTTTAATGCTGGGAATAAAGAATTTATAAATGGAATGATTTCAATAGTTATCCTTGCAGCTATCATAGGTTTAGCGATATATGGATTTGTTCAAAGTATCACATCATCTATTTTTGGAAGTGTAGGAAGTTTATTTGAAAATGAATATGTAGGTCCATCTTTCTTATCTATTTTTAGTAGTATAGTCTTTTTTATTTTATTAACCGTACTTATCGTTCTATTAAGTATGTTCATCGTAGGTAAGGCATTTGGATCCGGCGACTCTTGGAAAGAGTTAATCAGTTATTATGGAGCACATATTTTATCCGTTATTTTACTATCCTTATTTGGATTATTTTTGATGTTAATCAAGTCATATTTATATGGAAATATTATTTTGGTCATTTCTTTCCTTATAATTCTTATAGTCATTCCACTTTATATTATGTCAAGGTTACTTTCTAATAGTCCGAAGGGCATTGATTCCTATTATGGATATCTTCTATATATCGTTCTTGTTTGTATTCTATACAGCATCTTTATATCTGTTATTGCAGATTCAACAATCGGTCAATATTTAAATTACTTTACAAACTATTAGACATATATTTGAAAGAGGGTTCGTATGGATAGGTTTTGCCAAGAATGTGGTCATAAAATAGGAAATAATGATTTTGCTTGTACAAATTGTGGTACAAGATTTTCGGATCAACAAGAAAAGAAAATAAAAACAAAGAAACAGATAGTTATAAGAAGTATGATTGGTGCCGCACTAGTTATAATTGTTGGATTTTCTCTATGGGCATTGAACTACTATTCAGAGAAGTCCACTATAAAGCGTTATACGGAAGCATTATCGGAAGAAAAGGTAGATATATTAATAGAGTTAACTGTTCATGAGGATGGTTCTTCTATTAAAAAAGGGGAAGCTAAAGCATTGCTTGCTTTAGTTAAAAAAGAGGGTAAAAATATAATTGACCCATTAACGTCGATTGAACCTAGTGGGAAATTCTTAGGTGTATTCCAACAGTATCACATTAAACTTAAGGATCAGTTTGTTTATACCGGAGAGGTTTTTGATGATCTTAATTTTACCTTTAACCAAATGGAAGTCTCAATTTGGGAAGATAGTGAAGGGGTTACTTTTGGTCCTCTAAGCCCGGGGATTTATACAGTATCGACTAATTTGAAGAACGATTTTGGTAAATCTTCTAGTAAACAAGAGCTTTACTTGACAAGTGATATGTCAGTACCTGGTTTTCTGGAAACTAACTTACCAGTTTCAAACGCGGTAATAGCTATAGATAATTACGATGCTACGATGATGAAGGACCTTCAAATTGTCATCAATGATAATTCCTTTTCAGTAAATGAGAACGGTGTCACAGAACCATTTGGGCCTCTACTTCTAGACGGTGATATAAAAGCAAAGGTAATTACTCAGTTTCCTTGGGGGGAAACGACTACAGAAGCATTTCCAATTGATCGAGATTACATTGAAGTGAAAGTAGCCCCTGTTTCTGGTAAACAACGAGAAATTATTTCTTCCACCTTACTAACACTCGGAGAAGAAATAGCAAATGCAAAAGCAAATAAAACAACTACTGTAATGACCACTGCTTCTACGAATTTCAAAAAGGATTTTCAAGAAGGAGAAATTGATTACTTAATTGATGATCAAAGGTATTACAAGGGGAAGCTTAATCAATTAGATATCAACTGGAATTCTCTTGGCTTAGTAGAAAATGAGACTATTATATCTTTAGATATCGCTTATAGCTTTGATGAATCCCTATATTCATTGGAGGAAGTCCCTAGCTTAGAAAATAAAATTTACCCGCAAAAAGTTTTTCTTAGCTATAATTCAAAAGAACAGAAATGGAATGTACATTCCCTAGAGAATACTTGGTCAGAAATAATCTCTACTGAAACACTATTAGGATCAGAAACTATTTATGAGCCTAATAAAGAAATGTTTCAAACAGAGAAGCTTGCATCCGTCAAAGAAGAGCTACAAGAATTCATGGAGGATTATGCCTACTATGGAGTGGCTGCCATTAATAATCGTAATATAGAGTTTGTCGAAGATTACCTGGCGAAGGATGGTCCTAAGCTACAGGAATCTATTGATTATATTTTTGAGTTAGAGAAAAAAGGAATTAAGGAAGACTACATATCTTCAGTCGTAACAAATGTAGTTGATAAAGGCAGTAATACTTATGAGGTAACTACGACTGAGGCCTTTACAATTTATTATCCAGACAGTCAGCAGGATAAAAAATACAATACAGTTACCCTTGTAAAAAAAGTGGATAATCGTTGGCTTGTGCACCAACTAGTCTCTACAAAAGAAGTTTAAATAAAGGATACATTTAGAGCAGCCAGTAAAGGTATTGGCTGCTTCTTGTTTAGGAGGAAAAATGAGTGAAGAACTGTATAAACTGCGGATCAACGATAAAGGGAGAGGAGAGATTTTGTTTAAATTGTGGTGTGAAGCTCGGAGCAGAAACGATTCAACCCTTGAAGAAGGAATTGACACCAAAGCAGCGCAACAGACGTAGGTTAAGTTATGCTTCTGTTTTGGTAATCGCCGCCGCGTTAATTGGAGGACACTACTTTTTACAATGGAAGTATGATGCGTCTAGACATCTTGCAGAGATGAACAAAGCATTTTTAAAAGGTGAGGGAGAAGAATTTTTATCGTATTTTACTTTTTCAGATGACACAGTGAGCGATCCGGAAAGTTTTTATTCGTATGTAGAGACCGAGGGGTGGGAGGGCTTACGAGAAAGACTTTTGGAAGAAGTAACTATTCTAGAAAATGATGAATTATCCAATATAATAGATGACTCCATGGGTAATAAGTTCTTGTCAGTCACGAATGACTCCATCCTTTTCGGGATGTATGACCGTATATCATTTAATCTAAAACCGATTGAGGTCCATATAGAGCTGCCTTTAGATAAAACTACTCTAGCAGTTAAAGACTTAGATGTTTCAGGTAAGCAAGGAGAGGTTAAAAGTCTCGGTAAATTTTTGCCAGGTATTTACGCTTGGAAAGCTACTGTACCAAGTGAATATGCAGTGATTGAGGATTCAGGTGATATGGCGGTAATAGGAGAGGGAGATAATACATACAGATTTATTCCTCCACTAGAAGCCGGGATGGTCTCCCTTACATCCGATGTAGAAGAGGCAGTATTATCGATTAATAACATAACGACAGAAAAGTTAATAAAAGACACAAATACTATTGGACCATTTCCTTTTGATGGTACGATCCAGCTTTCTGCAGAAATAAAAGGGGCGGATGGAAATGTCCTAAAGGGAAAACCTGTTAAGGTTACGTCAGACAATACGCACATCGAATTTGCGCATGTACAAGAAAAGCTGCAAATTGATCGTGCAACTCAATTAGCAACGGAAGAAAAACAACGTCTTGTAGACACGTTTGCTGAACAGGCTGCAGAGTATATCAATTCATTTAGGAATGAATTTGAATATGCTTTAAATTATGCAGATTACTCCTATATATCATCCTTTTTCCCGGCAGGAAGTGAAGCGCAAACTATTTATATGAAGGAAATAGAAAACCACGGTAAAATTGATGGCTATTATAAGTATCAGTTTCAGTCTAATACCGCCACGGGTGTAGAGGCAGTAGATGCTCAAACACTCTACGTAAAAACAGCGGAAGTATTTTACTTTTACTCGGATAAAGATAATTATATCTATAAGAAAACAAAGGGATACACTGTAAAAGTTATAAATGGTGAGATGTATATATTAAATATTGAGCAATTAACGACAGATAAAGAGAGTATCGATTAGTGTATGTCCCTGTGTCACACACAATTTCCACACAATTCATTAAAAAGGAAGCAGCCAATATATGCCTGGCTGCTTTTTTGTATATCCCCATTTGGGCAGCCTTTATTTAAAAATTGGTTTTTCGTATTCATATTATCTAATAGAGGCTATAAAATTACCAGTCCTATAAAAAACTTTCCTCGCTTTTTTTACAGAATAATACATAAGTTGCTGTCGAGAACAATCGAATGTAGAGCTATTTTCCAATAACAGAATGAATATGAATTTAATTGTCGGAATAATGTGATTTATTTATTCTTGAAATATTTGTATATTTTAATAGGGATATTAGGAACAAAGATTTACTGTTGATGCATGGCATATAGGTGAAAGCAACTGTCAGAATTTGCCCAAACCAAAAACTACAGTAGGCGAGAGAAGCATAATATGGCTCGAAATTTGGGACAGAGTTGATTGGAGGTGAAGAAGAATGCAGTAATTACTTCGTGACAACACACGTAACAATGCTCAACGTAAGACAAAATTATGGATACAAGTTCAAATATTAAAGCTACGAAATTGTAGTCTTTTATTCAAATTACAAATTAGATTGTTTCTGTGAAAAATACCAGTTGCTAGTCAATAATGCAAAAAGAGTGATCATTTTCTTATCCCAAGTCATACGAAATCCAAATTTTTAGGTGAAATTCTCCAAGAGAAGATAACAAATTTATTGTAAATCATATAAATAGAGGCTAGCACATAGAGTGGTAGGTATTAAATTATACATTTGATACTTATTTTATAAGGAAGGATGCGATCCTCATTAAAAGATACTAGCTTAACGATTGTCACAAAACGCTTAAAATTAATAACAATTGTACTAATAGGGGGAAACTAAGTGGATAAAAAACTAGTTTATAAGTTTTTTAAAGTGTTTTTAGTACTAGCTATGGTCTTGACGATGTTCAGTCCAATGATGACTGCATCCGCAAATGGGGAGAAAAAGCCGTTCAAGCCAAACATTCCAAGTGAAAGTACGATGGAGCTAAAGGCGGCAATAGCAGAACAAGTAAGTTTGTCACTTAATGGACCGAAGCTTCACAAAGATTTACAAAATATTTCAGGCAATCAGGAAATAGCTGTAATTATTCATCTATCAGAGAAACCTGTTGCGCTTGAAAAAGGAATTAATGAGTTAAAAGGAAAATCGTTCACTGCTGCTCAAGAAAGTAAGATAAGAAGTAATGTACGAGCTCAACAAACAGCTGTAAAGAAAGAGATTAACCTTAAAAAGATATCAATGAAACAAGGATATACATTTGACACAGTTTTAAATGGTTTTGCGGCGGTTGTTAAAGCGGAAGACCTACCAAAACTATTAGAAGTTAAGGGTGTGACTCTAGTAGAGCCAGATGCAATAGTTTATGCATCAGAAACACCTCAAAAAACGAAAACTGTTAAGTCTTCTCTTAAAAAAGAAGATAAAATAGATGCAAAGATGAATACAAGTATTTCATTTCTCGGCATTGAAAGACTTTGGAATGAAGGAATAGAAGGGCAAGGCATTAAGGTAGCTGTACTAGATACAGGTATTGATGCAGACCATCCAGAGTTTGCGAACATCTATAAGGGTGGAAAGAATTTCATCCCTAATTCATCTACCTATACAAGACCTCGTGCAGACGATGACGCATCGGAAACTTTACCTTCTGAACGTCCTGCAGGAACTCCTGAATTTAATGCGAATGGAAGCTCATTTTATACTTCTCATGGTACACATGTTGCTGGGACAATTGCAGCAATTGGTGCTAACGAATACGGTATTAAAGGAATTGCACCAAAAGTAGATTTATATGCTTACCGTGTATTAGGTGCTTACGGAAGTGGGGCTACTTCAGGTATCATTAAAGCTATTGATACTGCCGTAGTAGAAAAAATGGATGTTATTAACCTTTCTCTTGGTGGAGGGGCTAACACTGAAACGGACAGTGGATCTTTTGCAATTAATAATGCAATGATGGGCGGGACTATTTCTGTAATTGCTACAGGAAACTCAGGTCCTAACCGTGGGACGATGGGAACTCCTGCTACTGCAAGATTAGGAATTGCTGTTGGTAACACGACTAATCCGGAAAAAATGCATAATGGACAAGTGAAAGTTACGGTTGGTGAGTATAATTTAACAAAGCAACTACAACTAATGGGGACAACTTTTGGTACAGACGTTTCCACTCAGCTTCAAGGTGAATTTGATTTAGTTGCTGTTCCTGGAAATGGAGAAGCAAAAGATTACAATGGATTGAATGTTCAAGGAAAGGTTGTTCTAGTTTCTCGAGGCGGGATTGCATTTGTCGATAAAATTGCAAATGCAAAGGAAAATGGAGCTAAGGGAGCAATTATTCATAACTTTGCGGGAGGTACTGGTGCACCAAATGCCTCTGGAACATTCTTAGGAGACTCTTTTGACTTTATCCCAACGTTTGACATGTCTCAAACAGACGGGGACGCAATTCGTGCAGCGTTAGTTAATGGATCAGGTAAAGTTTCATTCGGGAACTTTGGTTCTACACAAACTACTGGGGATGATGTAAACAGCTCAAGCTCACGTGGGCCATCTACTCCTAACTTTGACATTAAGCCTGATGTGAGTGCACCAGGTACAAACATTATGTCTACAATACCTATGTACAAAGCAGATTTCCCGGAAGCTGTGTATGGTGAAGCTTATGATCGTAAAACAGGAACGTCTATGGCAACTCCTCATATTGCAGGGATTGCAGCTCTTGTTAAACAAGCAAATCCAACGTGGAATGCTTTCGATGTAAAGGTTGCGCTTTCCAATACAGCTAAAATTCTAGACAAGACCAAATTTGATGTGTTTTCGCAAGGCGCTGGCCGTGTAGATGCGTATGCAGCTGCTCATCCAAATGTACTTGCTTATGCAATCGACACAGCTGTATTAGATGGAACTGGAGCAGTTGTTGAAAACTTGAAAGGGACGGTCACATTTGGTCCGCAATCTTTGAAGGATAAAAACCTTTCTGTTACAAAACAAATTCTAGTAAAAGATTTAAAGAATACAGGTGGAAACTATAATGTAGCTGTAGATGTTACAAAGACATTTGCGGATGCTAAAGTGACGGTTGATAAACCGACATTTACATTAGCAGGAGAGCAGTTGTTAAATGTCACGTTGACTGCTTCTAAAGCAACAGCTCCGAAGGGATCTGAAATTCTAGGTTATATCCGTATTAACGGTGGAGGTTCAGAGATTTCATTACCATTTGCTGCAGACTTTTCTGCTGTTACAGCACCTGCTACAGAAATTAAAGATATGTCTATTACAGAAACAGACCTTTCCTTTAATGGAGATGGTGTGAAGGACACAGCTAACCTTTCATTCACATTAACTGGTCCTGTAACAACAAACTATATTGAGCTTTGGGATATTATGAATCCTGAGGGCGGGGAGTATGGAGACGGTTACATCGGTTATTTACATGCAGGTACTTCACTTGCGGCAGGTAAATGGACGCTACCGATAACTGGTGAGTACAAACCTTGGGGTACTGCAGCTGCAACAACTATTCCAGACGGTCTGTACACAATTGACTTTACTGGGCAAACAACAACAGGAGCAATCATTGGTGATTATGCAGGCCCAATCGTTGTTAAAACAACCAAACCAGCAATCGCTGGCTCTGTGAAGGACGGAGTGGCAACCGGGAAAGTAACGGACAAATATATTACGTATAACGAAGAATTATATTTATACGGATTAGAATATGATTTGAATGCAAAATTAAATGCTTCTTATATTGCAACGGTAAACGGTGTACCTGCTGCGCCTGTAAAATTCGATTTATCACAGGACGGGGCATTCACATTCCCGGTAGCAACAGGAACTAACTCTATCAAAGTAGTTGTCCAAGATGCTGCAGGTAATGTAGGAGAAGCGGTAATCTATGAAAATAACAATCCTGATCCAGAACCAGAACCAGTAGTAACATTAGCTGTTAATCCATCTAAACTTGATTTAGAAACTGGTAAAACAGCTCAACTTTCGGTTATAGAAACATCCACTCCAGCAGAAGGAACAGCGACTGATAAAGATGTAACTTCAGAAGCTACTTACACAGTAGCGGACGAAGGTGTAGTAAAAGTTTCTAAAGGATTAGTAACAGCTGTTGCTAAAGGGTCTACAACAATCACTATTAATCATGGTGCAAATACAGTGACTGTTAATGTAACTGTAAAAGATGCTGATGTTATTGTCCCTGGCGTGAAGCTAGTTGCAAACAAAACACAGGTTGATTTGGAACCTAAAAAAGAATTCCAACTGAATATTAAAGAGGTAACAACTACTGCAGATGGTAAAACAAAACAACAGGATGTAACGAAAGCTGCAACATACAAAGTAGCGGATACTAAAGTTGTTTCTGTGAAGAATGGTTTAATCACAGCTAAAAATGCAGGTAGTACAACAATTACCGTTAAATACGGGAAAAATGAACTGACTATTAATGTGAACGTGATAGAACCAGTCGTAACATTGACTGCGAACAAAACTGAGCTTAATTTGGATCCAGGAAAAGAAGCCCGCTTAACGATTAAAGAAGTAACAACTGGAGCAGATGGAAAAACAAAAACAGTTGATGTAACGAAGGCTGCAACGTATAAAGTTGCGGACAATAAAGTAGCTTCAGCAAAAGAAGGATTAGTAATTGCTAAAAATCCAGGAAGTACAACAATTACAGTTAAATATGGTAAAAATGAGTTAAATGTGAATGTTACAGTTACAGAGCCAGGAGTGACATTGACAACAAACAAAACACAAATTGATCTAGAGCCAGGCAAAGAATCGCAACTAGTTATTAAAGAAGTTACAACAGGTGCGGACGGAAAAACAAAGCAGAAGGATGTAACAAAATCTGCAACATATCAAGTAGCGAACGGTAATGTAGCTTCTGTTAGCAATGGCTTAGTAATAGCGAAAAGTGCAGGAGAAACAACAATCACAGTTAAGTATGGTAAAAACGAGTTAAAGGTAAATGTCACAGTTACAGAACCAATTATCACTTTGACTACAAACAAATCAGAGGTTAATCTGGAACCAGGCAAGGAATCTCAACTGAAGATCAAACAAGTAACAACTTCAGCAGATGGAAAAACTAAAGAGGTTGATGTAACAAGCTTTGCAACGTATAAAACTGCTAACAACAAAGTAGCAACAGTAAGTGGCGGCTTAATCAAGGCTAAAGGTGTAGGCACTACAACTATTACTGTCAAATACGGTAAAAATGAATTAACTGTAAATGTATCAGTTACCGAGCCAGAAGTAACATTAACTGTAGACAAGACAGAAGTTAGTCTAGGAACAGGAAAAGAAGTGCAATTAAAAGTGAAGGAAGTAACAACAACCGCAGATGGAAAAACAACAGAAAAAAATGTTTCCGCCTCTGCAAAATATAAAGTAGCAGATACTAAAGTTGCTACAGTAACTAATGGTTTAGTAAGAGGAAAAGCTGCAGGGAATACTACAATTAAAATTACGTACGGCAAAAACGAGCTTACAGTAAATGTGTCGGTCATTGAACCAAAAGTCACATTAAGTGTGGATACTAACCAATTGAACCTAGAAAAAGGTAAAGAAGCTCAGCTGACTGTTAAAGAAATAACGACAACGGCAGATGGAGAAACAACAGAAAGAGACGTTACATCTTCTGCTCAGTACAAAGTAGCAGATTCCAAAATTGCTTCCGCAAGTGGTGGGTTAGTAATAGGCAAAAATGCTGGCGAGACAACGATCACAGTTAAGTATGGTAAAAATGAGCAAACAGTAAATGTATCTGTTACAGAACCAGTAGTAACTATTAAAGCAGATAAAACGCAAGTGGAACTAAAGCCAGGTAAAGAATTACAACTAACTATTACAGAAGTTACGACATCTGCAGATGGGCAAACATCTGAAAGAGATGTAACAATAGCTGCTTCATACAAATCAGATAACAGTAAAATTGCCTCTGTCACTAGCGGACTAGTAAGAGCTAAGAGCATTGGAGAAACAATGGTCACTGTTAAGTATAGTAAGCACACAATTATCATTAGCGTAGTAGTTTCTGAACAAGGGAAATTAGGTAGCGATTTAGTTAATAGCGAATTATTTATAATGCCTGAAGTTCCTACACCAGTATCCGAGGATAAAATTGCAAGTTAATGAAAGGTGAAAAGGAGTAGCAGACGTGAAATCGTCGTGCTACTTCTTTTTTGTTGTTGTGTCTGTCCCTGTGTCAGGCACAATTTCCACACAATTAGCTTCATACTGGGGGATCGCGCTGGTATAGAAAACCTGATCCTGTGATGGTTGGATCTACATTAGGCACTTTTTTAAGAAACTCTATTAGAGGCTGGTGAGGCTGCGGTTCAATATGTTTAAGGAGTAATGCTACAGTATGCATTAGGGGGTGAGTATGGTGGATAATCAATACTTCGTGGGCTGGGGGACATTGGCGTTGATAAATGCTGGCCTTGCACAAGGAAAGAATAGAACGGGGTTAGATTGGTTTTTTCTTTCTCTTATATTAGGTCCATTCGCAACACTAATTTTGTTGTTTGTGGAAAAGAGATAGTAATTTAAGGAATGTAAGCCGGCATTATAGCGCGGCTTATTTTTTACGTCCACATTACTAACGAACAGAAACGCTTAGTACCTGTTTCAACAAAAAACAGCATTCCAAAAGTATTTGAAATGCTGTCTAAAGAATTATTTTGTTAGAGTTATTAGCTCTTGGTTTAATGTTTGAAGTTTTGCTGTGGCTTCCCCGATTGATTCTAGTAATTTATTTTCCTCGAAGATGGAAGAAACAATCTCTTCTGTTGCTGCACTGTTTTGCTGGGATGCTGCCGATAGCATATCAACTTCTCCTAATAATTGTGTGAACTGATCATTCACTTTTTCGATTGCTAGTACACTCTGTTTCACATTGGTATGTGAAATGTCACTTGATAGCTTGACGTTGTTAAAGGCAGAAGCTATATCATCTAATAATTTATGGCCTTCTATAGCTGCTGTTTGTCCATGATGTGATTGCTCTTGAGCAGCTGCTGACTTGGTAAAAAGCATGGTTGTAACCTCAGTGATTTTAGATGCAGTTACTGCACTTTCCTCTGCTAACTTTCTAACCTCATCTGCCACTACTGCAAAGCCCTTCCCATGTTCGCCTGCACGAGCTGCTTCGATGGCTGCATTCAGTGCCAATAAGTTCGTTTGGTCAGCAACGCTTTTAATGCCCTCTAGTAGATCATTCACCCTCTGCAAGCTGTGTTGTAATTCATCCATTGTACTAACAGTCATCCTCATGGAATCGCTTAATACACCAATGTGCTTCGTCACCTGTTCCACACTTTGTGTACTTTTTGATAATTGCTCGTTTACTTTTTGTGAATGTTCCATGGCCTCTTGGGATAGCTCCACAGTTTTCGAAAGCTCTGATTTCGAATCATGCATTACATTATGCATAGAAAAAATCTTTTCTGCCTCACTTTGAATAGACTCGGCAATTTGTTGTGTGGAGTCTAAAATTGTATTACTCACAGAGGCTAACGAATTTGATGTGTTTTTGACTTCCTCTGTTTCCGCCTCTAACGTATGAGCGCTATTTTCAATCATTATTACTAATTGCTTTGTCTCTTCTAATAGCTTATTTGCCTCTAGCTCACCCTTTTGCGATTCGGAAACTAATTCGGCACCCCACTCATTTAATTTATTTAACATATATAAAATTCCATTAAAAATAAAGAAGGTCGTAAGGAAATAAGCGAATGTGTTGTTAACGCCTAGGAATTTATCGGGTACTAACACGTAAAGTAATATAAGATACACATTAAAAATAATACCATAGGTAATTAATACTTTTCGTTCAAAATAAACGGCTGCCATCACAATTGTTATGAAAAATAAGTAATGCTTGGTTATTCCATAGCCATCTAGTATAAATAAGGCAAATACTACTGTTCCATTTAAGGTTGCAAATAAAATTGCCTTCACCAAATGGGGTAGCTTTAAGAAATAATTTAAGCATGCCAGCGCAATAACAATGACACCGGTGATCATATATTTTTTTGAATCAACAAAACCATGGTTAGAGAGTATGGGAAGTAAGACCAGTATGACCAAGAAACATGTAATTTTTAAGTTTAACTGATGAACCTTTTGATGATTAAACGAGAAAGGTGCCTTTTGCAATTTGATTTCCCCCAATTGTTATAAGTAGTATATTAAGACCTTGTTTCAGCATTTATTCTATTACAATAATATCATATGTAGGTATAATTGAATGGTTCTTTATGATTATTTTCTGAAAATTTTATTATTTTTTATTGTGTGAGTCCCTGTGCCAGGCACAATCCCACACATTTCGCTTCGCACTTGTTGACCGCTTGCATCTGTCCCTGTGTCACACACAACTCTCACACAATTCCTCCAAAAAAGTAGCCACCAGACCAGGTGGCACTTTTTTATTTACAGTCCTATTAACGTCATGTCATTAAATAATAGAATGGGTTACTATAAAAATATATATAATTCAGAAAAATCAGTAGAAGGGGGATTTCTATGAACGAAGGGGCAAAGATTGGGGTTGCTGGTAACGCGAAGGTTGGGAAAAAGAGTATTTTCGGTTATCTTGGGCCAGCGTTAATTACTTCTGCTTTGGTGCTTGGGCCGGGGAGTGTGACGTTGTCGTCTAAGATTGGTGCGATTTATGGGGCACAGCTTGTTTGGACGTTGGTGTTGGCGGTTGTGCTAATGATGGTGTTTACCGAGATGAGCACACGGATTGGAATTGCGGCGAAGGGTAGCTTCATTGGCGTTATGAAGGAAAAGTGGGGATTCTGGTCTGGGCTGCTGATTGGGATTGGAGCATTTTTGGTGACGGCTTCGTTTCAGGCAGGGAATGCGATAGGGACAGGGATTGCTATTTCGACCGTTACTAACATGGATCCGAAGATTTGGATTATCGTGTTTACTCTTATTTCTATTGGGCTTTTATTTGCGAAGCAGTTTTATCAGATTTTAGAGAAACTGATGCTTGTGCTGGTGGTGCTCATGCTGTTAGCGTTTCTTATTACGGTGATTGTTGTGAAGCCTTCCATTAGTGCAATTTTTCAAGGATTTGTTCCTGTCATTCCGGATGGAAGTATGGGATTAATTATAGCTTTGTTTGCAACTAGCTTTTCGATAGTGGGTGCACTGTATCAGTCGTATTTGGTCAAAGAGAAGGGCTGGACATTGGCGGATGCTGCAAGTGGAAAGAGGGAGTCATTCTTAGGCATTTTTCTGCTTGGATTTATTTCCTTCCTCATCATGATCACAGCAGCAACCATCCTCAAACCACAAGGACTGGTTGTGAATGATGCGTCGGAAATGGGCTTGGCGCTCGAGCCTTTGTTTGGTAGCTGGTCGACGGTTGTGTTTATGCTGGGGCTATTTGGAGCTTCGTTCTCGTCATTGATGGGGAATGCGACGATTGGTGGCTCGCTTCTTGCGGATGGAGTTGGGGTAGGGAATAACCTTTCTAATATGAAGGTGAAGCTTTTCATTATATTAGTGATTTTGTTTGGCTCGGTTATCGGAATTGTGTTTGGTTCTGCGCCGCTCAATTTAATCGTGTTTGCGCAGGCAGTTACGATATTTGTTGTTCCGTTTATTGCGATTGCCATTTTAGTTGTAGCAAATGACAAGCGAGTGATGGGTGAGCTGAAGAACAAATGGCTGAGTAATGTGCTCGGCATAATAGGGTTACTTGTATTAATTTATCTGGCTTATAACAACGCAAACAATATCTTTTTTTCTTAAAAAGGAATGGAGGAAATTATGAAAACAGTAGAAGAGTTAGAGAATTTGATGACACAGCCGTCCACAGCATTAATCGATGACATGGTGAAGCTAGACGGCAATATTATGATTTTAGGTATTGGCGGGAAGATGGGACCGACGCTTGCTGTGATGGCGAAGCGTGCGATTGATGAGGCCGGCTTGGATAAAAAAGTGATTGGGGTTTCACGTTTTTCAAATGGTACGTTGCAGGCAGAGCTGGAGAGCGCTGGCGTCGAAACGATTGCCTGTGATCTGTTGAATGAGGACGAACTAAAGAAGCTGCCTGTTGAGAAGAATATCATTTATATGGCTGGCAATAAATTCGGAACTACGGGCAACGAGCATTTTACATGGGCGATGAACACGTACTTACCTGGTCGAGTAGCAGAGCATTTCAAGGGCTCAAATATTGTGGCATTCTCTACAGGTAATGTGTATCCGCTAGTTCCTGTGATTGGAAGCGGTTGTGATGAAAATCATCCGGTAGCTCCTGTCGGGGAATACGGTCAGTCCTCTTTAGGAAGAGAGCGTGTGTTTACCTATTTCTCACAAAGAGACAATACGCCGTTTGCTATTTTCCGTTTGAATTATGCAATTGATATGCGATATGGGGTTTTATTAGAAATCGCGAAATCGGTTTATAATGAAAAACCACTAGACCTTTCAATGGGGCATGTCAATGTCATCTGGCAAGGCGATGCAAATGAGTATGCGATTCGATCATTGCTTCACGCGAGCACGCCTCCGACAATTATCAATGTCACAGGACCAGAGACGCTTTCCGTTCGATGGGTGGCAAATGAGTTTGGCCGCTTGTTTGATAAGAAGCCTGTTTTTGAGGGGGCAGAGCAGGAAAATGCACTGCTTAACAATGCGAGCAAGGCGCACCAGCTATTCGGTTATCCAAGAGTATCAGTTCGTGAAATGATTGAATGGATTGCAGACTGGGTTGCAAATGATGGAGAAACGATCAATAAACCTACTCACTTCCAGGAGAGGAAGGGTGAGTTTTAAATGAAGGATGTATTAAAACAGCATCTGCATGACGGAGCGTTCATACCTGCCCATCCACTTGCAATCACGGAAGACAAAAAACTCGACGAAGAGGCACAACGCCGTTTAACTCGATATTACATCGAGGCTGGCGTGGGGGGCGTAGCGGTTGGTGTGCATACGACACAATTTGAGATTCGGGACCCGCAGTTTGATTTGTATGAAACGGTTTTGAAGCTTGCGATGGACGAAATCGACAAGGCAAAGCTGGACCGTCCTTTTCTAAAGGTTGCCGGTGCTTGTGGGAAAACGGCGCAGGCTGTAAGTGAGGCAAAAGTTGCTAAAAGTTTAGGCTATGATATGGTATTATTAAGTAATGGTGGATTAAATGAATATTCAGAAAGTGAATTAATTGAGCGTACGAAAGAGGTTGCGGCTATCATTCCAGTATTCGGCTTTTATCTTCAGCCAGCAGTAGGCGGACGGGTATTTAGCTATGATTTTTGGGAGCAGTTCGCAGCAATTGACAATGTGTTTGGCATTAAAATGGCACCGTTTGACCGCTATTTGACACTAGATGTTATTCGAGCGGTCAATGCCTCTCCGAGAAGAAATGAAATCGCGCTTTACACTGGCAATGACGACAATATCGTAGTTGATTTGTTCACCAATTATAATGGCAAGCAAATCGTCGGTGGCTTGCTCGGTCACTGGTCTGTGTGGACACATAAGGCAGTGGAGCTTTTTGAGCAAATAAAAGAAGCAAGAGCACAGGGACAGGTCGATCCAAAGTGGTTCAGCATTGCCCAACACGTCACGGATGCCAATGCAGCGTTCTTTGATTCGAGAAACGACTTTAAAGGTAGTATTGCCGGTATTAATGAAGTGCTTAGAAGACAGGGACTTATACAAGGGAACTGGTGCTTAATGGATCACGAAGTATTGAGCGAAGGACAGCTAGAGGAAATCGATCGCGTGTACTACGCGTATCCAGAGCTGAACGACGATGCATTTGTTAAGGCGTTCCTGCAAAAGGAAAGTACGGTAAAGGCTTAACTGAATTGGAAGACACATCGATTAGGTGTGTCTTTTCTTCTATTTCAAAGGGGTGAGAAGTATGGAGACAAACATAAAGGTGGGAGTTATAGGGCCACAATGGATTCGCGAGACGATGGGGAGATGCTTCGGGCTTTTTCCGAATATCCAGCCTACTTTCCGATTATCAGATGAAATAAAGGATGCAAAACAGCTGACTAAGGAGCTCATTGATCAGGTGGATTGCTTGTTTTATTCAGGGAGGATCCCTTATTTGGTTGCAAAGGATGAGATTCCAATAGAGACCCCTGCATTTTATATTCCACTGAAGGGGGCTGGACTTTATCAGGCTCTGTACAAGCTAAAGAGCAGACAAGATTTCACGAACATTAGCTTAGACGGCATACAAGACAATTACATGGAGTTCGTTAAAAACAATCTAGAGGAAACATTTACGTATCAAAATTTTCAAGAGGTTGTTTATATGGAAAACAAGGAGAATGTGGTTCATTTCCATCAAAAAAATGTAACGGACAATCCTAAGACGGTTGTTATTACTAGTCTCAAGCTAGTTAGTGAGCAGCTTTCCGAGATGAATATTATAAACGAATGGCTAAAGCCAACGGACCAGGATATCATTGTGGCAATTGAGCGTATGCTTCTAGCAACCAATCAACGGAAGCAAAAAGAGATGCAAATAATAGTAGGCAGAATCTTCATTGAAAATTCCAGTGACGCCAGTGAATTTATGTCCGAGCAGCAGGTACATACAAGAAATCATGCCATCCACCGAATGCTTCTTCAATTCGCCGATCAAATAAATGGCTACCTTATTGCGCTCAGTAGCAGTGAGTATGTATTTGTCACGAATCGAGGTATTTTCGAGCGAATCACGGAGGGCTACAAATACTTGCCGATTGTAGATGAGATGAAGAAAAAGCTGGAAGTATCTTTATCCATCGGTGTAGGGTTTGGTTTCTCCGCCTTGGAGGCTGGTTCGCATGCACGGGTCGCACTCATTCAGGCTCAGGAGCATGGAGGGGGCTGCTGCTTTATCGTTCGGGAGGATCGCAGTGTCTTTGGACCAATCGATTTGATCGTCCCAATGAAATACCCACTGACAGTGACGGATCAGCTGTTAATCAGTAAGGCGGAGCATATCGGTATGAGTGCCGCAAATATCGAGAAGACGATGGCCGTCATCAAGCGAAAGAAGGAAAATGAGTTCACTGCCCACGAGCTGTCTTCTATATTAGGCATTACACCAAGAAGCGCCCACCGAATTATCCAATCCTGGCTGGACGCCGAGCTCATCAAAATAATCGGGATGGAGAAAATATCAAAGCGCGGGAGACCAAGACAAGTATTCGCACTCGTAACAACTGAAGGCTAGGAGGGACTTTATGAAAATCGGATTAATAGGCTTAGACACTTCACATGCCGAAATATTCACCAGATTATTAAATAACCAAGACGATCCACATCATGTAAAGGGTGCGACCATCACCCACGCAATCCCAACATTCTCAGAGGATTTACGGATTAGCTCTAGTAGATTCCCAGATTTCTATCAGATTGTTATCAAAAAATATAGAGTGGCAGAGGTAGATTCAGTGGAGGATTTAATGGATGAGGTAGACGCTGTCATTATAGGGACAGTCGATGGGCGCAATCATCTAGACTGGTTCAAGGAAATTGTGCCTTATGGTAAGCCGGTATTCATAGACAAGCCTGTAGTTATGAATAGTGAGGAAATGGAAGAGGTTATTAGGTTAAGTAAAGAACACGGGACGCCTGTCATGAGCTCCTCTGCTTTACGTTTTTCAGAATCCGTTTTAGGGGTTCAGGGAAAATACGATTGGAGCAGTGGCTATTTCTACGGTCCAACTCCGATGCAGGAGCAGCTACCCGGCTACTTCTGGTACGGCATTCATCTAGTCGAAATGGCGGTCACATTGTTTGGGACAGGCGTGGACAAGGTGGAGGTAGAGCATAAATCAGATAGCCACCATGTTCATCTGACATACAAGGACGGTAGACATCTCATCATTCGAGGAGAAACCGAATGGCACGGCCGTTTCGGTGCAGTGTTGCACTCCGCAGATGATGTACAAACCTTAAAGCTTTGGGAAGAAGAAAAGCCGTTTTATGCTGGCTTGGTCGAGCATATGGTAGCGTTTTTTGAAACAGGAAAGGCAGCCGTATCTTTAGAGGAAACGGCAGAGATTGTACGGATTATTGAGGAGATTAATAAGGGATTATAAATTAAAAACACTATTCAAGCTATGCTTGGATGGTGTTTTTTTGAGATACTAAGTATTTAATTGAGGCTATGTTAAAGGTAAAGGTTGATTTAAAATACGCAAAAAAATAAGCTAGAATATTTTCTCCTAGCTTAATTTGATATTGTTTTTTTCAAAAGCTAAGCGTTAGTTTAACAAGATTAATCAATTAAACTAAGTTCATATTGAATACGTTCCAAAACCATTTTCGGATTTATATCATAAACTGTTGCTCGTTGTCCACTCCCATTAACACCCAGATATAATCCATCTTTTTCTAGACCTATTAACCATCGATTGAGGAATTCATCAAATCCTATTTCATATGGCTGAAATCCATTATAATCAGTAACATTTTCAATATTTTTTCTGCCCTCGATTTCAAAGACCAAAATGGCATTGATGTTTCGTCGTCAGAATTTGTTGAAGTAGGAATTCCACCTTCATCCCTAATTGTGCATATTTTACGTTGCTCTTTTATGAATGTATTCCAATGTGCAGCTGCTTGAGACAAAATAACACCTACTTTGTGTTTAGTGAAGAGAGCTACATTATCAGCTCTATATTTTTTATATATCATTATTACTTAAAATATTCCTGTCCCTTATTGAACTAGCCTGCTTACTTTAGTTGAATAACTATTGGTACCATCCATTGGACGTTGGGAGTGATTTATATTCGCCCTTGCTTTTAATGATATTAAAGACATAATTTCTCAACTCAATTAGTTGTTTTCCATCGTTCGTTGGTTCGCAGTGTTTCCCTGAAATTGAAAGTGTTAACGTTTCACCATTGATAATAATTTTCCACTCATCCTCTTCGTATGGTTCTTGCATACAAACCGTTCCGTTTATAGGTTCAGGTGTAAATTCCTTCGTTTCGGCTATATTAATTTCTTGCATTTTCTCATAAATATCTTTCATTTCTTCATCTGTTAAGATTAACTCTGTGGTTGCAGTACCATCTGTTACTAAATCCTTGGTTACTGTTCCTTTGAAAGTATTAATTTCATTCTTTTTTTGTACACCGAACTGAATAGAAAAATCAAAATCACTTGGCATAACTTCTGGCATATTTTGATTAGCAGAATCGGTTACATTTTTAGTAATTTCGTTGTTGAGTTCCTCCTCTTTACCACTCTGTTGACAGCCCAATAACCCTATTGATAAAAATATGAAAGACAAAATTAGGCTAAGTTTTCTAATATCGTCACCCCTTTTATAATTAGACAGAATTACGTAGTTTTCGTTTCAATAGATCTTGTGGTAAATTGGTTCATTTCGTTCAATAAGAAAAAAAGCTTTACCACTTCTCGAAGCAGAGCACTCGTTAGCCAATTTTCTTCTGGTTAACTTCTAGAATCTTCTTTAAGGTAGCATGAATATTTTGGAGACAAATTAAAATAAATCCAAGCATAACAAATGTCACTATTTCTCCTGTAAAGATTGAAACTATTGCTATTATTAAAGCATATACCCCATATAGATAAACTTTCATTTTATAACACCTCACTAGTTAAACATTTCCATTATTTTAACATTTCTTCTTCGACTAAACTGCTAAGTTTGTTATTTGTTTAAATGTAACACCTCACAAAGTAAATCTCCTCAAGAAAAACAACCCTAGCCTTTAACATAGCCTTAATTAAAAACATACAAAACTTAATTTTTTTATAATAATTGTTCGTGTTTTCGACTTAAAAAAGTTAATTATTATAAGAAAAAATAGTATTCTTATGATTATTCCGAATGATATAATAATGAAGTTATAAATAATGAAAATTAACAAGGGGGAGAAAATTTGTTTAGTGGGAAAAGGATTGTAGCAAGTTTTTTAGTTGTGATTTTATTATTAGGGAATGGAATGTTTCTAAAACAACTTCCTGTACATGCAGAAGAGAAGGATATTAATATTACCCTTCTTGCGACTTCAGATATTCATGGTCGATTTATGCCATGGGATTATGCGATAGATGGTCCTAATATAAGCGGGAGTCTATCGCAGTTATATACCATTATTAAGCAAGTACGAGCAGAGAATCCGAACACCATTTTATTGGATAATGGTGATTTAATACAGGATAATTCTGCAGAGCTATTCAATGATCAGCCATTATCTCCTATGACTCAAGCAATTAATGCGATGGGCTATGAGGCATGGACTTTTGGTAACCATGAATTTAATTTTGGTTTAGATGTGTTGGACAAGGTTTCAAGTCAATTCAAAGGACCTAGACTTGCAGGTAATGTATACAAGGAAAATGGGGAACGTTTTTTGCCTGCTTATACGATTATTGAACGGGATGGAGTGAAGGTTGGAATCATCGGGATGGTCACTCCATTAATAACACAGTATGAAAAGGGTACGGATCATCTAGAGGGTCTAGTCGTCAAGGATCCAGTAGAGGAAACGAAAAAAGCAGTGAAAGAGCTAGAAGGTAAAGTAGATGTAATGATTGGTCTTTTACATATGGGTCTTGAAAATGAAAATGGTAATCCAGGAACAGGGGTGATGGACATTGCAAATGCAGTGCCAGAGCTAGCTGGTATTTTTGCAGGACATAACCATGTATTGATAAACAATGAAAATGTAAATGGTGTAGTAATTACAGAGCCTGCTAAATATGGTACACATATTTCAAGAATTGATTTAACCTTCGCCAAGGATGGTGAAAAGTTAACGCTGAAGGATAAGGATGCTTCCACAATTCCAGTGAAGCCGTGGACGGAACTACTGTTAAGTCGGATGAAGAGCTGGAAAAAGTATTGCAGCCTTACCATGAGTTTGCTCGCGCAGACGCGAATGTGGTGGTCGCTCAATTAAAAGGAACAAATCTTGTTCCCGCAAATGAAATAGAAGGTATCCCAGCAGTACAAATCCAAGAAACACCTCTGTCAGACTTCTTCAATGAGGTAATGCTTCATTATAGTAATGCAGATGTGGTAGCGCATCAGATTGACAATGACAAAGCTTCCCTAAATGTGGGACCTATCAAGAAAAAAGACATTGCTTACAACTACCAGTTTGCTGGAGGAGAGGTTTCTGTCTATGAAGTAACAGGAAAAGACTTAAATGATTATATGGAATGGGCAGTTGGCTATTTTAATAGTACGCGTGATGGGGACGTGACAGTAAGCTTTGACAAAACTCGCCGTGCTTCTAAATACAGTACAAATGACTTCTTCGGTAATGTGAAATACGATATCGACTTATCCGAGGCACCAGGAAAACGCATTAAAAACTTAAAGAAGCTAGACGGAACTCCGATTAAAGCGGAGGATCACTTAACATTAGGAATGAATGCATATCGAATGGACTTTCTTCTATCTAAAGGACAAGCGCTAGAAGGGCGTAAGTTTAATATGATTTGGTCATCTAAGGATGAAAGTGCCTATGGCGAAACTGGCGGTACCATTCGCAATCTAGCTATTAGATACCTGAAGGATGAAATGAAGGGTGAATATAAACCAACGATCCAAAACAACTGGAAAATTGTCGGAGTAGATACAAAATCTCCAGCACGTAAAGCAGTTGTAGAACTAGTCAATAAAGGGATTCTAACTATACCTACAACGGAGGATGGGAAGTATACGAATATCTCATCCATCAATGTAAAGGATGCAATTACACAGCAGGAAATAAAAGAGCTATCAGCAAAGGCTAAAGTGGACTCCGCACAATTTACAAAAGTAAAAACAACAGGAGACTTTTATTTAGCCTTAGCGAAAGCACTAAATAAACCAGAAACACCAAAGGATAAAGACAAACCGGCTAAGCCAGAGGCACCAAAAGATAAGCCGGCTAAACCAGAAACAGCAAAGGATAAAGCTAAACCAGCAACACCAGCGACACCAAAAGGAAAAGTGACAGCTTACCATTTAAATGTCCGCGCTCAAGCAGCAAACAGCGGAAAAGTGCTAGGCACCATTGCTAAAAACAAAGAAATAGAAGTACTTGGCAATGAAAAAGGCTGGTACGTCATTTCCTACAAAGGTAAAAAAGGATACGTGTACAGTCGATATATTGACTTACTAAAATAATGGATTTGACACTCATTCGGGGACACTGGATGGGTGTTTTTTTATGGGATGGCAGAACCTTGCGGAGATCGGAATGAGCCTTGCGGAGACGGAAGAGAACCTTGCAGAGAAGGGAGAAAACCTTGCGGAGATGGGAATGAACCTTGCAGAGTCGGGAGTAAACCTTGCAGAGACGAGAGAAAACCTTGCGGAGATGGGAATGAACCTTGCAGAGTCGGTAGAACCTTGCGGAAACGAGAGAGAACCTTGCAGAGACGGGAGTAAACCTTGCAGAGACGGAAGAGAACCTTGCGGAGATGAGAGTAATCCTTGCGGAAACGGTAGAAAACCTTGCACAAACGCCAAAACCCCTTGCAGAACAAAAAGTCCCCATGCCACCAAACGGCATAGGGACTAACCTAAACAGATCTACTCTAACAATAAATCCTGTACTAATCAAAAGAGTCTATAAGGTTGTAAGTTCATTTTCCATATATTGTTGTAGCTGTTGCTGATATTTATGAATTCGGTTGGAGGTGCTAGCGATTGGATTCATAAGATAGGTGTCATTTAGTAAATTGTTATAGCCTGGATATGTGTATTCCGGCTGCTTTAGAGTACTTGTTATATCGATTTTACTAGCCACACAAAAATTCACATATACGATCTTGGCGAAATGCTCTTCGAAATAGAATGACTTTCTTAAAAATGTGGATTCATTAGTCTCGAATAAGTCATCCAGAATAATATTTAATTTCTCCCTGGCAACTATAGCCTTGTTCATACTGGTAGCCCATTTATTAGAGTATGTTTCAGTTAAAAGCTCTAAGAAAAACTCGGCTCTTGCACGGTTAAACGAAACAAATCCTAACCACATAATATCTTCTTCTGAGCTTTCCAAAGCGTGGTCAAATGCTTGCTGGGCTTCCTCCAAGTACATTGTTGCTACCTGCCTAGCTTCAGCAGTAATTTCACTAATATGTTCTCGAATTTCCTCTAAACTAGTAATTTCCAATATATCCATTGTAGAAAGGTTTAACTCTCTCGAAATTATATCCATTGCCTTTTGACGATAGTACAGGCCTAAATAATTATTGTAAATAGTTTTAGACACAGGGTTTTTTCACAGGCTTCCTCTTATCTCTAAAATAGAAGCAGGGATATTATTGTTTTCGGTATTCACGAGCTTTTGATATTTCATTACATATTTTAAAAGCTGTATAGTTTCTTCAACTAATAAAAGATTTCCTGTGCTTATTGTCATTAAAGACTTTAAACGTTTATCGATTAATTTCAAAATCTCATCCATTTTCTTCGCATTTTCTTTATGATTTGCATTGGAATCAGTGAACAAGGAAGGAAAGAACACAATTAGATCAATAAAATATTGTAGGTTATTAGCAAACTCAATCGCAGATTTGGATTGCTTCTTATATAAAACCGTTAAATCTCCATATATTGCTTTGGATACGTCAGTAGCACTAGCTTGTGAGTATTTTTTCATTAAAGATGGAATAGAGGTAACATAATCAGGGTTTTCAAGCACATTGCCTTGCATCTTATTAATGGCGTTAACGCTATCAATAGATACATAGGTTTTAAGTGCAAAGTGAAATGCAAGAATAGATACGACAATAGAAATTAAGGTTATAGAGAAATCCACGAAGTCAGCCGTATCCTTCATTTTAGAAATGCGTATGGCGCTGTACACACATACAATAGAAATGAGAAGAAAGAAGATATAAATATGTCGAAGCTGTAGTTTTATCACAAAAATCTTCCTTTAAATGTTTTATTCCAATTATATCAGGAATGGTAAAACAGGGTAGATGGTTTTTTTATTTGGTGAAAATTAATAAAATCCCCATGCCACACCGGCACAGGGACTAACCAAAACAATTCTACTCTACAATCTCACCATCAAAAGCTGCTCGATAAATCGCTGCAATCTCGTCTCTACCTAGCTCCAATGGACTTCGAGCTAAAATGCGCTTCTGTTTTGTTGCGTCTTCGGTCAAGCTTTCCAGCGCACTTTCTGGAATCTCGAAGCCTTGAAGGGTAGAAGGGATTCCTACGTCCTCTACTAATCTCTTTAGCTCAGCAACGCATTTATAGGATGATTCTTCCTGAGATAGGTTACTAGAGCTGAAGCCCATTGCTTCGTATATATCCTTCATGCGTTTCTCGCAGCTTTTGCGTATGTAGCCCATGACATAAGGGAGCAGGACGGCGTTAGAATCTCCGTGAGCGATATGGAACTGACCGCCTAGTGGGTATGCGAGTGCATGAACACCAGCGACTCCAGCATTAAAAAACGCTAACCCTGCTAAATAGCTGCCGTAGCTCATATCGGTACGCGCTTGTTTGTCTTCTCCAGTCGAAACAGCGGTACGAATGGAGCTGCTGATTAGGCGAATGGCCTGCAATGCCAATGCATCTGACACAGGACTAGCATTCTTCGAAATGTACGCCTCGACAGCATGGGTAAGTGCATCAACACCGGTTGCAGCAGTAACCTGCGGAGGCAACGAAACCGTTAACGCTGGATCGACAATCGCAACGTCTGCCAATAAGTAATCGTGTGTGACAACGTCTTTTGTAGTTTCCAGTGATAATACCGATATATTCGTAACCTCTGAGCCTGTTCCAGAGGTAGTAGGGATTAAGATCGTCGGTAACCCTTTATGAGTGATTTGCTTTGAGCCAGTTAAGTTCAAGTAATCCGCTACATTTCCTTCGTGAGAAGCTAGAACTCCTGCAAGCTTCGATAAATCGAGCGCACTGCCGCCACCTACACCGATGACCATGTCAAAGGCATGCTCACGAGTATAGGAAACTAGCTTTTCGCCGATAGCTAAAGGTGGCTCGGGCACTACGTCTGTATATATATCAACCGTGTAGCCGGCAGACTCTAGCGGCTCCGAGACTTGATTCGTCAAACCGATATCCTTTAAAAATGGATCTGTGACAATCAGTATTTTCTTTACTTTAAAGCGCTCCACTTCAGCTAGGAGATGGGATAGTGCATCCCATCCTGTGTAGCTGATTGGTGTGAACGTAATTTTTTCTGACATACTGCTCACTCCTTATTGATTATTCCAAACAACAAGCTTCGTTTCCGTCATTTCGTGGATCGCGTATTTGATACCTTCCTTACCAGTACCGCTATCCTTTACACCGCCGTATGGCATTTGGTCCACACGATACGTAGGAATGTCATTGATCATGACACCACCAACCTCTAGAAGCTTAGCCGCTTTAAAGGCTGTCTTAATATCATTTGTGAAAATGCCGGCCTGTAGACCGAAGCTGGAATCATTGATCGCTTCAATTCCTTCTTCAATAGAAGAAATGCGACTTACGCCAACAATCGGTGCGAATACCTCCTGGCATGAAACCTTGGAAATTGCATTCACATTTTTCAAAATCGTAGGCTGGAACACATCATTTTCAATCTTCCCGCCTGTAATAATTTCCGCGCCATGGCCAACTGCTTCCTCAACCCACTCTAGAGCACGTTCCGATTCTGTAGCAGCAATCATTGCAGAAATGTCCGTGTTCGGATCGAAGGGACTACCCACGACAAGCTTTTTTGTCATCTCACTAAATTGTTCAATAAACTCATCGAAAATCTCATCCATTACATACGTACGCTGTAAGGAGATGCATACCTGGCCTTGATTAGAGAAGGCACCCATTACACATTTTTGTACTACATTAGCAAGATCCACATTTTTATCGATAATCAAACCAGCATTAGAGCCAAGCTCCAGTGCAACCTTCTTCAAGCCAGCCTTGTTACGGATTCCTTTACCTACAGCAGGACTACCAGTGAATGTAATCATCTTCACCTTGTCACTTTCGACTAAAGCATCGCCAACCTCACGACCACTACCGGTCAGAACATTAAACGCACCCTTTGGAAGCGCTGTTTGTTCAATCAATTCTGCTAAAAACAGAGCAGATAGGGGAGTCTGAGATGCAGGCTTCAATACAATCGTATTCCCGGCTGCAATCGCAGGTCCTACCTTATGAGCCACTAAATTTTGCGGGAAGTTAAAAGGAGTGATAGCTCCGATGACACCAATAGGCTCCTCAATTGTATAGCCAAATCGATCAGCTCCATTTTTGGCAGCGTCCATCGGAATCATTTCACCCGTTAAACGCTTCGCTTCCTCTGCAGCAAATTTATACGTTTCAATTGTACGGTCAATCTCCCCATACGCGTATTTCAGTGGCTTAGAAGCCTCTAACGAAATAATTTTTGCAGCCTCCTCACGATGAACTGTGAACAGCTGAGCAATTTGCTCCAAAATAGAAGAGCGCTCGAATGCTGTTAAAGCCGCCATTTTTTCTCGTGCACCGTGTGCCACTTCAATTGCTTCATCGACTTCCTCACGAGTTGCCTGAGGAATTTTCGCGATTAGCTCTTTTGTATGAGGGGAGTATAGCTCCGCATATCTTTCAGAATTTCTCCATTCACCGTTTACATAATAGTTTTTTTCCATGTCGATCATCCTTTCATTCGTTACAGTTGTAACAATATTTTACCATGCGAGGATGCCATATATGTTTAGTCCGCCTTCTGATCCTTCAGGAAGGTGTTATCGACCTCACCTCTAAAGAAATGCTTACCGTAGATTAATAAACAAAGAATGATTCCTACAGCAAACGCCCAAGCAGCACCCTTTATGCAAAGCACGGCCCCAATAATACCAGCGATACCTAGGTCACGTTGACTGCGTGATTCTAAAATACCAACCTTAACACTAACATACCCTTGAATGAGTAAAGTTAAAGCTAAAGCGACTCCTAAAATTGGCTCTACTAAACTAACGATTGGCAATAATAGTAATCCAGTGTTGGTTCCCCAACGGAATGAGCCAACTCCACCAAAGAACGAATCCATTGCTTTTCGACCTTTTTTAAACCGTTCAACCATCACGACCTGCATGGCTGACCATAATGGACCACACATCGTTACGTCTGGACCTAAAATACTCATCGCACTATTACGAATTCCAAATATTAAGTGAGCACGACTCGGATTGTATTCGATTTTTTCATCAGGACGTGAAGCAGCCCCTTCTTCCACTAAAGCCTTTGTTTGTAGTACATCTCCGAACAACACGATATATGCTGCTAGCACTGTCGGTAAACCAGTTAGGAACATCATCAGTGGTGGGAATCCTAAACCAAATATTGTATATTCATTCCACAGTGTGACGAAATCAGGTGTTGAAAAGCCCCATTGAAGTGTTGGCCACGGTGCTTCTCCAAACATTGGAGCGATAACGACTGCCAAAATAATAACAGGGAAGATCCCGAGCTTGGCTATCGTCCCCCAAAACGGATTTCGGTTTTGGAAAGTAGCAAAATGGTTAGAGAATAATAGATAGAAAGCTATACCGATTGCAATTGTGATCGTCCATGGGAAGGTTTCAAATCTTCCTCCGATTTGGAAAACAGAGATAACAGCTGCAAAACCTGCCCCAAGGATAACCCCTGATTTAATGGCAGGAGGGATTAGCCTAACAACCTTAGATGCGAGACCGGTTGAACCGAGCAACAAGGAAAGAATCCCTAGCGTCATCTGGAAGGCGATTAGGGCATGAACCCGTTCGGCCCCTTCAGGGAACTGCTGGCAATAAAGCATAATCAGCGGTATAGCTGGAGTAATCCATCCCGGAACTGCTGGGTCACCAAGTAAATGATGTAACAAATAAAAGATTCCGTTTAATAATACGATTGCCATAGCAACCTCAAATGGCATTCCCAACAATTCGATTAAAAGTGGAATAGCAGATAGATCCACTGCACACATGAGCAAGCCCTGCACATAATCTGGCCACTCAAAGCGGTAATGAATAAAAGGCAAGCGGATCTTAAAAGGGCCCGCTGGTATGTATGGGGATTCCTCTCCATACTTTCGATTTTTCCATAACATAAACTAAATCTCCTCCCAATTTTAAATGTAACCCCTTACATAATAACCCCTTTTGAATACGTAACCATTTTAAACAAAGAAAATGGTTACGTATTCATTTTTGTGAGAAAAATAAAACAAACTAGTTTCATAAGTTTGTTTTAAGTGACCTCGTTGTATTTCTTTTAAATACTTTAACAGACTCCGTAATTTGAATGCAACTATTTTTTTTATTTTCAATCATTTCAATCAATTCCTGAATAGCCAGAAATCCTAGATTCTCTTCAGAGATGCTGCCTACAGTCGTAAGCTGAATCGACCCGTGCTTACTCATATCTACATTATCAATTCCAATAATACTTAAGTCATTTGGGATCGATAATCCGTGTTGAAAAGCCTCGTCCATTAAAAACAAGGCGAGTGAATCGGAGCCTCCACAAATGGCAGTGGGCCTATTCTCTAAATTCTTTAATTGTTCAAAAGCAAGGGCAATATCCTGTTTTGAAGTATCCGTATTAAAAATATACTTCTCTGATACATCCAGTCCATACTCTTCCATCGCTTTCTTGTAACCTACGTAACGGTTATGAAAGGTGCTGACAGATAGAGGACCACCAACCCAAGCAATGTTTGTATGTCCGAGTTCCACCATATGCTTGACTGCTAAATAGCCGGCTTGAACATTATCAATCTCTACAAAATACTCATTATTCTTATGCTTCCGGTTATAGGTGATAAAGGGGATATTCATTCGTTTAAGCTTCTCAAAGATCGGATCATCCAGTAACATGCATGACAAGATAATGCCGTCTACCTTATGCTCAAACGCTGTAGCGTACGCTTCACTAAGCTTTTCATCATTTACAAACTGTACGCTCACACGATACCCTTTATCATTGGCATAATTCACAATCTCCGTAGTACTGTCCACAAAAAATGGATTATGTAACGGCCCTGATAGTAGCGCAATAGAACCTGTTTTATTTTGAACGAGGGAACGAGCATGGAGATTTGGCATGTAATTTAACTCATCAATCGCCTTCATCACTTTTTCAAGTGTGGGCTTCTTAACTAACTCCGGTGTATTTAAAACGCGAGATACTGTCGTTTGGGAAACACCCGCATGCTTTGCAACGTCTTTTGAGGATACCAAGACAAAACCTCCTTTTAGGTCTATTCTATATCGTTTCTCCCAGAAAAAGAAGGATTATCATGACACGCGTGGAAATAAAAGAAGGAAGGGAGAGGAAATAAATGTTCCAAACAATCATAGAGCCAAGAGTCTCAGAAACCGATGGAGTAGGGCATATCAACAACACAACTATTCCTATATGGCTAGAGGGCGGAAGAAACCAATTATTCACCCTCTTCAATCCAGACCTAAGCTTCCAAAACTGGAAGATGATTATCCTAAAAACAACCGTAGAATATAAAGCGCAAATCTATTACGGAAAACAAGTAGAAATTAAATGCTGGATCAAGCGAATAGGCAACTCAAGCCTCGAATTATATGAAGAAATTTGGCAGGAAGGAAAGCTAACCGTAGAAGCCAGTACCATCTATGTAAACTATAATGTGCAGGAGAATAAAAGCGAGGTAATCCCAGAGGAGATTCGAAGAGAGCTGGAGAAGCATTTATATGAACACCCTTAAAATACCTCTAGATGATTTATTTCATAAATATCCCTGCACTACTACTTAATAGAATTGTAGGAATGACCTAGTATTATCATAGTAGTCTTTGTGATATAATGTCTATATAGTTCGAATTTTGAAGGGAATGTTTTCATGTTTAAACCAAACCAACCAAAGACATCCAATAAATTAAAAACATTACTAGAGTTCAGTGACCTATGGGAATTAGATCAACAAGAACGCTACGTTTTCCAATACTATCACAATAAATTAAAGGGACTAGAGCCAAACCAAATCAACATCCATGGTGTGGCATTGCACAAAAATGATAACGGGTTTATTATGACTGCAATCATTCGTCACTCCCTACAAAAAACACTAAATATGGAAGTCATCAGATTAGTAGTAAGAGATAAGGATGGCAAAGATATAGCGCGCAAGGAGTTCAATATGGAGGTATTCGGTCTATTAAACTCTTTAAGAGCACGTCCATGGATTTTTGAATTCGATAAAGACTCCTTGCTAGTGCCAGAGGAAGAAATCAAAGACAAAATGGAATTCGAAGTACTGTTTGAATACCAGCAGCCAGTTGTATCTGATTTCACATTACAACTAGATGAAAACTGGTCTAATGGACTATCGGCAGAGCAAATTGCTTCACTTGAAGCTTCATTAGCTTCCATGGAGGCAGTTGAAGAAAATTCTTTATCAGTTAATGCCTTTCATTTTGCAGAAGTTGAAGACGGTGTCCATGTATACGTAGTACTACGCAACGGATACAAAGAAGAAATCACAATCAGCAACCTACCAGTTCAACTATTAGACGCGGCAGGCGATGTAGTTGCAAAACTAGGCTTCCCACTAGAACAATTTGCTGTAGGATCTCATCAGGCTAGACCAGTAAGCCTTCACTTCCCGAAAAACGAATTCCAAAAAGAATCACCAGATTTCAGCAGCTGGAACGTACAGCTAACACCACAAAACTAATCCAAAACTCCTCACCAATCTTTGGTGGGGAGTTTTTTTGTGGAGAAAGAAATTCTCTAGCGATGAAATTTCATGATATAATCCCTTTATTGTGAGAATATTGCAGAATAAGCAAAATTAATCATGCACGTCAATCAACCACTATTTTACGGCTTTACCGAGTGAGCAGAATTTACGACAATCTAAGCATAGATTACGACAATAACCAGCTAGATTACTACAGTCAGCGTCTACTTTACTACAATCCAGATCCAGCTCTACCCGCTGAGCCAAATTTACGATAATGCCTGCATATTTTACGACAATAGGCCGCTAGATTACTACAATCCTTCGTTACTTTACGACAATCGCCAACCCATTCAAAGATGGTGACATATAATTGAATCTACATAGAGAGTTTCAAGAAGCCAGATGCTCAGATGCACATTTCTAATAGCAAACCCCAGTCAAAGGAGGAGAAACATGACACACATTCTATACATAGAAGACGAAATAGATATAGGTACTTGGGTGACGAAGGATTTAACGGAACGGGGATATGAGGTGACGTGGCTGAAGTCTGGGGAGGATGCGGAGAAGTACGTTTCGCAGGTGGATCTTGCTATTTTGGATGTGATGATTCCTGGGCTGGATGGCTTTTCGATTGGAAGGCGGATGAAGAAGGAGAAGGGGGACCTGCCTATTTTAATGCTTTCGGCGCGGACGGCGGTGGAGGATAAGATAGAGGGGCTTCATTTTGCAGACGATTATTTGACGAAGCCGTTTCATCCGGATGAGCTTGCTGCTCGGGTCGAGGTCCTTTTGCGACGATACCAAAAGAATGACGATGTGTTGAAGCTTCAGCATCTGACCATACATACGAAGGATATGCGCATAGTAGACAATGAGAAAAATGAAGAAATCCAACTAACTGGCAAGCAGTATCACTTGCTACAGTTTTTTATTCGTCATCTTAACCAAATTCTTACGAAGGAGCAACTGTATGAAGGGGTTTGGGGAGAACAGTATATCGAAGGGGATAAGACGCTGATGGTTCACATTCGTTATTTACGGGAAAGAATTGAGCGAAACCCGGCAAAGCCGACTATTATTGAAACGATTCGCGGAATTGGATATAGGGTAAAACTATGAAGCGATTATTCCAATCCTTACTAGCGAAGTATATGCTGCTGATTTTGTTAGCGATGTTTATCGTTCAGGCTGCCTACTTGATTATTGCCTTGTTTGTGTTTGGTGTTTCCTATAATTCTGGGGAAACGCAAAATAAAGGTGCGGTGGAGGAAAGTGCAGTAGAAGACAAATGGCATCAGGAAGCAAACGCAATGCAAAACGCCACTACCGAATCCATTCAACAGGTTTTTGACCGTTGGAAGGAGCAGTATCCACGAGCATCGATGTTTTGGGTGGATGGACAAGGGAAGCTCGCGTCCCAAAAGGATGCACAGGAGGGACTTCCTACTGAGTGGTCGCCCGCCTATACTGCAAAGTTTATCAAACAGCGTTATGGAGGGGATCCTTTCACAGTTATCGCGTTTGTTGGACAGGATGAAACGAATGGTTTCGTTGTACTAGAATTGCCGAGATCAGAATTTGACCCGCCACTTGCCAATATGTATGACAGATATGGACTTATTTTCATTACCGGTGTCATGCTGATTATTATTCTGTTTCTCCTTGTTTCCTTCCTATTCTTTAATAGTATCCGAAAGCGGTTATTGCATTTACAGGAGGCGATGGGAATCAGAGATGTGGATGGGCTGCCGGTTGAGATTGCAGTGAAGAAGAAGGATGAGATAGGGCAGCTGGAAAACACCTTCAATCGAATGGTATTTGAATTGAGAGGAAGCAAGCAACGTGAACAGAAGGAGGAGCAGCTACGTCGAGAGCTGATCGCCAATCTGTCTCATGATTTGCGTACACCATTAACGAAAATAAGAGCGCAAGCCTATTCGATTGCTAAAGAGGATTTATCGGACGAAGGAAAGAAAGCGATCCAATCGCTCGAGTCCTCGGTTGTGAATGTGGACAGGCTCATTGAAAATCTGATGTCGTATACACTGCTCATGGCTAGTAAATATAAATTCGAATCGAAGGAAATGGATGTCGTTCGCTACGTGAAGGAATGCTTGGCCTTATGGTATCCAGTCTTCGAAAAGGAAGGGTTTGAAGTGGATGTCCATCTCGCTCCATTTGAACAACCTAACTGGGAGATAGACCCAATTTGGGTAGGAAGTATAATCGATAATCTACTGCAAAACGTGCTTCGCCATGCAAAGAATGGAGCTTATGTTTGCGTCAAAACGGAAACTACCGACCAATACGACGCCATCGTTATTTCTGACAGAGGAAAAGGAATGAAAAATGAATCCAATGAAGCCGGAGCAGGCATCGGCTTGTCCATCGTGGATATGATGGTAAAAGGCATGAAGCTGGACTGGGACATGGAATCTAGTGAAAATGGAACGACGATAAAATTGAAGAAATACAAGTGAGGGTGCACCAAATAGACATCACTGAAGGAGAAAACGCATAGATCCTTACGTCTATGCGTTTTATTCTGCATATTTCACACTGTACAAGGGTCATAGCCGACCAAGGTGACCTTTCTAATTGGAATCGGTCGGTTTTTGCTCATAATCGGTCGGTTTCTTCGAATAATCGGTCGGTCCAGGTCCATAATCGGTCGGTTTCCTCGAATAATCGGTTGGTTCGAGTCAATAATCGGTCGGTCAACGAAGATCAAATGGAAGTTGTGAACGCTTTTCAGTTAAAATTAACGAGTAAGACAATAATAAAGATAGCAGTCCAGGTTCCAGCATCAGCAAGGGTGATCATATATTCTCTTTCTTCTCGTTTATATTTATATTCTATAAAAGCACGGAGAATGGTTAACACAACAGTAAAAGCCATTAGTAAATAGAAAAATATCAAATCCTCCTTAATCATAAAGAGAATAAAGAGAATAATTCCTAAAATAATCAACATTATTTCTATCACTCTATGTGTATTATTCACATAACTAAATAACCTGCGAGGAATAAGGATGTTATATTTTCGTCTTAGGAAGTTCTTTATCACGGAATTAATAATCATTAGTAAAACAAACAAAGCAATTAACATATAAACATTTTGCAATCTATATTCTCCTTCCACTGACCAATCTAACTACTTATATATTAACACGTAAAACCACTAATTAGTCAGAATTTTCCTGAATCACTCTATCCATCCCTAAACATAAGCCCTCAACCATAACCCCATTTTTTTAAACAAAATTTAAACTTCCCCCTTACGTTCTTTTAACCTTCATTCTTTAACATAGATAAAGAGGTGAGGGAAATGGAATATGTAGTACAGACAAATAATTTATCGATGCGTTTTGGAAAGGAAGTAGCCGTAGAAGGGCTAAATATGAAAATTCGTAAGGGAGAGATTTACGGATTTTTAGGACCGAATGGAGCAGGGAAGACAACGACGATACGAATGCTGTTAGGGCTGATGAAGGCGTCGTCCGGAACGATTCAAATCTTTGAAAAGGATTTACATAAAGATCGCATCAACATCTTAAAAAGAGTAGGATCTCTAGTAGAGTTCCCGTCGTACTATCCCCATTTAACAGCGTATGAAAATTTAGAGGCGCTACGGAAGGTCCTAGGGGTACCGAAATCAAGAATCCATGAGGTATTAGAAATTGTCCGATTATCTGACGTTACCAATAAAAAAGTGAAAGGATTCTCGCTAGGAATGAAGCAACGCTTAGGAATAGCGGCGTCGCTATTGAACAGTCCGGAGCTATTAATATTAGATGAGCCAACGAATGGTTTGGACCCATCCGGCATCATCGAGATTCGCAATCTAATCAAGCAGCTGCCCGCTGAAACTGGGATGACCATTTTAATTTCCAGTCATTTATTGTCCGAGATCGACCAAATGGCGACGACCGTTGGAATCGTTTCTAAAGGAAAAATGATTTACCAGGATTCCATCGAGGCTCTCCGCATGCATGCCAAGCAAAAGATTTTATTGAAGGTGAGTAATAGTGAGCAGGCGTGGCGTTCGTTGTTAGGGAACGGGATAAAAGCAGAGTGGCAGGACGGCACTATTTTACTGTCCGAGCATTCCGATGAAAAAGTAGCGAAGGCAATCCATACCCTCGTACATGGGGGCTACTCCATTTACCGAGTGGAAGAGGAAAAAAGATCGTTAGAGGATACGTTCCTTCAAATGACCAAAGAGGAGAAGGTCGTATGATTGGAAAACTAATAAAGGCAGACTTTTTGAAAATAAAACGCAAAGGGTTATGGATTCTAGCATTTTTAGGTCCGTTCGGAGTGATTGCACTGCAAATGGTCAACTACGGTGTTCGAAAAGATTATTTACTGAAGCAAAGTGACGATGATTGGGGCTATTATTTAGCAAACGTACACTCCTTTACCCCATTAGCGCTTGTGTTGGGAATCGCCATTTTAACTTCATTTATAGCAAGTATAGAAAATGAGACAAATGCTTGGAAGCAGCTCATTTCATTGCCGGTCACCAAAATGAGTGTGTATGTATCGAAGTTCACGGTGCTTGCGAGCTTGCTATTCATCTCATCCTTGCTTGTAGGCTTGTTTGCTTTAGCATATGGTATTTTTCTAAACTTAGGAGACGAAATACCATACGTGGAGCTACTCAAATATAGCTTCTATCCTTATTTGGCAGCTCTGCCAGTACTAGCGCTACAGCTATGGATTGCGTCTGTTAGCCAAAATCAAGGCATACCCATTACGACAGGCGTGTTAGGTGTCATTTTCGCCTATTCTGCTTTTGTATTGCCGGACTGGATGATTTGGAAATGGCCGTCTTTGATGAATGAGTGGGATGATCCAATCATCAATGTCTTGCTTGGAGTTGGGGTAGGGCTTGTATTGTATATTGCAGGAATGCTCGACTTTATGAGAAGGGACGTGAAATAAATGCTCTCCATTTTACAATCAGAATGGTTTAAGTTTAGACATTCCAAAATATTGTTTATTATTTTAACGGTACCGCTTATAGGTATTTTTCTAGAGCTGACTAGCGGTTTGTCAGATGTCCGTGTAAATGAATGGTATCTGTCCTTGCTAACGATGAATTTTACGTATGGCCTACTATTTTTACCTCTGTTAACTGGAGTTTTAGCTAGTGTCATTTGTAGATATGAGCATCAGGCAGGGGGCTGGAAACAGCTGCTGGCATTGCCAGTGACAAGAGGAAAGGTATTCGTGGCAAAGTATGTATTGTTAATATTGCTAGTGCTTGTCATTCAATTATTATTTTTTGCGTCCCTTTATTTAATAGGTGTCATGCAGGGGTTCACCGATCCTTTCCCAATGCAAATCGTATGGAAAAGCTTAGTTGGAGGATGGGTGGCAACATTACCGCTAGTCGCATTACAACTATGGATGGCTATCATGTTCAAAAGCTTTGCGGCGCCCTTTGCTGTTAATGTGATCTTAACATTGCCTACGATACTAGTTGTAAACTCCGAGCGTTTTGGGTCCTTCTATCCGTGGGCACAGCCATTTTTGATGATGTATATCGGAGGGGACACGAGTGATATCTTTTTCGTACCGTGGGACCGATTGTTAATGGTTGTAGGCGGAAGCTTTTTGTTATTTTTTATCTCTGGATATATCTATTTTCAAAGGAAGGCGGTTTAAAAAATGGAACGAAATTTTATCGTAGTGATGGTTATCTTGCTTGCGGTTTTATTGACAGGATGTAGTGGTAAAGCAGCCGATAACGCAGATTCATTTATTTCAACAGTGGAAGCGATGGATATCCCGGACGGTGTGAAGCTAATCGGACTAGGGGAGGCGACACATGGGAACGTGGAGTTTCAAGAGCTGAAAAAGGATGTATTTGAGTCGCTCATTAAAAACGAAAACGTTCGTGTATTTGTCATAGAGGGCGATTTTGGTGGTGGTCAGCAAATAAATGATTTCATCTTAAATGGAACGGGAACAGCTGAAGAGGCAATAAATACATTGGATTATGCTATCTATAGGACGGAGCAAATGGTCGACCTTGTTCAATGGATGCATGATTACAACGCAACCGCAAGCGAGGAAGAAAAGCTCTATTTTTACGGAAATGACATGCAACGCTATGACTACAATAAAAAAGGTGTGCTGGACTATTACAAAGTGGTTAACGAAAATGCGTTCACTGACTACGAATCAAAGCTCACACCTGTCTCTAATGAAAACATGCGTGAACTAACAACAGAGCAGCTAAATGAGATCAATCAAACAGTAGAAGAAATTATTCAAGATCTGCAATCCAATGAAGCAGCTTACGTAGAAAAATCAAATAAAGAATCGCACAAATTTGCCCTACATTACGCACAAATCATGAAGCAGCGTACCGAGCTATTCTTAAACGATAAGGATTATATGCAGCTTCGAGATGAGTACTTAGCCCAAAACCTCCAATGGATTATGGAGTTCGAAGCAGCCCGCGGGAACGATAAAGTATTCTTTAACGGTCATAATGGACATGTGGAAAAAACGTCTGCCTCGCTAGCAGGCTACAAGTCGATGGGACAGTATTTAGACGAGCAATATGGAGAAGCGTACTTTGCGATTGGTACGGACTTCACCCAGAGCAAGTTCCAGTCCAAAAATGGCAGTGGAGAGCGTAAAAACTATAAAGTAAAAAATAACAATGAATTAACGGATGCCTTTAGCAAGGTAGAGTCCAACATTTTCTATGTGGATTTTGAAAAAGCAGGAGAGTTGGAGGCGTTAAAGGATATAATCTCGAAGAAGCAAAAGATGCCGAATATCGGGGATGACTTCCGTTACTGGTACAAGTTTTTGAAGATGTTTTACACAATCGAAATGGTACCAAATGAAGCATATGATGGGGTCATAATCGTTAAGGAAGCAACACCGACAAGTGTGAAGGAATAGGAGCTGCAAGAATCCATTTTATAGGTTAGAATGGATTCTTTCCTTTTATTCGACGACAATTGAAAAAGCATAATTCCCATCTCCGTTGTTCCAGAAAGCTGTTAAATAGTAGACATAGAGCCCTTTTTCTTTTGGAGCTACGATGACATGATCCTTAATCGGAATTGGAGTGGCATTTTTTTCGCTCGGCAATTGCTCCACCTTCAGGGATTCCTCAACTGGTTTCCTTCTAAAATCTATGCTAATCTCTTCGCCTGGGGAAACCAAGGTAGGAGAGTCTAACGGTTCTACTGGGTTAACACAGGCAGTAGACAGGATTCCACTCCAACAATAGGAGCCCTGTGTAGTAGAAATAGGTGTGTCGCCTGCCGTGATAGAAGGTGAGGGAGGTGAGGTACGAAAAGGCTCAAAAACAAACAACCCCATCAGGATCAATCCAATTATACTAATAACAGTGAATAGATCTCTCATTGCAATCACCTCTTTTTCTACTATAGAAATACTAAACTCCATTGGGGTAGTTTTAATACGATCTACAGATAAATTAGTGGACGATTACTTTTGCAGGCTCGATTTCTTCAAAATGGACAGCGCCACTTCTAGTCAGCTTGTTCCAATTGGTTCTGCTACCGAAAAAATATAAAATAGTGCCGTAAGTAAAGAAAAATGTATCCAAAAAGCGATAGGTAATTGATTCCCATATTGTGAACAGGATGATGCGCAGCCAGTGGAAAACCGAAAATTTATAGCCGTAATATCCTGCTCGTTGGACCGCTACTAAGCGTAGTATAAATTCGCTTAACCACGCGATACCCATGAGCATGATCGTAACACCCGATATATTTCCGAGTATGATGGAAAGGGGGAGAATGACCATTGCTAGCATTCCAATGACGCTTAGAGTAACCGATTCAAATAAGAGAAAACTAGAAAACTTTTTGCCTAAGCTAGTAAAAAAGTCTTTTTTGTATAGGTTAATGCAGTCTATAAACCCTTTTTGCCAACGAATACGCTGATGCATAAGCGATGAAAAATTTTCTGGAACCTCTGTGTAGCAGACGGCTTCCGGGATAAAAACCATTTTTTCTCCGGCTTTTCGTTTATGCATATATTTTTGAAGCCGGAATGTAATCTCCATATCCTCTCCAAGCGTATCCCGATAACCACCAATATGTTGAAGAACATCTCTTCTGAAAGCCCCGAACGCACCAGACACAACATTTAATACGTTTAGTTTCGCTTGAGTTACCTTCCTCACATAAAAGGATGATAGATAACCAGATGTCTGATACTTAATAATCCAGTTTTTTGAATAGTTGATAAAGCCTTGCTTATTGATGAGCTGTCCAACGTGGACCATACCGCCGCCGGCTATCACCTGTGGATTAACGAAAGCTTCATTAATCTTATTTAAGCTATTTTTCTCTAAAATAGAGTCAGCATCCAAGGTGATGACAATCTCACCAGTAGCTATCGAGATTCCTGTGTTAAGCGCTGCTGATTTCCCGCCATTATACTGATCTACAACTAGAATGTCAGGATATTTCTTACTTAGGTAAATATTTTTAATGTCCCCAGTGCTTAAGAGGACAGTAGAGTCTCTAGAAGTTACTTCTAAATCAAGCATTTCATGCAATACTTCTAAAGTAGAATCAGTAGACCCATCATTAATAAATATGGCCTCTTTACTTGTATAATCTAATCTAAACCAGCTGTCTAAGCATTGTTTTAATACCAGCTCCTCATTATAGGCAGGTATCAATACAGAAATCTTTTTCTCTGGCAAAATAAGAAGCTTCGTTTTAGTGGTGTTCAGAGAGCTGTATATATACTTCAACTGCAACACCAAATAAAGTACAAAGATGAAAGTTAAACTAATAGATATTAAATCCAAATGAATCCTTCTTTCTAACATTATTATTTTTGGTAGATTCTCACGTAATCGACTTCCATATAGGAAGGAAACGTGGTTGTTGAGTTTGGGTCACCAACCCAAGTACCGCCTACTGTTACGTTCATAAGTAAATACATTTCTGTATGTGAAATATTACTTGTGCGAAACGTTATTTCGTCATCTATATAAAAAATGAGCTCATCTGATAACCAATCGAGCGTATACGTGTGCCACTCGGATCCATCTATATGTTCATTTAGATGAAACGCTCTGCTACCTTCTTTTTGATGAGCGACATGCCACAATTCATTTGGCAATTGTCCAAGCATTTCCACGATGTCAATCTCTGGGTAAGATGAATGGTCGGTAGGGAGCAGCCAGATAGCAGGGAATAGCCCTTGACCTTTAGGGAATTTAGCTCTGATTTCATACTTTCCAAACATTTGCTCATGCAGCCCTTGTGTCGTAACGGCTCCGGAGCGATAAGGATAGCTTTGATAGGGGGTATCACTAACCTCTAGCTTTAAAACACCAGAATCGGAGGTTACCTGTTCTGGTAAGTAGTGATGTAATCTCCCATGATCTTTATAGCCACTATTTAATAGGTTCCAGTTAGATGGTGAGACCAGCTTGTTCTCAAACTCATCTCGAAAGGTGAGCTTCCAGCCAGCTTGTGTATGCTGATCCTCATATGGTATTTCTACGACTGTTGGCTCTGTTGGATGCTTGATGATCTCCACCTCATCTTCGTGTGCTTTTTCTGCGTGTACTTGTTCCTCTTCTATCGTCACTATAGTGTCGCTTACAGGTTTACTACATCCAGCTAAGAAAAATATAAATAGAATCATAAATACCCTCATGGTTAGCTCCTCCTTGCAAGAGAAGTATATTCATATAGTAGAAATTTAATACCTGAAAATTAGGGATTTAAGCATAGAATTTTTTACACATAAGGTATTAAATATCAGAAAATTTGATGTATTGAGTTTATTTCACTCTTTTTCATCCTCCTTTTCTAAAAATGTACATGCTAGTTGTAGTTCCATTTGCTCAATAAAAAATGATGATCACTCCAAAGGAAAGTACTTAAAGAACTTGCATAAGGAGAACAACGACAAGTTAGATGACACGTTGTTTTTAATAAATAGGAAAGTTCTGATAAGCTGCATGCAAACTATATTACTAATATTAGGATAATTTTATTTTTTGTAATACTGAGGAATGTTATAAGTTTATTTAAGTATTTATTGAGGAATGTTAAGGTTTGTTAATAATATTGAAAATAAAGAATGATTCATTTAGTATCTAATTTTAATATTTTAATATAGTTAATTTTGAGGGATTTAGTAGAAAATTGGCTAATTTTGTTGAATTTTAAGAGGGGCGTCTAGGTCATATAAAAAGACCTCTCACAATTAAATGCGAGAGGTCTATCTTTTTAAATTGTCTATTGTCGTATTTTAATAAGATGACATAACAAACGAACAGCCCAGTTTTCCTAAAGAAAGTTCACTTTATAGTGCAAGCTGTAGTTAAAATTGTTAGCTACAACATGCAACCACTTGAAACATATCTTTTTCTCTTACCCATATTTCCTGATCTTTTGTTTTATAATTAATATTAGCTGCTTCTAATCGTTCGATTTGACTTTCCGTTTTTTCAGTCCAATACACATATTTATCCTCGTCGTCTTTTGAATTACAACCAAATAAAAGCATTACAAATACTAAAGTAATTACCAACCACCTCATAAATAATCATCCTTTTTATTAATTCGACTATGATTTTCTTATAGTTTGAAGAGTATAGTACGTATTTCGTTACTCATGTATATACGGACAGGGAACTAGTTAGAGGTTTTACTAACGAATCCTTTTAATTTTATTCAACTAATTCACTGATATAATCGGAGGGTACAAAGTCAACTTGCCAAATGTTATTTTCAGACAGGAAGAATTGGTGTCCTTCCTTGTACATCTGTTGTGAAAATACTTTTAAAACGACAGCTTTACCATGTCTACTCCCAACCTGTAATGCAGTTTCGGCATCTTCGGATAGATGCACATACAACCTATCCATTTTCATGATCCCTTGTAATCTTATGTTGTTAAGCGATTCTCTAGAAGTGCCATGATATAAAAAATCTGGTGGTTCAACTTCTTTCATGGGAACCTTCACATTAATGGAGTGACCCTGATTGGCACGGATTAATGTGAGGTTATCATTAAAGCTATATCTCATTTTCTTATCTGTTTGCACAATCTCTTTCAATATATGAAAATCAATCATTTTGCCGCTGTTATTTACACCTTTTAGTAATTCCTCCACATTAGCATAGCCAAATTCATCTAAAGTAATGCCTATTGTTTCTGGTTTATGTCTAAGAATTAAGCTAATAAAAACACTTAAATGATCATGTGTAGCCATAAATTCACCCCGAACATTTAATATATCAATCCAAATATCTCCGAGCACCTGCATAATTCGTCTTAAAGGTCCCCACATTCATCGACTCGATTCTTACTTTGGAGGAAGAGCTCGGTGCGTGAAGCATTTTACCGTCGCCTACATATAGCCCTACGTGATATACCTTTCCTTTTCCTCGGTTGCCAGCAAAGAATACTAGATCTCCTGGTTGGAGGTTGGCTTTCTTTACAGCCGTGCCTTTTGTTGCTTGAACAAATGAATCCCTTGGAATGATAATTCCATGATTTTTATAAACCGAATAGATGATGCCCGAGCAATCATATCCGTAGGAGGACGTTCCAGCCCATAAGTATGGGAGGTTTAGGAACATTTTAGCGCTGTTTACAATATCTTTTTGACTCGGCTTCGGAATAGATTTGTAGTTTTTGAAAACTTTCGCATCTTTCTTTTGCATATACTTCACGCCGTTTTGCGGAGTCTGTACATGGAGCCAATCACCTTCCTCTTTCATTACTGGAAGGATAGTAGAGTAGCTGATACTAATGTATTTATTCTTTTTTGCCATATCCCTGTAGAGAGTAGTGCTTTTCGCGTTTACTACGGCAATAGAGCAGTCCGTATAGTCTTTTGTTGTTTCAAAAATATGTGATTTAGGTACCCAGCCTGGATAGCCTTCCTTTTGGTGAGGGACGTACTGATCCTTGATCGCAATTTTGACCCAGCTGCCACTCGTCTTTAAAATCGTTACCTCGTCTCCAAACAATGCTTGGGTATCGACTTTATTAACTAGCCACCATTTTTCTTTAATACTCATATTTTGTGTCCACTTATGAATATCTACAGGAGCGGAAATAGACGGCTTATCTACTGCACGATAAGCGTTTGGTGTCTTCCAAAGGGAGGTGACCTGCACATTTACCTTTACTATTTTTTTATTGCTAGGCTTCTCGCATGATTTTGTAGGAGGAGCAAGAGTAGGGGGCTGGCGCAGCTTTGGCTCCATACTGCGAGCTAACCAAACGACAAAATCTCCTTTCGTCACGTTTTCTAGAGGTCTAAACTTATTGTCTATAGTCGAGCTTATAATGTTGTGCGATTGAAGGGTTTTAATAGCATCGGAAACCCAATACTCCGGTAGTACATCTTGGAATGTCTTCGAAATCGTCCCAGTTAAACCAAAGCCTTGAACAAGAAAAACGGCAGCCTCGCCACGAGTAAATGGCTGATCCCTATTAAAGGCATTATCGCCATCGAGATTCATGATTCCTTTTTCAACTAAAGCAGCTACTATTGGATAGCTTGGGTGATCTCGATCAAAATCTGATATGAGTACATCAAATTGCTTTTTGGTATCGATATTTAATGCTTCAACAAGTAGCTCGGCAGCCTCTAATCGAGTTATTTCCTTATGGACTCCAAAATTACTAGTCGTGTTCCCAACGATAAGACCTTTCGAAACAAGAAAATCGTAGGCGGCTTTGTCAGGGTGGGTATCATCTACATCCTTAAACAATGTAGCGGCAGAGGCAGTAGTGAAGGTAGATAATAGTAAAATAAACAAGATGAAGATCATGGTGATTTTTTTCAAAGTATTACTCCTCTCAACTTTTACAATCCTCTTCATTATATGGTTTAAATTGGTAAAAAGGAATGAGTTTTATTCCTAAAATAATCTTTAAAGTTGTATATACTACTAATTACTAAAATTAAATTTATAGATTATAATCATTTAGGAGTAAAATTAAGCCTATTCAACACTTATAAAATAAGTATAAAAGTACTAAAAAAATTAAAAATATACATATAAATGGTATTAAAATTGTGAAATTATGGAGTTTTTGTTTGAATTTTGTCGAAACGGATAGTAGTATGAAGTTGTTGAAATATATTGGTAATTCTCAACGAAATTTTACTATTAGTTAAGAGGAGGAGTAATATGACAGGTAGATTTTGGAAGCAAGCAGCAGCAACAGTATTGTTAACATCTTCAGTTCTATCATTTTCATCCGTTGCTTATGGGGATACATCAAAGGTGAATCGATCCTTTGAGGCAACAAAAGCTGAATTGAATCGTAGCACGACGCATTACGTCTATCCAGCTTTAGAAAACAAATTAGTAACAAGTCAATCGTTATACTCGTCACTAAATAGTGCAAAGAAGAATTATCAGCAAACTAGGAATCTGATAAATTCATCTACCTATTCTTCTTCTCAAAAGCAAAGTTATCTAAGAGACTTAGATGCGCTTTACAATGAAAAAGTTTCAAAAGGATTAGTTCCGTATATTGATGCTTATAATTATGCGACAAAATATCTCGACCCTATTATGAAAAATATTAAAAGTGCTCAATCTAGGAATGATTTTGCCGCAGTTGAAAAAGAATATCATAAATTATCCTACCAATTAAAAGGTAGAACAGCTATCTTATATAGATTTTCCGGTAAAGCGGCTCGTGATTTATTATTAGAGCAATATAAAAAACCAGCTGACGCTAAAAGAGCGGAGCTAATGATTCCAGTTACAATTTATATGGAAACTGTTAAAATTAAGGACTTTTTAAATACAGGTAAACTTGAAGAGGCTCAAGCCTCGTACAATGAAATTGATGCTCTATTAAGTCGCCTGCCATCTGCAACGAATAATCCGTTCATTGCGGCTTTGCTAGAGGAGGTTGCTAAAGTCAAAAATGCAATTGATAATACAACTAACCCTATTCAGCAAGAAATCCTTAATACGAAAATTTCGACCCTAGTTACTACTTTAAATGCTGCTCAAAGCAATATCGCTACAATTGAATCCACTGGACTCAATGCTTTAACTGTTGAAGTTAAAGCAGATGCAAAACCTGAGGATATAGCGAATTATTTAGGGGTAGATCTATTTAATAATGTGGTTAGTCAATTGGGTGTAACTCATGTTAATGGTTTCACTCCTCTTTCACCAGAAGGGCTGGCTTACATTAAAGCTCAGGCTCCGGAGGCAGATTCATTGGATGACGTAAAAGGAGAGACTATTTCTCTTCCTTTGACAGTAAACAATGGTGTGCCTATGAATGTGGATTTTACCATTACTTTTAAATAAGTTGCTAATCTATAAGACCCACCACGTGTGAAAAGTGGTGGGTTTTTATACATAATGTTGCTACTTTATGTACTATTAAAATATTTATCATGCTAAACTAAGGTTACTTTTTTGGGAGGTGTTTTTATTATGAAGAAGCTAAAAATATTTGCTATTATTGTCCTTGTTCTACTCATTGCAGGTGGCAGTTACTTACTGTATGTGTTTAAGTTCAAGGAGTATGATGTTGCAGATGAGGAAGTTAAAGAGATAGTAGAAAAAGAACCATATAAAGTAGATTTGCCAGGAGGTGGTACTATTTTTATGGATGAGAACGGTGAAGTAGTAGAAGAAGATGGGGTAGCTACAAGTGTAGAAAATAGTAGTGAAGGTGTAGCTGGTGGAACAAGTGAAACTTCGAATAGCAATGGTGGGAGCTCCGATTCTAATAATGTAACGGATGATACTAATAACTCTTCTGAAACAGATGCTAGTACTGGAAATACTAATTCTACCAATGAGACAACGGTTACTACAATAAAGGAAAAATATAGACCTGCTCTAGAAGGATTAGAGGAACAGGCGGATGTTAAAGTAAATGCTTTGATTGTTAGAGCAAAAAAAGAATACGTAGAGAAGCAGGCTAATGGTGAAAAGATTGATCTTGGCTATTTTTACAACAAGTATATGGCCGCTGCTAAGGATTTAGAAAGCAATACGGACAAAGTATTTGATGCAGTTTTAAGCGCAGTAGAAAAAGATTTAGCGGAAAATGGATTTGATAAGACAGAGGCTAAAGCTATGGAAAAAGAATATGAGGCTAGAAAGAAAGCACGGCGAGATAGCATAATGAAAAAAGTGGTAGGTAGCTAAAAGAGGTCAGCAATAACTCGATAAACCCATTATTTAGGGAGAATGATATTAGTAGTTATCGCAATACTGTATATGATAGAATAATAGAAACTTTTTAGCAGAACCTAATTTAGTAATAAAAGATAGAAGGAGTTATCAATTTGAATGAAAGAAACAATAACGATTCAAGATATTTTTAAAACAATTAAGAAACGATTATCCTTAATTGTTATATTGACGATAATTGCCTTAGCTATTAGTGCGATAGTTAGTTATTTTGTTTTAACCCCCATATATCAATCATCAACACAGATTTTAGTGAGTCAAGAAAAAACAGAAGTAAATTCGTTTAGTTCACAAGATATACAGACAAATCTTCAACTTATTAATACATACAATGTAATAATTAAAAGTCCAGCAATCTTGTCATTAGTAATCGATGAGTTGGATTTAAATACAACTGCCGCAGCTTTAACTAATAAGATTACAGTAAGCAATGCGGAGGATTCCCAAGTAGTTAATATTACAGTCCAGGATCCTGATCCTCAAAGAGCAGTAGATATAGCAAATAAAACTGCGGAGGTTTTCCAAACGCAGATAAAAACGCTCATGCAAGTAAACAATGTCAGTGTGTTAACCCCGGCTATACTTGGGGATAATCCTTCTCCAGTTAAGCCAGATCCTATGTTAAACATGGCAATAGCAGCGGTAATTGGGATGATGTTGGGAGTCGGACTTGCTTTTTTATTAGAGTATTTAGATACAACTGTAAAAACAGAGGAAGATATAGAAGAGATATTAAACTTACCTGTATTGGGGTTAATTAGCAATATAACCGAAAAAGATCTTCAAGGATCTCAACTAGAAGTAATCGATAGACGAAAGAGGTTGTGAAATGTCTAATAGTAAAACGAAAAATAAAACTTTATTGACTGCAGCTAGAAAGTTGATAACCACAGCCAATTCAAAAGCAATCGTTTCGGAGCAATTTAAAACATTGCGAACAAATATCAATTTTTCGATGCCGGATAGGGAATTAAAGACAATGCTATTTACTTCCGCCTCACCTAGTGAGGGGAAATCTACGGTAGCAGCAAACAGTGCTGTAGTTTTTGCTCAGGAAGGAAAGCGAGTGCTTTTAATTGATGGGGATATGCGCAAGCCTACTGTACATTATACTTTTCATCTAACTAACACTTTGGGTCTTTCGAATTTGCTTACTCGTCAAGCTAATCTTGAGGAAGTTGTTAAGCATGATGAGGTAGAGAACCTGGATATTATTACTTGTGGTCCAATACCTCCGAATCCAGCTGAGTTGCTTGGTTCTAATATGATGGAAAAGATAATTGCAGACTTAAAAGAAAAATACGATATGATTATTTTTGATGCGCCTCCTGTATTATCGGTTACTGACGCACAAATATTATCCAATTTATGTGATGGAACAGTTATTGTGTTAAGTGCGGGAAAAACAGAAAAGGATACACTTGTAAAGGCTAAGGAAGCTTTGGTTACTTCGAAGGCTAATATTTTAGGAGTAGTTTTAAATAATTATGTCCTTCAAAAAGATCATTATTACTATCAATATTATGGAGCTGAAGAGTGATTGGGAATTATCCTAATCACTCGTTTTTCTACTAAAAATTAATGGAGGTTATATTATGGTAGATATCCACGCGCATATTCTTCCAGGTGTTGATGACGGTCCTGAGTCCATGGTGGAATCACTTGGTTTGTTACATCAGGCGGAGAAAGAAGGGATTACTGATATTGTTGTCACACCACATGCATATCATCCGCAGTATAACTTGAAGAAAGAAGTGGTGATGGAAAATTACAATGCAGTTAAGGAAGAATTATCTAAATTGAATTTGCAAATAAAGTTACATTTAGGACAGGAAATAAGAATCGGAGATTCCATTCTAGAGCAATTGAAAGAAGGGAAAGCATTATCATTGGCGAACTCGAAATATGTTCTCATTGAGCTGCCTTCATCCATTGTTCCTAACTATACTATAGCTATTATCCAAGAACTTCTAAGTATGGGGAAAGTGCCAGTTATTGCACATCCGGAGAGAAACAAAGCTATAGCAGAAAAACCGAGTAGACTACTAAAACTTATTAATCATGGCGCAATCTCTCAGATAACAGCTGGTAGCTTAGCTGGTCACTTCGGAAGAAATATTCAAAAAACCTCCATGCAACTAATAGAGTGTAATTTAATCCATACGTATGGTTCTGATGTACATAGTAGGAAAACTAGACCTTTTTTATTTGATGCAGGACTATGTTATTTGGAAAAGCATAAGAGATCAGAAACAGTTGATATCTTTTTAGAAAATAATGCTAGGATTATAGAAAATAAAGAGGTTATACTATTAGAACCACTAGAGCCAACCCCTAAGAAATGGTGGAGTTTTATTGGTTAATTTAAATAATCAAATGTATATTAGCTAATAAATAATATGGTCCGTAGAAAAAGCGAGCGATAAGTCAACTTTAG